>CAQUWW010000149.1 GCA_948896875.1 uncultured Acetatifactor sp. | reverse complement strand
TGGTATAACGGACAGAGCCAGGCAGGCTTTTATAGCCAGGGAGACGGTGATGATGGCGCTTTCTCCATATACTACATTCCGGGAGCACAGTCTGCCGGATGAAGCGATTTTATCGGCGCTTGATGAATTCCGGCAGATTATGGTGGAGGACCGGGAGAGAGGACTTTTAAAGCAGGAGGAAATGCATCAGGGACATTGGGTAGAGATGCGCCTGTTTACGGAACAGCCGGAGGCCTATGAAGCCTATATTGCCATTAAGGCGAAGGCGGATTATGACCTTTATGATAATTTTGTCCGGGAGATGGCCGATAAAAAGCAGATTGTCCTGTTCTGTACCGGAAAGGCGGCTAGATTTGCGCTATGCCTTCTCAGGATGAATGGTCTGGAGAATATTGTGGCAGTCTGTGATAATGACAGAGAAAAGTGGGGCGTTGCTTATCTGGGACATGAAATTCTGTCGCCGGAGGAGGCATTCCGCCGTTATCCGGAGGCACACTATCTGGTGGCAAACAGAGCCTGCCCGGAGAAAATAGTGCGGCAGCTGACGGAGAGTGGAATTAAGAAAGAAAATAGTTCCATATACAGACTTCCGTTGAATGCGTTTGGAAGCACGAATTTATTTATGAGAGGGCTATGATTTAAGATTTGCCCCAATTTGATCTTTTGATACAGGTGAGGAATGAGCGGGATGACAGCAGAGCAGAGGCGAAGGAAATTACCCGGAGCCATAATAAAATGGTATGACATTAAACGGGAAAGCAAAGTGGCATGCGTGGTATGTGAACAGGGGAACAGCAGGCTGACAGCGGAGGCCCTGGAAGAGGAGCTGTGTGTGGAGTGGCTGGAGCTGGAGATGCTGGATATGACGGCGATGCCAAAGCGCTTGGACGGGGAAGCCACAAGTACAGCTTCGCGAAAGGGAATAAACGATGGTTACGACATCATCATTGCAGTAGACATCATTGAGTATGCCCATAATCCGGCAGCAGTCCTGAAAAGTATCCACAATCTGCTAAAGCCGGACGGCAGGTTCCTGCTGGCAGCAGACAATCGTCTGGGAATCCGGTATTTTTGCGGAGATCAGGATGCCTTTAGCGGCAAAGTTTATGACAGCGTGGAGAACTATGTACATTTGTTTCCTCAGGAGCGGGAGGAGATGAAAGGCAGGGCTTATTCGAAGGCGGAGCTGGTGAAATTCCTGGAGGAAGCGGGATTCAGACAGCGTCGTGTCTTTTCTGTTTTCCCCAGGATATCCAATCCTCAGCTTCTTCTTGCAGAGGACTATGTGCCGAACGAGTCTCTCGATATCAGGATTTTCCCGGAATACAACAATCCGGATACCGTATTCCTTTTTGAGGAAGAGTTGTATCCGTCTTTGCTTGCCAATGGGCTGCTTCACAGTATGGCAAACGGATTTTTCATTGAATGTGCGCCTGAAAATTCTCTGTCACCTGTGAATCAGGTTACGCTTTCCGGAGAACGGGGAGTAGAGAATGCCATGGCTACTATCCTGCGCAGAGATGGCCTTGTGGAGAAACGGGCGCTGTATCAGCCGGGCAGAATGAAATTGCGGCAGCTTTCTGAGAACAATGAATATCTGACAGCTCACGGAGTTAGGATGATTCCCGGAGAGCTCCGCCAGGAGGCTTTTGTGATGCCGTATGTGACAGGGATTCCTGCCAATGATTATTTCAGGGAACTGTTAAAACATGACAAAGCGGCATTTCTAAAGCAGCTGGACAATTTTCGGGATATTCTTCTACATTCGTCGGAACCTGCGGCCGCGGATGAGGTAAACTGGGAGCAGTTCGAGCCGGGATGGGAGAAACGAAAGATGGATGATCCCAACCGCGATAAGTGGAGGAAGATTGCATTTGGCTCTCCGGAGGAGCGAGAGACACTGGGAGTGATTCTGAAGAGAGGATACCTTGATCTGGTTTCGTTGAACTGCTTTTATGATGAGAATGCGTTTGTATTTTATGATCAGGAATTATTTCTTGAAAATGTTCCTATGAAGGCAATTCTGGTTCGAACCATTGAATTTATTTATAAGTTCAATGATCAGCTTGATGCTATTCTGCCCAGAATGGAGCTTTTTGAGAGGTACGGTCTGTTAGAACATATGGAATTATTCCAGAAATTTATCGGCAGCTTTTTGAACATTCTGCGGGATGACGACGGACTTTCGGACTATTATAAGGAGGGGCGTCGTGAGGCGGGCATTGTACAGGAGAACCGCAAACGGATGAACTATTCCGAGGAAGAATATCCTATGATTTTTAAGGATATTTTCCACCACACAAAGGGGCGCAGACTGTATCTGTTCGGTTCCGGGAGATATGCAAAGCGGTTTCGGGAGAAATATGATGCAATCTATCCTGTAAGTGGGTATCTGGACAATGACGAAAGCCGCTGGGGGATGGAGATTGACGGTCTGCCGGTGCTTGCCCCTGCTGCTCTGAAAGAGATGAATCCTGCGGAGTATAAGGTAATGATCTGCATCAGAAGTTATCTGCCGGTGGTGAAACAGCTGAAAAGGGAAGGCATTTCAAATTTCAGTGTGTATGATCCATATGCATTTTACCGCGATTCGGGCCGTTATGTGCAGGAAAAGTCTATGCCTGTCCAGGCGCCGGAAAGCAAAAAATACAATATAGGCTATGTGGCGGGAGTCTTTGACCTTTTTCATATAGGACATCTGAACCTGCTCAGACGTGCAAAGGAGCAGTGCAATTACCTGATTGTGGGGGTGGTGACGGATGAGGGGGTGATCTGCCACAAAAAGTCAAATCCGAAGATCCCCTTTGAGGAGCGGATTGCAATCGTACGCGCCTGCCGGTATGTGGATGAGGCGGTGGAAATTCCCCTTTATCAGGGAGATACGGATGAAGCTTACCGCAGATATAGGTTTGATGTGCAGTTTTCAGGGAGTGATTATGCAAATGACCCGAACTGGATGGCGAAGAAAGAGTTCCTGCAGAGGCATGGGGCCGATCTGGTCTTTTTCCCATATACGGAAGGAATCAGCACAACACAGCTAAAGAAGACTTTTAGGGAGTATCATATTTGAGAAATGTGGACACCTTGATTAACAGATAAAAGCTTATAAAGCAAATAAAATAACGAAGTCCTGATATAAGCAGGAAACGTGAGAGCAGATACCTATATCAGGACTTTATGATTCATGACAATAGGAGGATTACAGAGCGTGGATTCTATTGTATATCCGTCATAAGCTCCAGCACTGCATCCATTCCATTTTCCACCGCGATCTGTACGGGAGTTTCCCCCTCCTGATTGGGCCGATTGTAATCGGCTCCTTTTTTAATCAGATAGCGGGCATCCTCCGGGGAGCCGTATCTCAGAGCATAGTGCAGAGCGGTATTGCCCTCCCTGTCCACGCTGTTGACATCTGCTCCGGCCCGAATCAGTTCTTTGGCGCTTTCCTTGTCCGGATAAAGCATCAACGGGGTCATGCCGCTGTTGTCCGCGTGATTCACATCCGCGCCTCTCTCAAGAAACAGAGTGAGAAGACTTTGGGGCGTGCGGAGGTCCTCAAGCAGCATGAGAGGGGTTCTGCCGTCTTCTCTGGCCAGGTCTACATTCTTAAGCTCTTTCAGGAGCGCAATTCTCTGCTCTGTGTCGAGAGCCTTTCCGTATTTTTTCTTCATCACAGCAAAATGGGCAGGGGTCTCGCCTTTCAGATTTCTCAGGGTGTCGTCCGCGCCGGCGTCCATGAGCAGTCTTACCATGTCCGCATGGCCGTTTCCGCAGGCGTCATGAAGGGCTGTGGTCCCTGCGTCCGCAGGCGCGTCTTTGGTGAGATTGATGTTCACGCCCTTTTCTATCATGACCTGCAACATGCCGGTATGGCCGCTTCCCGCGGCCAGATGGACGGCGGCTTCTCCATTGCTGTCCATCTGCTCCATGGATTCCGTGGAAAAGTAAGCCGCCGCTTCTGTAAAAAAGGCTTCCTCCCGGCTGTCGGACATTCTGGCTCCGGAGGCCAGGATATTGGCGGGAGTCCTGCCCCTTAGCACGGCACGATTCATATCCACACCCAGCGAGGCCAATTTGTCGAGGATGCCTGTCTTATGGCATAATTCAAGACATTTGTCCCGAATGCACAGCTGCTCGCCATGGTAATAAACCGGCATTGTAAAGTCCAGTCCGGCTTCCTGACAGACGTCCAGGATATGGGCGTCGGGGTCGCAGTACAGGGCATTGTGCAGGACAGACATCATTTCTCCCAGTTCGTCATCGTCGTCCGGGTCGAGCCGGCGAATCAGCTTTTCCGCCAGATACAGCGCCAGACTCAGACTGTCCTTATTGTCACCGTTCACATCGGCGAAGGCATTCTCTGTGATCTGCTCCAATGGGTAAAGATCCATAGACTGGCCAGGTTCCGGCTTTGCCCCATGGTCGGTCAGGGCGATGTACATGGCCATGTTCCGATACTCAATGGCGTGCTGTAGCGGCGTCATACCGTTTTTGTTTGCTGTGTTTATCAGGTCAGGGCAGTGTTTCATCAGTTGCAGGGCGGCGGTTCTGTGATTATTCCGTCTGGCCAGCATCAGGAGCGTGTTGCCGTCTTCATCCACATAGTCGGTGGAAGCCCCTTTTTCCAGGAAAACTTCGGCCAGAGGCCAGGTATAATTGGAGCTGTATTCGGTGGACACCAGATGCTCCAGAGGCGTAAGGCCTTTTGCATTTTTCAGATTGATGTCACAGGTCAGCAGCCCTGCGATTTTTCCTCTCTGCTCCACGCTGTTTTCCAGGCAGGTAAAGTCGACGGCCAGATCTTCAAATCTGGGATATGCCAGAAAATGATATGCGTTCATGCCCCGGTCATCCTGGCGGGAATCGTCTGTGCCATACTCCAGCAAAAGCCTGACCATAGCAAGATTTCCCTGGGCACAGGCCAGCAGAAGAGGAGTGCGGCCGTGGCCTTTGTGGTCGGTCACATCGATATCCGGGCCGGACAGGGTACCGTCACGAAGCAGCGTCTCCACCAGGTCATAGAAATTATGCCACACAAGCAGATGGAACAGTGTAAGGCCGATGTGCCCCACCGGAGCCAGAAGGATTTCCTTTCCGCATTGGGAGATACAGGTCATGGCGTCCTGTACGACCTTATCCTCTATTATCTGATAGTAATAGGTAGAATTCTCATGGTCACCTTGCCACCAGGGGATGAATTTAGTCTGATTGAATTGTTCGCTGGATGTGACCAGCAGATCTGTAAGTTCTTTTATATCCATAGCTTCTCCCTGCTTTCCTCTGTAATCTGGCTCTGTATCTGTAACAGTTCAGACAGGACACTGGACTGTTATCGGTATTTTTCGATAAATGCCATCAATGCCTGCCGTTTTTCCTATCTATCCGTTCCTGCCTGATTTGCCTTTGTGAGTATTGTAGCACGCTTTCTCCGGTCCCACAAGAATCCTGGCAGAAATATTTGTCAAACAGCAGGAGTTATGATAAAATAAATCAGCGGAACTATAACAAAAGGAGGCTTTCGAATATGCCGCAGAGAACTGATATCAAAAAAGTACTGATTATAGGTTCCGGCCCCATCATCATCGGCCAGGCCTGCGAATTTGACTATTCCGGCACACAGGCCTGTAAGGCGCTGAAAAAGCTGGGTTATGAGATTGTACTGGTGAATTCCAATCCGGCCACCATTATGACAGACCCGGAGATGGCGGATGTGACCTACATCGAGCCATTGAACAAGGAGCGTCTGGAGCAGATTATCGCCAAAGAGCGGCCGGACGCACTTCTTCCCAATCTGGGCGGACAGTCCGGACTGAATCTCTGCGCGGAACTTGCCTCGGCGGGAATTCTGGAAAAATATCAGGTAAAGGTCATCGGCGTACAGGTAGATGCCATTGAACGGGGCGAGGACCGGATCGAGTTCAAGAATGCCATGAATGCGCTGGGGATTGAAATGGCCCGCAGCGAGGTGGCTTATACGGTGGAGGAGGCGCTGCAGATTGCGGACAGATTAAAATATCCCGTGGTGCTGCGTCCGGCCTATACCATGGGCGGCGCCGGCGGCGGACTGGTATATAATAAAGATGAACTGCGGACAGTCTGCGCCAGAGGACTGCAGGCTTCCCTGGTGGGGCAGGTTCTGGTGGAGGAATCCATTCTGGGCTGGGAAGAGCTGGAGCTGGAAGTGGTGAGAGATGCGGACGGCAATATGATTACAGTCTGCTTTATCGAGAATATAGATCCAATGGGGGTACATACAGGAGACTCCTTCTGTGCGGCGCCCATGCTGACCATTTCGGAGGAGCTGCAAAAGCGTCTGCAGGAGCAGGCTTACCGCATTGTGGAAAGCGTGCAGGTCATCGGCGGTACCAATGTGCAGTTTGCCCATGACCCGGTCAGCGACAGAATCGCGGTGATAGAGATCAATCCCAGAACATCCCGCTCCTCCGCGCTGGCTTCCAAGGCCACAGGCTTTCCCATTGCCCTGGTCAGCGCCATGCTGGCGTCAGGCCTTACTTTAAAGGATATTCCCTGCGGGAAATACGGCACTTTGGACAAGTATGTGCCGGACGGCGATTATGTGGTAATTAAATTCGCCCGGTGGGCCTTCGAGAAATTCAAGGGTGTGGAGGACAAGCTGGGCACCCAGATGCGGGCTGTTGGCGAGGTCATGAGCATCGGAAAGAACTACAAGGAGGCGTTTCAGAAGGCCATCCGTTCTCTGGAGATCGGCAGATATGGACTTGGCCAGGTGCCGAAGCTGGAGAAGCAGCCGCTGGAACAGCTTCTTCGGATGTTGCAGACACCTTCCAGCGAGAGGCATTTTGCCATGTATGAGGCCTTGAAGAAGGGAGCCTCCGTGGAGGAACTGCACGAGATTACTCATGTGAAAAAGTGGTTCATTGAGCAGATGAAGGAGCTGGCCGAAGAGGAACTGGAGCTGCTGAAGTGTCGTGGCAGCCTTCCTTCAGACGAACAGCTGATTCAGGCGAAAAAGGACGGCTTTTCGGATAAATATCTGAGTATCTTGTTGGCGGTTTCCGAGCAGGAGATTCGGGAGCATAGGATTGCACTGGGTGTGGAGGAGAACTGGGAGGGTGTCCATGTGAGCGGTACGCCGGACAGTGCTTATTATTATTCCACATATAATGCACCGGACAGGAATCCGGTCCGGTCGGAGAAACCGAAGGTGATGATTCTGGGCGGCGGTCCCAACCGCATCGGCCAGGGAATCGAATTCGACTATTGCTGTGTTCATGCTTCCCTGGCCCTTCGAAG
>CAQUWW010000148.1:6770-7304 GCA_948896875.1 uncultured Acetatifactor sp. | reverse complement strand
TCGCCGCCCCATTCTGGAGCATACAGTCTGTAAACCCCCCGGTGGAGGCACCTACATCTACGCAAATTTTCCCCGTCAAGACAATGGGCCACACTGCCACCGCCTTTTCCAGCTTCAGGCCGCCACGGCTGACATACCGCAGGGTATTGCCCCGGATTTCAAGATTGGCGTCCGGGTCCACCGCCGTCCCCGGCTTGTCTACCCGCCGGCCGTTTACATACACCAGCATCTCCGGTCCCGGTCCCAGATGCAGCAGAATCCGTTTCCCCTCCGCTTCTCCCGGTATCGTCACACAGGCCTTGAACCAGCCGTATTCCCACTTTCTCCCCCATGCCGTTCCTCCGGGAAAGGGCCGAAATTCCCGGCACATTGCCTGTTCCGGAGATAAGTGTTCCATGGTGGTAAAGCCGGAAAGCTCCACTTCTCCCAGTCTCGTATACAGATTCCGCCCGAAGGCTTCGTCCCATATTCTCAGCCGCTCATCCCATTGCCGCCCCAGCTTCATACCGATACCCCCTGTGCTCCATTTCCGGA
>CAQUWW010000148.1:0-6760 GCA_948896875.1 uncultured Acetatifactor sp. | reverse complement strand
TCAATACCATTCTGAACAGTTCCGGCAGAACACTCTCCCATACATCAGAAACGACATATACGGCAAACCAGTTCCGCCTCGTACAGGCACCTGTCATAAAACTCTCACAGCATCGTCCTGTACTCCATCAGGAAAAGAATTGCCAGCGCCTGGCCATAGGGCATTGGCTTCAGCTCAATTTCCTTATAAAAATCCCTGGAAATCCGCCCCATTGGAGTCCCATAAGAAACCTGATTCACCACGCCGTCCTCGGATATGTAGTCCAGAATGGGAGTTGCCGCCCTGGCTGCCATCTCCAGACAGCTTTTGTCCACCAAGCCGTCTTTCACCGCCTTCAGAATACCGTAGGCAAATCCGCAGGTGGCGCTGGCCTCCACATAGGAATCCGCATCATCCACCAGAGTGTGCCACATGCCGTCGGGCGCCTGGTATTTTCTCAGACTTTCTATCTGTGCGCGCAACGTATTCGTCAGCAGCCTTTCCACCGGCCTGCCGCAGGTGTCAAGGGCCAGGAACTCCGGGATTGCCATGGTAATCCAGCAGTTTCCCCTGCCCCAGAAAGCTCCTGCAAAATTGTTCTTCTCCTGAAAGCTCCAGCCGTGATACCACAGCCCGGATACCTTGTCGCAAAGGTATTTATCATGCAGAAGGAACTGGTATTCCGCCTCTTCCTTCATTTTCTCATCCTTCAAAATCCGCCCCATATTGGCCAGGAATAGCACTGTCATATAGAGGGTGTCATCCCAGAGCTCCTGCTCATTGATACTGTCCGAAGTCTTGTGCTGGAATCCGCCTTCCTCGGTCCGGGGAAAGCTTTCCATAATCTCCTTTGCCGCGTCAATGCAGGGCTGCAGATATTTATCTTCCCCGGTGTACTCCGCCAGGAAAGACATGGTCAGGTAGGGGGCCGCCGTATTCACATTCAAGGCCGGAAATCCGATGGCAATCTGCCTGTCATAATATTTCTTCAAAGTATCCAGATATTTTTCTTTCTTCTCATAGCAGAAAAGCTTCCAAAGTCCGAAGAGCCCCACCCCCTGGGTCCACTCCCAGTACCGGTACCTTGCAATATCATCTCCCGCCAGATTATGGCTCTCCATATTTTTCAGGAAAGTGTCGTCCGTCTCGTACAGAATATGGGAAAAGGCATCTGTCATACTCCGGATTTTAGCATTGATCCGCCCGATCAGCTCTTTCTTCTCCCCGCACTTTTCCTCCAGCTCTCCGATGAGCACCCGCAACTCCTCCGGCGTCTTCACCGTATAATCCGGCTTCCAGTCCGGCTCTTCCACGGTGTGGAAATATCTGGGAGACCAGTCCAGCCATATGGAGGTGATTCCATAACGGTTCGCCCCGGCCACATCCTTTTTCAGATTGTTCCCTATCATAATGATGAAAGGCTTATCGGCATCCGTCAGTCCCATCTTCTCCATTGCGGTGTCGAACATGGACCTGGCAGGCTTCTGCTCTCCCACCACTTCTGAGACAATCCATTCCTCGAAACAGTACCCCAGTCCGTTTTTCCTGTACACATTCCGGAAAGATTCCCACTCGCCGTCCGCCACAAGCGCTATGCGGTAGCCCTCCTCTTTCAGCTGTGAAAGCAGCTCCCCTGCCCCCGGAATAAACTCTGCCTCGGTAACAATTCCCCTCTCATCATAAATCTGTGTGCTCTCGTCGATAATGGTATCCCCGCTGTCCGTAAATATGATCAGATTTTTATTCATAGTCTTTCCTACCCTCCATCCTGCTGCCACTATATCCATCTTATCAAACGTCGCACCGCATTTCCACGCGTCTGTTGTTTTTTAGACTTATTATATTGCATTTTTTGCCATTCTTTCACAGGATTCCTTTCTCCATTGTACAAGATTTGCAGGTTTCGCCCCCCGTATTTGTCCATTTTGTATGAAGAGGCACATACTTCTGCGCACCTTACGCGTACTTCTAGGATTTCCCACTCTCCCGCCGGAATCTGGAGGGAGAGGTCTGCAGGAATTTATTGAAGGCCCTGTTAAACTGAGAAAAGCTTTTGAAGCCGCTCTGAAGCGCTATGTCCGTGATTGGTTCGTCCGTGGAGAGCAGCAGGGTCTGGGCATTGCGCACCCTGGTCATGGAGATATAGTCCGTCAGCGTGAAGCCGGTGACCCGTTTGAACTGATGGGAAAGGTAATAGCTGCTGATGTAAAATTCCTTTGAGAGAGAGGCCAGGGAAAGATCCTCCGTATACCGGTTGTGAATACAGGCCGTAATGCTGTATATCTTATTGGTGATATTGTCAAAGTCCACCCGGTCCGCGTACACATTCTTGTCCCGGTACAGATAGATCAGGCTTAAAAATTCCACAAATTTATGATGAATAGCCAGATTGGACAGTTCGTTTGGGGTCTGGGAGAGATAATAAATATCGTTCAGCTTTTCGAAGACAGCCTTTTTATAACGTCCCTCAAAACGATAAATGGGCACCTCCCCGTCAAAGATACTGTAGATACTCTTCATATAAGATTCCAGCCCGGCCGGCAATGTCGGAATGGCAAAGTTGATGATGAGCCGCTTGTTGGGCGCCCCTTCCGGATAGGCTGTCTTGTGCAGCAGAGAGGGCCGGATCGCCACAATATCACAGCAGCGCAAATCATGCCACGCCCCGTTGATCAGATGCCCCGCCTGTTCATCCAGAAAAATACACAGCTCATAAAACTGATGAAAATGCTGGAATTCCATATTGATGGTATAGGAACGCTCGTCCCAGTCAAAGAAATAGAAAAAGGGAGCCCCCTGTCTGTTAATTTCAATCATGTATTTGTCTTCATAAAGTATGGTATTGTCAATCAGCATATCTGTTTCTCCTTCATCTTGCCTGTCTTGCTTTCACTGGGACTGTATAACCACCTGTATTGCATCAAACAGGCGAAAAAATAGTAATATTACACAAAACAGTTCAACTATTTTTGTCTATATTGTGCAAATCACAAATAAATTATATAACAAAAAAGCAATATATGCAATATGTATATAAAAAAAGCAATAGATGCGTGGCAGGATTTTGCAGGCTGTGGTTATATTGATTACAGAAAGCGCTGATTGAGTCAGCGTTCAAAATAATGAAGGAGGATGTTTTATGAAAAAAAGACTCATTGCTCTGCTTTTAGCAGGCACAATGACCCTGTCCCTGGCCGCATGCGGTGGCTCAGGCGATTCTGGCAGCACGCCCAGTGATTCGTCGGAAAGTACCCAGCAGTCATCGGCTCAGGAATCCACCCAGGAATCTTCCACACAGGAAGAATCCGCCCCCCCTGCTGAGGCGTCCGCATTCAGCGAGTCCCCCTCTCTTACCGATCTGGTAAGCGCAGGATCTCTGCCCGCTCTGGAGGAACGTATTCCTGTGGAAAGCGATGTGTTTGTGGATACCACTGACGCACTCGGCAACACCCTGGAAATCGGTACATACGGCGGCGTGATCAATCTCGGCGGCGCAGGCGGCGGCTGGGGCCTGTCCAGACCTGTGCTGGAAGGTATCATTCGTTTCAATTCGGACGGCACCTACTACCCCAACGTCATCAAGAGCTACGAGCACAACGATGACTACACTGTATGGACCTTCAAGCTGAGAGAAGGCATGAAGTGGTCCGACGGCGAGGATTTCAATGCCGACGATATCACCTTCTGGTATTACATGTGCCATCTGAACAACTATGATACCAAGAAGAGCTGGGCCGCTCTGAAAGAGACCGTCGATGGCGAAGACGCGTGGGCAAAACTGGATAAGGTTGACGATTACACCGTAACCTGGACCTTTGTAAATCCCAAATTCCCCGCAGACTTTATTGAGAACGGCGACTTCAAGTGGTGCTGGGCTCCCGAGCATTATCTGAGCGATCTGATTCCGGATACCGAAGAATTTGCCTATGTGGAGAATCCTTATTATGCGAAGACGGGTCTGGACGACGAGACAGTCCTGAAGAATGCGCAGGCAAAGGGAATCGATGCGGCAACAGTCAAGGATCTGGGCAAGCAGGTAGCCTACTACTTCTGGAACGAGGATGGTCTCCCCACTTTGAACTCCTATGTACTGTCTACAAAGGAAGGCAACAACTCCAAAGACGCACAGCTGTGCATCATGGAGCGCAATCCCTACTTCTGGAAAGTGGATGCACAGGGACAGCAGCTTCCTTACTGCGAGGAGATTCATTTCAATACCACCTCCGAGGACGGCCAGGATCAGCTGATGTTCCGTTCCGGCGAGCTTGACATTCTCGGTTCCGTGCCCATGGAGGATATCTCCTCCCTGTTGACGGATCTGGGAGACAGTGCTTATCTGCGTACTCTTGCAAGCACCAACTGGGGTTCCTATCTGCTGACATTCAACTATACCTGTAAGGATGCAAACTATGCCACCCTGTTCGCAGATTCCAGATTCCGTCAGGCTATGTCCATCTGCGTAGACCGCAATCAGGTTTCCGGTCTTCTCACAGAGGGCTTCCTGGAGCCCGGACAGTGTGCTCCTCAGGAAGGTAACTTCGGTTACGACGAGGAATGGGTCAACAAGTGGACAGAGTACGATGTGGACGGCGCAAAGAAGCTTCTGGATGAATGCGGCCTGGTCATGGGCAGCGACGGCTTCTATGATTTCGCCGACGGTACCGACTTTGTATTGACTATTTACACCTATACGGATCTGGGTATGGGCGATACCGTATATCCGGTTCTGGAACAGTACTTCAATGCGGCTGGAATTAAATGTGCCACAAAGGATTATGATGTATCTGCTTTCGATCAGGAAATTGATAACAATGACTGGTACGCGGTTCTCGGACCTCACACCGCTATCGGCGGCGTTTCCTTAAAGTCCAGAGTACAGCCTTTTGTTCCTATCGCTCAGTCTGCCGAGTGGTACGGCGAATATGGTACCTACTATGACACAAACGGCGCCCAGGGCGTGAAGCCGGAAGGCGACATGGCCAAGCTGGTGGAGATCTATGAGAAATGGAAGGCGACTCCCGATTCCGCTGAAAGAGACAAATACACCCTGGAGATCTATGACCTCCACAAGGCAAATCTCTGGACCATCGCCTATCTGAAGGCCGGCGGCGATTACAATATTGTAAGCTCCAAGATTCATAACTTCCCGGATCTTCTGGTATCCGACGACCTGTATCAGTATCAGAACATCGTACATTACTGGACGCTGTTCAAGACCGAGTAAAATTTATTGGAAAAAGCGACTCTTCGCAGCGCTTTGCGAAAGTCAAGAATGACTTCCGGAGGCGGGGAACCCGGTTCCCCGCCTCCGTTTTTTAACACAGCGCAGGAACCGCTTTGCGAATCCTGTACCCATAATCACATTTCAGAAAGGGAATTTCTCATGGAAGAAAATGCGTACAAATCAAAAAGCATGCATGAAGACCTCCCGAAGAAAACCCTGTGGGAATCCGTAAGCGATTTCTTCAAAAAAGATCTCGTTCAATATATTGTAAAACGTATTCTGATGTTTATTCCCACACTGCTATTAATTTCCGTTCTGGTTTTCTTCGTTATTCAGCTTCCGCCCGGGGATTATGTTTCCGCTCATATTGCCGCTCTGGCCACAGAGGGCGAAATCGTGGACGCAGATTACGCGGCGCAGCTTCGTGCAGATTACGGATTGGATCTGCCCATTCATGAACAGTACATCAAATGGATCAAGGATATTATCTGGACTCCTACGGATTCCTCCTATTACCGCCTATACGGCTCGCATCACAACTGGAAGTACTCTTTTGCCTATGGCCGTGACGTCTGGGACGTGGTGGATGACAGACTGGGGCTGACCATTCTGGTGACCGCCATCATCATGATCTTTCAGTATGCGGTATCCCTCCCCATCGCCATCTACGCTTCTACCCATCAGTATTCCGTGGGGGATTATATTTCTTCCGTCATCGGTTTTCTGGGAGCAGCCATACCCAATTTTATCCTGGCGATCGTGCTGATGTATTTGTCCTATAAGTGGACGGGGAATGCCAATGTAGGCCTGTTTTCCCAGGAAATGCTACAGAACGGTGTCCAGTTATATAATTTCGGTGAATTTTTAAAGCGAATGATCATTCCCATCGTCGTCATCGGCACCAGCGGCACCTGCGGCATTATCCGTTCCGTGCGGGCCCAGATGCTGGATGAGGTTGGCAGACAGTACACCTTAACCGCAAGGGCAAAGGGTGTTCCGGAGCGCACCATCATTATGAAGTACTGCTTCCGTGCAGCCATCAATCCTACCGTTTCCGGTCTGGGCGGGGTTCTCTCCAGCCTGTTCTCCGGTTCCACGGTAACTGCCATGGTACTGAACATGCAGATTCAGGGACCTGTGCTTTTGAAAGCACTGCAGGCTCAGGATATGTACCTTGCCGGGGCAATCGTTATGGTCCAGGCCGTTCTGGTTGTAGTCGGTATCCTTTTATCCGATATCGCGCTGGCGTTCCTGGATCCCAGAATCCGTTATTCAGGAGGTGGCAGATGATGTGGAAAAAGAAACAGAAAACCAATGAAGATTATTATCTTGCCTCCCAGTGGACTTTGATGGGAAGAAAGTTAAAAAAGCATAAGCTGGCAAGACTTTCCATGCTGATCCTGCTGATCCTGTATCTGGGCGCTCTCTTCGCGGATTTCCTTGCACCCTATTCCCTGGAGGAATTTGACGCCCTGTATAAAAACAGCTCTCCTACCAGCATCCACCTGATGCACGAAGGAGAATTTGTAGGTCCTTTTGTATACAAGCAGCAAAAGA
>CAQUWW010000147.1:3400-7401 GCA_948896875.1 uncultured Acetatifactor sp. | reverse complement strand
AGGGATTGGACAGCCGTCTGCCTTCCGCATCCCTGAGCGTCACCACCAGCTGCGTATCCTGAGTTCCGTCATCTGAGATCACCATGTGATCTGCGGTGAGGGTAAGCCCGTAGGCGACTCCTTCCACCGCAGGCTCCGGCCGGGCCTTTCCCGCCAGCTTCTCCCGGTACCAGTACCAGGTATCCAGCGGCAGTCTGTAATAGTCAATCATTCCCATATGCCCCATGTCATACAGGATACTGCCATGATGAAATGCGCACCACAGGGATTTCCCGCTGCGCCACTTATAATCTGCCTCCACGCCGTCTCTGTAACGGTGTTCAAAAGGTCCCGGCCGGTCCGACACAGTACTTCCGTATTCCGACACAAAGCTGGGGAATCCCGGCTCCAGGAAAATGGAGGCTCCGTCTCCGTTATAGCCCGCCAGATCCCCCAGGGTATCAAACCCGCCTCTCTGGGCGCCGCCGATGGCCGCAGGCCTTGTGGAGTCCAGGCTGTGAGAAAGCTTTACCAGCCTCCTCAGCAGCGCTTTTGCCTTATCCATGGTAGCCGAGTCGGTAAAAAACGGTTCATTGCACATACTCCACACTATGATACTGGGGTGATTACGGTTGGCCCGGATCATTTCCGTGAGAGAACGGGCACAGCTCTCCTCGAATTCTTCCTCGTCTTCCTCCTTCACCGGATAAGCGCTGGCGGTCCAGTAACCCTCCAGCTTCGGCCCTCCCGTTCCCCAGAAACAGTTCTCCGACCAGAAAAGTATCCCCTGCCTGTCACATTCCTCTGCAAAAAAGGTATGATGAGGGTAATGGGATCCTCTGATGAAATTCATACCGCATTCCTTCACCATGCTGATATCCCGGGCAATTCCCGTATGCGTCACCGCATCCGCCCAGCCCGCATGGTCCTGATGCACATTGGCTCCGTGAATGTCATAATGCTCCCCGTTCAGGAAGAATCCCTGATCCGCCGTAAAGCGGAACCACCGGATGCCAAAGGTGGTCGTATACCGATCTCTCAGCTGTCCGTCTATGTAGAGATAAGTTTCCACCTGATACAGTTGCGGTGTCTCCGGACTCCAAAGCTTCGGCTCCAAAACCACGGCATTCTGCCGGAGAAGCTCCATCTTTCCCGCCTCCACAGTCAGCTCTCCCTCTGCCCGAGCCACTTCCTCTCCCTCATACCGGATAACGGAAACCACTTGACAGCATACCGCCTTCTTCTCATGATTTTCCACTTCCGTTGCAATCTCCACAGCCGCCCGGGCCTTTGAAACCTCCGGTGTCGTCACAAAGGTGCCGTACCAGGCCACATGCACCGGGTCTGTCACGATCAGGCTTACGTCCCTGTAAATTCCTCCGTTGAACACATGCTCTCCCGCTCTGGGGGCCAGCCTTGGATTCCAGAGATTGTTTACTTTGACACAGACAATATTCTCCCCAGGTACCACCGCCTGTGTAAGATCTATTACAAAGGCAGTATAGCCCCCCTTATGGGTGCCGGTCAGTCTGCCGTTCACATAGATTTCCGCCTCCTGGAATACACCCTGGAATTCCAGAAGAATCTGTCTGCCCTGCCACTCCTTCTCTATATACAGCCGCTTCCGATAGCAGCCGTTTCCCACATAAAATTCTTTTTCCATAAAATAGGGAATTCCAAAGGAATGGGGCAGACTGATGTCATACCATTTCGAATCGTCAAAATCCTCTCCCGCCGCGTCCGGGAAATATCCGTGCATGAATTTCCAGCCACGGTTCCATAAAATCTGTATTCTTTCCATTTTCATAATCCTTTATTTTAGTTCCGCAGGTATATGCCCAGCGCCCCTTTCTGAGGAAGAAAATATGGCCGCTTAGATATGCGTCCCTATTTTCTTCCGGGCGCTGTTCATATACCTGCTGTTTTTAGTTCCGCATATATATGCTTATATAATATCTGCACGCAGTTCTCCCTGACGGTATGTCAGGTCGCCTTCCGATGTCCAGCTCAGGCGCCCATCCTTCTCAGCCCAGGTGATTTTCGTCAGGCAGTAAGCGCCTTCTTCATATCCATAGCCGTCTCCCGCATCCTCGTAAAGCATAAATTCGGCATTCTTTCCCGGGTAAACCCGCAGCGTCACAGGCGTCCCCCGCATGGATTCGCTGCTTATGCCCGGCTCTCTCACAGGAAGGATGGAGCCTGCCCGCACGTACACCGGAATCCGTGACAGCGGCGCCGAAGCCTCCAGTTCCTGTCCGCCAGTGCAGCGCTCTCCCGTATGCCAGTCATACCAGTCCGTACCTGCGGGCAGATATACCTTCCGCACTTTTTCGGTCTCCTTTTCTATGGAGCGTCCGCCCTTTTCGTAATACATCGGAACTGTCACCGGGCAGACCATCAATGCGTCTCCCAACATATACTGATCAGCAATCCGAAATGTCTTCTCATCCTCCGGGAAGTCAAACAGTAACGGCCGCATCATCATGCCGTCCTTCAGGTGTACCTGCCCCGCCAGCGAATACAGATAGGGCAGCAGGCTGTAACGCAGGCGGATTGTATCCCGAAGGGTCTCATAGAAGGGATCTCTCTCTTCTCCGAACTGCCACGGCTCTCTTCTCACATCCGTCCCATGGGCCCGGAATATGGGCAGAAAAGCGGCGTACTGAAACCATCTCAGATACAGTTCTCTGTAGCCTGCGTCTGCGATTCCCTCCGGGTACTCTCCGTTCCAGAACCACTGAATTCCTTTTTTCACGAAAAAGGCTCCGATGTCCAGCGTCCAGTAGGGAAGTCCGCCGGCACAGAACTGCAGCCCGGCTGCAATCTGCCTCCGAAGGGTATCCCAGCCTGCCGCAATGTCTCCTGACCAGAGAACAGTGCCGTACTTCTGACTGCCGGCCCAGCCGCTTCTCGTCAGATTCATCACCCGTTTTCCGGTATCCCCGCTTCTCTGGCCTTCCCAGATTCCCTGGGCATGATACAGCCCGAAAGCATTGATCTGGTCCGCCGGCATGATTTTCGACGCCTCTTCCACATACTCCCGATACAGCTCTCCCGCCTCCGGCTCCATCCGCCGCTCCCACTCCGGGGAAATCGGTTCGCTGGAATCGCACCACCAGGCGTCTATGCCACAGTCGAAAAGCTTCTCCTTCACCTGCTTCCAGTAGAGCTGTCTTGCCTCCGGCGAAAAGGCGTCATAGATTTCCGTACCCGGCAGCAAAAGCTTTCTCCGGGCAAATTCCTGATAGTTTTCCGTGTCTTTGCTCATATTGGGCCAGATGGACAGCATAAAATGTACCTGTTGGTCATGGAGGCTCTCCATCAGTCCCGCAGGGTCCGGAAACCGCACAGGGTCAAAGCTTTTCTGCCCCCATTTTCCGTCCTCCCAGGACATCCAGTCCAGAACCAGGCAGTCCAGTCCCAGCTGCCGTTTCCGGAACTCTCCGGCCACGGAAATCAGTTCCTCTGCGCTTTCATACCTCTCCTGAGACTGAATATAGCCGAAGGCCCACTCCGGCAAAAGCGCCGCCTTTCCGGTCAGCCTTCGGAAATCCCGCACAACCTCAAACAGACCGTCGCCGCCCAGAAAATAATAATCCAGAAAGCTGTCCGCTTCTGTCTGCAGATAAGAATCAACCCCTGTGTCACAGAGTACAAATGCGGACTGCGTTCCGGACAAGATTCCATATTGTCTGCCGGAAACAAACATGGGAACCGCAATTTTGCGGTTAGCCTGATGTCCATACCTGGTGGTATGCCGCAGGTTCCATGCACCCGCATCATCCTGCCCCAGCCCCAGCAGCACTTCCTCCGGCTGAAATTCAAAGTGGACTCTTGTGTGGTACAGATTACAGTCAAACACCCTGTCCGCCGCCTTAATCCGCTTTTTCACCCCGTCCGGTGTCTGGATTTCCTCCACTTCCATCCGTTCATTGTCCAACGTTATGTACACCGGAACGCTTTCCATCTCCCTGCAATGCTCTCCGCGCTCCGCCAGCAGCCGCTTCTGCTCCTCCGCCGGG
>CAQUWW010000147.1:0-3390 GCA_948896875.1 uncultured Acetatifactor sp. | reverse complement strand
CCGCCAGCAGCAGTGTCCCATCCGGCTTCTCGTAACGTATGGAGCCTGTCTGCCTGTCAATTTCCAGGCACAGCTTCTGCGTCCGCAGGAGAATCCGGTTCTCCTCTTCCTCCCATTTCCAGGAAACCCTGTCCGACAAATCCGCGTACACTTCTCCCTGCCGCTTTTCAAACCTGCCGTCCCGGGTCCAGGAAATTCTCACCGCCGTATCTGTCTGGGGCAGGATGCGAAGCAGCCCTGTCTCCTGCTCCAGAAACAATGCGTTTTTCTCCTGCCAGACTTTCCTCACAGTTTCACTCCTCTGTGGAATGACATCCATCATAATAGTTTCCTCCTATGCTTTTTCCTGCCTGGCCTCTCCTGCCCGCAGGTTTTCTTCTTTCAAAATCAGCTGCTTTTCCGATACTCCGAAGTCGTCAGTCCGGTCACCCGGCGAAATGCTCTGCAGAAGGAATTTGCAGAATAATATCCCACTGTCTGTGCAATCTCTCCTACTGACATGCCGGTTTCCTTCAGCAGAACCTTCGCCCGGTCAATTCGTACTCCCTCCACATAGCTGGAAAAATTAATCCCCATGGTCTGCTTGAACAGAGAGGACAGATAAGGTTCACTGATCCGGAAGGTATCCGCCACTCTGGTCAGAGACAGACCGCTATCTTCATAATTGGCCTTGATATATGCCACTACCGCAGGCATCAGCTCTCCGAGACTGCCCTCCTTTTTGCGCCTGCTGACATGCGCACAGATTTCCCGATAGAGAGTGAGGGTGTTGGTAATCTGTACAAGCAGCGGACTGAACTGATTCTTTTCCAGCGTTTCATAATATCTTCGATAATCCTCCTCTTCCAGCTCAAGACTGGTCAGAATCCGAAACAGAATTGCCTGCAGTTCATTCAAAATCATATGCTGTAAATAGGATGGAAGATTATTTTCCATGATATACTCTGTCATCACCTCTTTCAGAGCATCATATAATCCCTCTTCGTCCCCTGCAGTGACCAGTCTGGTCAATTTTACAGAAAGTTCATAGGACGGGAAGTCAGGTATATCGCCGGTACTTTTCACAAACCATACCACCTGCTTATCACTCTGCCCCTTTTCATTTTGACATGCAAAAGATGCGTTATGATAGGATTCATACACATCCTCCAGCCTTTCCACCGCATTTCCTCCGTATATAAATATCCTTTCCGCTATATTGCCAGGCAGTTCCATCATCAGGTCGGCAGCTTTCTCTTCCGCAAGCTTCTGAAAATCCGCCTTCTCCTTCCGGTCAAAATCCATGATCAACGCCACCTGTTCTTCCCCGGTATTGGCATAGATGCTGCCTGGCATCATCTTTTCCAACACTTCCATCAAAGACAGCAGGCAGGTATTCATCAAAGTGATTTCATCCGCATTCAGTTCCTTTCCTGTTACCATGCGGAAAATCAGAACACAGTAAAACCTGTTCTCACATGGAATTCCCATATATTCCGCAATTCTGTCCGCTTCCTTCGGCAATACTGAATTTCCGAACAAAAGGCGGTTTACCAGCGCATTACAGATATAGGGTTTCTGCTCTTCTATCCTTTCCGCCAATTCCGCATTGGCCCCCTTCAGATACTGAAAAATATCCGACAAATGGCCGAATACAGACTGATGGCCTTCCTTTCGCTCCATGATTCTGGATGTCTGCTTCATGAGCTCATTCAGTGGCGTAGCGCTTTTCAAAGACATATGCCAGCTTAGCAGCATCCCCACCGCCGCGGCCGTCAAAATACAGGCGGTCATCATAATCATAGCTGATACTTTTCTCTGGTTTACCTGTTTTTCCGGCAGCAGCATATGATAGATAAAGCCGGAGTCTGAGACATGGCTGAGCGCCACAAATTCCTCACCGCCTATTTCCACATATACCGTATCATACCCGAACTTTTCTTCCTCGTTCTCCTCACTGCCCCCCCCTAAATTCAAAGGAAGACAATATATCTTCCTCAAGAAGGCTTCCGGTCTGGCAGAAAATAGGTTCCCCTGTCTCGTCCAGAATATATTGAATATCCCGCTCTCCCAAAACAGGCATCAGCCTTCTCAGCGTCTCTCTCTCAAAGAAAATCCGCACAACGCCTCCGCTGCTTTTGTCTCCATTATAGGGAAGCTCTCTGGAATAAGAAAGCAGCTCCAGTTCCTCTGTCCCCTTGTACAAATACTGCTGGGCCGGCTGAATTCCTCTGTTCATCTTATCCCCTGCCAGAAAATCCGTCCACTCCTCATAGGAGGCATCCTGCACTCTGCGAAGAAACAGATCATAGAAATCCCTGTAATCATACACACTCCTGTCATTGACCACCACCTGACTTTTGTCAAAGAAGATAAAATAAGAGAAAACCGACTGATTGATGGTCCCCACATCCAGAAGCTTTTTTCTCAGTTCCATTACACTGTGGGTGTTGGGATAGCGCAGAACAGACTTCCCGAAACGGAATAAATTGACATCCGACTGTCCTACCAGCGAATCCGCCAGACAGAACACTTCGTCCATCATCGTATCCACAAGGGCCGCACTGTGCTCCAGTTCTCTCTGTTTCTCACGGATATCATCATCGCTGATGACGGTAATGATTCTGATATAATAGCTGCTGCAGAGCAACAACGGAATGAACAGAACAATAAAATATGTAATCAAATAGTGATATAAAATATTACGGCCTCTGATTTTCCTCCCACGCTTTTTCATCCTATCCTCCCTTGTACGAACAAAGCAATACCAGGAAGACTGAATCTCCCTGGCGCAGCATTATGTTGACAAAAATATCATCTCATATTTCTTAAATCAGGAAAATATGCAAATGTTGGATGCTTTATTCATTTCTTAAGATTGGAAAGATATTAGATTGGTTCTCGTTTAAAGGCTCTATGCCAGCTCTCTTTTTCGCTTGCGCCGCTTATAAAGTATAATGGCAATATACAATGCCAGGAATCCAAGGATGATGGCCACCAGCACAGCCGCTTCTCCCGGACCTCCCATTTTCGCCTCGGCCCAGAGCCTGTCGATCAGTTTGCTGGTTTCCTCCGGCAGATTCACAAATACCTGGGTACGAGCCAGAATTTCCTCATCCGGGTAGTGAACCGGACTCTCCACTATCTCTTCGTCTATATAGGCTTTGGCGGCTGTTTCCGGACTGGAGTAGCCGACATAATTCATGTTTTCTCCCGCAATCTCCGGATCACACAAAAAGTTGATATAAGCTTCCGCCTCCGCCTTATGAACGGAAGTGGCCGGAATACACATGGCATCCACGAAATAATTGGTCCCCTCCTCCGGTACCACAAAACGAATATTGTCACTGTTGTCTACCAAAATAGCCGCATCTCCGGAATAGTAAGGTGCAATCCAGGCCTCCTCGCTCT
>CAQUWW010000146.1:7139-7426 GCA_948896875.1 uncultured Acetatifactor sp. | reverse complement strand
ATGAGAAATTGTACTAAAATAGTAACTTCTATTGTATAAATAGTAATATCCAGTCTGAAAGGAGTGTTACATTGTAACAGGTAATCCTGCAGGATATGTTACCGGAAAAAGTCTTAAGAGAAGAAGGGAGAACGAAAATGACAGATAAGGTAATTGAAAACAATCAGGTAACGGTTATGGGAGAAATCGTCAGCGGTTTCAGCTATAGCCACGAGATATTCGGAGAAGGCTTCTATATGATGGATGTGAAGTGTAAGCGTCTCAGCGAGAGCTATGATACCATACCG
>CAQUWW010000146.1:2000-7129 GCA_948896875.1 uncultured Acetatifactor sp. | reverse complement strand
TACCGATTATGGTATCGGAGCGTCTGATGGATGTAAGTGTGGATTATACAGGTGAGCTGATCTGTGTCACCGGCCAGTTCCGCTCTTACAATCGCCATGAAGAGCGTAAAAACAGACTTGTCCTTTCCGTATTTGCCAGAGAGATCGAATTCGTGGAGGAAATGGAAGAAAGCTCGAAGACCAATCAGATTTTTCTGGATGGATATATTTGTAAGGAACCCATCTACAGGAAAACACCTCTGGGAAGAGAGATTGCAGATTTGCTGCTGGCTGTGAACCGTCCCTATGGGAAATCCGATTACATACCTTGTATCTGTTGGGGAAGAAATGCCCGCTATGCCAATAATTTCAGAGTGGGAGAGCGCTGTGCGGTGTGGGGCAGAATACAGAGCAGAGAATATATGAAGAAACTGGATGAAGAAAATGTGGAAAAAAGAGTCGCCTTTGAGGTATCTGTCAGTAAGCTGGAGTTGGTTGAAGATGGGGAGGTATCGTAGGAAGATTCAAATAATTTGCCAAATTCCGAAAAATGTGTTATGCTAAGAAAGTAACTTTTGTAAGAATATCCTTTCTACATGAACGAGGTGAAGTATGGCAAAAGGGGTGGTAAGTATATATGCCGGCGACGGACGCGGCAAATCTCCCGCAGCGCTTGGCAGAGCTCTGCAGGCGGCGATGGAAGGGAAAAATGTGGTTATAATCCAGTTCCTGAAAGGGAAAGGACCGGGGAATTCTGACTTTTTACGCAGGATGGAACCGGAGATCAAGTTATTCTGTTTTGAGAAATCCGACGAGAACTTTGAGGAGCTTTCGGATGAGAGAAAGCAGGATGAGATTATCAATATCAAGAATGGAATGAATTTCGCAAAGAAGGTGCTGGCCACCGGAGAATGTGATCTGTTGATATTGGATGAAGTACTGGGGTTAGTAGAGAAGGATATTGTGTCTGTGAATGAATTAAAAGCCATGTTGGAATGCCGGGAGGACACGGGCATTATTCTGACGGGTGTCCAGCTCAGCGATGATATCTGTGTGCTGGCTAACGAGGTCTCCAAAATTGAGACGGTGAAATTTAAGGTTTGGGAATAAATCCATTGACACCATCCGCATATGATGTTATGATAAATCATATTAATAAATGATGAGAAGATAGAGGTTGCGTTTTTCAGGAGTACTTTTTTTGATGCGACAGGCGCAGGAGAGGAGAAGGGAAAGGGGAAGACGCCGAAAGAGGAGATGTCCTGCAAATCAAGTCTTGGGCATGCGGCGAAGAACCGTATGACTGTCATTCGACTTTCGGATGGAGCGCTATCAGGACGTATCTTGTGATATTTAGGTCGCCGGCGCTTTTGTGCCGGCGATATTTTGTCGGATCACAGCGGTATTGTCATGACTTCTGCTCACATGAAAAGTCGCATTAAGGAAATGGAGGAAGATGGATGTCAATTTTTAAGGGATCAGGCGTAGCCATTGTTACGCCAATGCATGAGAATGGAGAAGTAGATTTCGAACGATTTGCGAAGCAGCTGGAATTCCAGATTGCAAATGGAACGGATGCCATTATCGTCTGTGGAACGACAGGAGAGGCGTCCACACTGTCCCATGAAGAGCATTTGGAAGTAATTAAATATTGTATAAAGACAGTGGCAGGAAGAATTCCTGTGATTGCAGGTACCGGGTCTAATTGCACGGATACGGCCATTTATCTTTCCAAAGAAGCGGAAGCGGCAGGGGCAGATGGTTTGCTGGTGGTAAGTCCTTACTATAACAAGGCGACGCAGAATGGTCTGTATGCCCATTTCAAGGCGATTGCGGAATCGGTGAAGGTGCCGATACTGCTTTACAATATTCCCGGCAGGACAGGGTGCAATATTCAGCCTGAGACCATAGTCAGACTATGCACAGAGGTGGAGAATATAGCAGGTGTCAAGGAAGCCAGCGGAGATATTAAACAGATTACCCGTCTGGCGGCTCTGGCGGACGGCTGTGTGGATATTTATTCAGGCAATGATCATGAAATCGTACCTATTATGTCGGTTGGAGGCTTAGGCGTTATATCGGTGCTTGCGAATGTTGCGCCTGCCCAGACCCATGAAATGTGCCAGAAGTTCCTGGACGGAGATATAGAGGGAAGCAGAAAGATGCAGCTGGAGGCAGTAGAATTATGTGATGCCCTTTTCTGTGAGGTGAATCCCATTCCAGTGAAAAAAGCCCTGGAGCTGATGGGAATGGATACGGGAACTTTGCGGCGGCCTTTGACGGAAATGGAACCGGCACATGTACAGCGTCTGGAAAAGGCGATGAAAGAGTATGGAATATTATAAATCGGCAGGACGAACATAACAGGAAGTAAATGATTACAGACCCCACCTTCAATCAGCAGGGTGGGGTTTTTGAAACAGGAGGATCCTATATGATCAGAATCATTATGCATGGATGTAACGGGAAAATGGGGCAGGTGATCAGCAGCCTGCTGGCAGAGGATAAGGAAGCGCAGCTGATAGCGGGAGTGGACGTGTTTGACGATGGACATAATCCCTATCCGGTGTACAAGGAGATTCAGGAATGTGATGTGGAGGCGGACTGCCTGATCGACTTTTCTTCGGCGCCGGCCGTAGATGCCATGCTGGATTATTGTGTGGAAAGAAACCTGCCCTGTGTACTTTGCACCACAGGATTGGAGGAAGTGCAGCTGCAGAAGGTGGAAAAAGCGGCGGAAAAAATCGCGGTGTTGAGATCGGCCAATATGTCACTGGGGATCAACATGCTCCTGAAACTATTGAAAAGTGCGGCGGGAATCCTGGCACCTGCAGGATTTGATATGGAAATTGTGGAAAAGCATCACCGCTTAAAGGTGGATGCTCCCAGCGGGACTGCTTTGGCACTGGCGGACAGCATCAATGAGGAGCTGGGCAATCAGTACACTTATGTTTATGACAGAAGCGTACGAAGAGAAAAGCGTCCGGAGAAGGAAATCGGAATCAGCGCGGTACGCGGAGGCACGATTGTGGGAGACCACGACGTCATATTTGCCGGCGCGGACGAGGTGATCACATTTTCACATACGGCCTATTCCAAAGCAGTATTTGCCAAAGGAGCGATACAGGCAGCAAAATACCTGGCAGGAAAGCCTGCAGGCAAGTATGATATGAGCGATGTAATTGATGCGGCAGGTTAAGTATACTGGAAATGGACAAGCGGGAAAGGGGTAAGGGACGAGGGGGATGGATGAGAAGGATAGCAAAGTATTAAGAATATTGGCAAAGCAGTGTCGAAACAGTGCGGCGGCCGCAACGGAAATTATTAACCTGCAGTCGATTATGAACCTTCCGAAGGGAACGGAACACTTTCTGACAGATATTCATGGAGAGTATGAGCAGTTTAATCATGTGCTGAAGAACGGTTCCGGCTCTGTCCGCAAGAAGATAGATGAGGAATTTGGGAATACCATCAGCAATAAGGATAAGAAAAGTCTGGCCACGCTGATCTATTACCCGGAGGAGAAGCTGGAGATCGTGGAGCGAGAGGAAGAAAATCTGGATGACTGGTATAAAATCTCGCTTCACAGACTTGTGCAGATGATAAAAAGGGTCTCTTCCAAATATACTCGCTCCAAAGTACGCAAAGCTTTGCCAAGGGATTTTGCCTATGTGATTGAAGAGCTGATTACAGAGAAGGAGGAGATTCACGACAAAGAAGCGTATTATAATGAAATTATCCATACCATTATCCGGATTGGAAGGGCCCCACAGTTTATCATAGCCCTGAGTCAGCTGATTCAATGTCTGGTTATTGATCATCTTCATATTGTCGGGGATATTTATGACAGAGGTCCCGGCCCCCATATTATTATGGATACCTTATGTGCCTATCACTCTGTGGATGTGCAATGGGGGAATCATGATATCGTTTGGATGGGAGCGGCCAGCGGACATCTTGCCTGTATTGCGAATGTGGTGCGGATGGCGGCTCATTACGGGAATTTGTCTACTATCGAGGACGGTTATGGTATCAATCTGCTGCCTCTGGCAACTTTTGCGATGGAGACTTACGAGAATGCGAATTGTGATGCATTTTCCATCCGTTTTAACACTGATTATAATACCAAAGATTTAAGCCTTGACACGAAAATGCATAAGGCTATGGTGGTGATGCAGTTTAAACTGGAAGGACAGCTGCTGATGCGGCATCCGGAGTTTCACATGGAGGACAGACTGCTGCTTGACCGAATTGATTATGAAAAAGGGACTGTCCGCATAGATGATTTGTCTGGAAATCCAATGGAATATCCTATGCTCGACATGGATTTCCCCACCATAGACCCGAAGAATCCCTATGCTCTGACGGAGGAGGAGAGTAAGGTGATGGAGCGGCTTCGGCAGGCTTTTATGAAATGCGAAAAGCTGCAGCGGCATGTCCGTTTTCTGTATGCGAAGGGCGGCCTGTATAAAATTTATAATGGAAATCTGCTTTATCACGGCTGTGTGCCCATGAACGAAGACGGAAGCTTTATGGAAGTGGAAGTGTGCGGTAAAAAGTATCATGGCAAGGCGCTGTATGACATTCTGGAATATTATGCCAGAAGGGGTTGTTATGCGAAAGACAGTTCAGAGCGGGCATTGGGACAGGATATGATGTGGTATATCTGGTCCGGAAAGGGTTCTCCTGTGTTTGGTAAGGATAAAATGGCGACATTTGAGAGATACTTTATCGCAGAAAAAGAGACGCACAGGGAGAAGAAGAACAGCTACTATCAATTATTGGAAAAAGAGGAAACAGTAGATCAGATTTTGAAGGAATTTGGCCTGGAAAGTGTGGATGCCCATATTGTCAACGGCCATGTACCTGTGGAACAGATCCACGGAGAATCACCTATGAAGTGTGGGGGAAGACTGTTGATCATTGACGGCGGTTTTTCAAAAGCTTATCAGAAAAAGACGGGAATCGCCGGGTATACACTGGTCTGTAATTCCAGAGGAATGCGGCTGGCTGCCCATGAGCCTTTCGAATCTGCGCAGGCTGCCATTATCAACGAGTCGGATTTGTTTTCGCACTCTGTGGATGTGGAGGTTTTCCGGCACAGGAAACTGGTATCAGATACTGATGTGGGGCAGGAAATCAGGGAGAGG
>CAQUWW010000146.1:0-1990 GCA_948896875.1 uncultured Acetatifactor sp. | reverse complement strand
ATCTGGAAGAATTGCTGGAGGCCTATCGGGATGGCGCCATTATGGAGGAATTTTGAGGGGCCCTCAGGCGTTTACAGAGCTGGAAATCATGAATGAAACGCCTGAGAGAAGGATTACTGTCCTATAGCGCCGCCTGCAGTTGAGCCGGTTACGCCTGTGTTGGCGCCATTGTTGATTCTGCCATTTACACCGGAACGGGTATTGCCTGTGTTGCCGGTGGTACTGTTGATGTTAGTGCCGTCTATGCTGCCATCACTGCCGGTGATATCGTCAGTGAGATTGTCAATGCCGTCGGCTACGTCGTCGACAACGTTGGTGACGGTATCGCCCACATCGTCCAGAAGGGAATCATCATTTCCCAGCACGGATCCGCTGCTGCCGGACCCATTGTTGTCTCCACTATCAGTGGTGGTTCCGGTGGCTGCGCCTGTTCCGGCGGTGTTATTGCCTGCGTTATTGGTACCTGCTGTGCCATTCATGTCAGAGGCACCGCCGGATTCCTGACTGGTGTTACCAGCCATGCTGTCTGAACTGTTATTGTTGTTGTTTTTTGCACTGTTGGTACAGGCAGTTGTCGTACACAGGGTAGCCAGCACAAGTCCCAGTGCCAGAAGTTTTTTTGCTCCGGTGAATTTTTTTACTTTTTTCATTGTCTCCTCCATTTCTGTTGATGAGCTTTCAAACCAGGTCATGCCGCACTCCGCGGAATGACTGGTTTGACATTAGTATGGAAACCTGTGCAGGGATTTATTCAGAATTCAGAAAAATTTGAGAGGACAAAAATGGAATTCAGACCATGTATAGACATCCACAATGGGAAGGTGAAGCAAATTGTGGGTGGAAGCCTTAAAGACGATAAAAATCTTGTGGAGGAAAATTTTGTCTCCGAACAGGACGCGGCTTTTTTTGCAAAATTTTACAAAGATGCCGGACTGCGCGGAGGGCACGTGATTCTGTTGAATTCGAAAGATAGTTCCTGTTATGAGCGGACAAAAATTCAGGCACTTTCGGCATTGCGGGCCTACCCCGGCGGTTTGCAGGCAGGCGGCGGGATTACGCCGGAGAATGCGGCGGATTTTCTGGAGGCGGGGGCATCTCATGTCATTGTCACCTCCTATGTGTTTCGGGATGGCAGAATTCATTTTGAAAATTTGAAAAAGCTGGCCGACACAGTGGGGAAAAAGAGATTAGTGCTGGATTTGAGCTGCAAAAAGATGGAAAACGGATATAGGGTGGTTACGGACAGGTGGCAGAAACTGACACTGGAGAAAGTCGATGAATTGTTATTGGACAAATTATATTCCTATTGTGACGAATTTCTGATTCATGCGGTGGATGTGGAAGGTAAGGCAGAAGGAATTGAACAGAATCTGGTCGCCCTGCTTGGAAAGTGGAATGGCTGTCCTGTGACCTATGCAGGAGGTGTCCACAGCTATGAAGATCTGGATTTGCTTCAGAGACTTGGCCGAAACCATGTAAATGTCACGATTGGGAGTGCGTTGGATATATTTGGGGGAGGACTTTCCTGGGAGAGAGTAATGGAATTATGCGGTCGTACCACAGTTCCTGCAGACTGATAAATTCTAACGCCGAAATACAAATGATGTATAAATTATACAAAAGAAAAACTTGCTTTTTAGAGAAATATTCATGAAAGGCAAGTTTTTATTGTGCAAATATAACAAAAAAAGCTGATTATCGTTGAAGTGAAATTGGGTTTATGGTAAAATAAAAAAAGCTTGTCGGAGGTGGCTACGGATGGGACATAAAAGGCATAAGCGCAAGAACAGTCATGTGGTGATTGTTACATCCGATGCGGCGGATGTCAATATGAAGCAGTTCCGTATCCGTCCCTGGATACTGCAGATGATTATTATTATCCTGTGTATCGTGATCGGCGCTCTGATCGGATATTTTTCTTATGAAAAGGATGTATGGGCGGCAAAACTTCAGGAGACGACGGAGCAAGACAGTTTAATCAGTGCGCTGG
>CAQUWW010000145.1:7327-7539 GCA_948896875.1 uncultured Acetatifactor sp. | reverse complement strand
GGAGATCCCGGAGCAGGTTCTCCAACTTCCTCGAAGCTGATTTCAGACTGCATGGAGCCGTCCTGGTCGCTGTCCTTGCTCAGCAGATACAGCCTGTTCCCATGCATGAACAAAAGCGTGGTATAGCTGGGAAACTCGTCGTATAAAAAGACGGAAGGGCACTCCGCCGTATTATGGCCGCAGCCTGCATTGCTGCACAGGTACACCTCCTG
>CAQUWW010000145.1:0-7317 GCA_948896875.1 uncultured Acetatifactor sp. | reverse complement strand
AATAAACAGCTTTGTGCTCCATGGGTCAAACTCATCGTTTGAAAATACGGCGGGGCAGTCCAGGGTGTCATGCCCGCAGCCCGCAGTGCTGCACAGGTAAATCTCCCGGCCGGCGGCAAAATCCATATACATCAGATGAGAGCCGTAATTTCCGTCCGCAAGCTCCTCTGAATGAGTAGACAGATAATAATAGCCCTCCTCCGTGCTGCAGCCCTCCTGGTTAAATCCGGCAAGGGGACGCAGACCGCCTTCCCATACTGCTCCGCCGTATCCCCCGGCCGATCCCCCGCCACCTGTCCCACCGTTTTCTCCTGTCAGATTGTTCCCTGTACCCTCCGTGTCCAATTCCACAACCTCTATCCCCGCCGGTCCGCCATTTCCCGCGGCACCTGTACTTCCCGGTCCTCCACAGGCAGTGAGGGAAATCAGCATACCCGCTGTTAGCAATATTGTCATTCCTTTTTTCATCATCAAAAAAGACCTCCTTGTTTTATTTTGAAATCCAACAAAGAGATCTTAAAATATAAAAGTCAAATTTTGGTCAAACTTCCAAAATGATTTTCACTTCCGCCCCCTGAGGCTTCTGATTCCCCAACCGCAGGCTGCCTCCATGCTTTTCGCTGAGTGTTCGACTGATGGCCAGTCCCAGCCCCAGGTGTCCGTCCTCCCTGGTACCCGGGAACCGATTCTTCCATTCCTTCCCAAGCATTTCTTCCGGAAAGCCTTTCCCATCGTCCCGTACCAGAATCTCCAGCTTTCTCTCCCGCAGGGCAAAGTCAACGGAAACCTTCCGCTCTGCGAAACGGAGGGCGTTCTCGAACACATTTTCCAGAATGCGGCTGAGTATGCCGGTGTCCGCCCACAGGGTCTGCTCCGGCACAGTAGAATGAGTCTGCAAGGTAATCCCGCCTTTTCCGGCCATCATTTCCAGGTCGTCACAGATTCTTCCCACAAGTTCTCCGGAAGGAATCTCCTGCCTCACAATTTCCATGTCCTCCAGCTGGTTCAGCCGCCGCACTGACTCCGTATACCGCTCCAGCCGTTTTGCCGCCAGATTCAGATTCCGGACAATCCGCTCCGTCTTCTCCGGGCTTAACTTTCCCTCCGGCAGGTTCAGCTGCAGATACTCCGTGTATCCTTCCACTATGGCGATAGGATTGCGCAGGTCATGGGCGATGGAGGCCTGCATGGTCCTTCGCTGTTCCACCATCTCCCACATGGCTTTGTTATTCTCCGCCAGTTCTATGCGCATGGTCTCAAAGGACCTGCACAGATCTCCCATTTCATCTTCCGTTGCATATTCCAGCGTAAAATCCAGATTCTGCTCCGCAATCCGGGCCGTGGCATCCGTCAATAACCTGATCGGTATCGCCAATCGCTTTCTGTAAAAATAAAATCCGCAGAACAAAATTCCGCCGATGGAAAGTACCCCCGGAACAAAAACCTGCGCGGCGCCGCTGAGCCGCCTGGCAAGCTTCCGCTTCGGTGTCAGAGTATCGTATCCCTGCTCCAGTTTCTGAATGGAATAGGAGGTATCCGCCGTTGGGCCTGCTATCCGCACCTGGTCCCCCTCATATTCTTCCGAAAGCTTCACTCCTTCTGCCTCATTTCCATCCACATAAGATTCTTCAACGAGCAGCTGAGGCAGCTTCGCTGCTTCCCCATACTCCAGCAGGTAAGAAGAAGTGGTGGTGGTGCCGTCCGAGTATATCTGCTCCACCGTCAGATAGGCGGCGTCCGGATCCGGCAGAAGCCAGTGGCGAAACGCCGTACATCCCCAGATGGTCAGGCCGGACAACAGGACCACACCGAAAAAAACGGTAAAAACGATAATCAGAAAAAAGCCTCTTAGAGATACATTTTTCCTTTTCAACGATTCCATTTGTATCCCACCCCCCAGACTGTCTCGATATAATCCCGTCCCGCGGCCTCTTTCAGCTTCCCCCGTATCTTACGGATATGTTCTTTGATAACGCTGCTGTCCCCCTCGGCATCATAGCCCCAGACAGCCTCGTAAATATGCTCTCTGTCAAACACCTGCCCCGCATTTGTCATGAGAAATTCAATGAGGTCAAATTCTTTCCTGGAAAAGGGAATCTCCTCTCCCCTGCAACATACCTTCCGTTCCGACAGATTGATAATCAGCTCCCCATCGTTCAGCACGGAGGGTCTGTTCCTGTTCCTCTCGTCCCGGCGCAGATGGGCCGCCACCCGGGCAGACAGCTCGTTCAGACTGAAAGGCTTTGTAATGTAATCATCCCCTCCATACTGGAGGCCGTTTATCTTATCCTGCTCCGACACCCGGGCCGTCACAAAAAGAATGGGACAGACAACATGGTCGCGTATGCTTCTGCACAGCTCCAGCCCGTCCGTCCCAGGCATATTGATATCCAGAATGATCAGATCCGGCTGCCTTTGCAGCAATGTAAGCGCCTCCATGGCGCTGTTAGCCGCAAAGGTCTCATAGCCGCAATCCCGCAGGTGATCTTCCAGAAGTTCTGTCATCATTTTCTCGTCGTCCACTATCAATATCTTATGTGCCATTTCTTACCCTGTCTTGTTCTCACCTTTTACACCTGTGCAACAATCTCTCCATCTGTTATTCTGTCAGAAGCCGCCGGGAAATACTATATGCAGCTTATTTCCTGCGGTTTCAGTACAGCCATATAGCGCAGGCTTTCGTCTACAGCTTCTGGCTGAAAATATTCTTATAGCCCTCGCCGTAAATCTCCGTGGCGCTGGTGATAATCATAAAGGCGTCCGGGTCCTCCTGGCGGACAACCTCCTCCGCCTTCGGAAATAAATATTTCTTCACAACACACAGAATGACTTTCTTGTCCTTCCCGCTGTAAGCGCCGTTTCCGGAGATATAGGTGGCGCCGATGTCCAGCTCCTCCAGAATGCGTCCCGCAATGCGCTCGTGTCTGTCACTGATAATAAAGAGCATTTTCGCGCCGTCACGCCCGTACAGCACCACATCCAGCAGCAGAGAGTTCACCAGAACCACCAGCCCCGCATACAGCGCCGTGTCGATATCCTGGAACACAAAGGCGGACGCCGTCACGATAATCGCATCTGTCAGCAGAAACAGAGCGCCTGTCTTCAAATGAGGAAATTTCAGCCGAAGCAGCTTTACAATGATATCCGTTCCCCCGGAGGTGGCGCCGGCCTTGAAGATCAGTCCCAGTCCGGTGGCCATCAGCGCGCCGCCTACCAGCGCCGCCAGAAGCGGATCGGCGGTGACGGCTCCAAAGGGCGCCAGCAGATTGGTAAAATAGGAGCTCAGAGCCGTGCAATACAGTGTTGACAGTATAAATTTCCACCCAAATTTCCAGGTGCCGATCAACAGGATCGGAATATTGACTGCGAACATCCAGGTACCGGTCTCCAGGCCTGTAATCCGGTTCAGAATAATGGCAATACCGGTGACACCGCCCGGCGCCAGAGAATTCGGATCAAGGAACAGACTGACGGCAACCGCATAAATGCCCGATGCCAGTGTCATCATCAGATAATCCGCAATAATACGTTTTCCCGTTTTCTTCTCCACAAAACCTGCTTTCCTTTTCTGCTCACTGACCTGCCTGCTCATACCAGAATATCCGCTTCCCCTTTCCCATCCGGTAACCGTTATGTTTTACTGCATCTTGCTGAAAATCCGAATCATGTGACCCGCTCGTCTGTGGAAATCCTCATGTCAAAATCAGATGTTTGTAGCCACCTGCTTCGGACTGTAGCCCTCTTTTTCCAGGGCTTCCATAATCTGATTCTTATGTTCTGTTCCAAAGGCCTCCATGGTAATGCGCAGCTCCACGGCGGCATTCCTGTTGATGGTGACAAACTGATTATGCTCCAGCTTGACCACGTTGCCGGACACTCCCGCGATAATACCGGACACTTTGTGCAGTTCCCCCGGTTTATCCGGCAAAAGGATGGATATGGTAAAGATTCTGTCCCGCATGATCAGTCCCTGCTGCACCACCGAAGACATGATGGTCACATCCATATTGCCTCCGCTCAGGATAGATACCACCTTTTTCCCTTTCACATCCAGATGCTTCAATGCCGCGACAGTCAGCAGACCGGAATTCTCCACCACTATCTTATGATTCTCCACCATGTCAAGGAAGGCGACCACCAGTTCCCTGTCCTCCACGGTGATAATATCGTCCAGATTCTCCTGGAGATAGGGAAACAGCTTGCTTCCCGGCGTCTTCACCGCCGTGCCGTCCGCTATGGTGTTTACCTTTGGCAGGGTCACCACTTTCCCTTCCGCAAGGGACTTCTGCATACAGTTTGCCCCGGCAGGCTCCACTCCAATCACTTTAATCTTCGGATTCAGCATTTTTGCCAGTACGGAAACGCCTGCGGCCAGACCGCCTCCTCCGATGGGCACCAGAATATAATCTACCAGAGGCAGCTCCTTGACAATTTCCATGGCAACGGTCCCCTGTCCGGTGGCCACTGTCAGATCATCAAAGGGATGAATAAAAGTGTAACCGTTCTCCTCCGCCAGCTCATAAGCTTTCGTGCAGGCCTCATCATATACATCCCCGTACAACACCACCTGGGCGCCGTAACTTTTGGTGCGGTTTACCTTGATCAACGGAGTGGTAGTGGGCATCACGATCACGGCCTTCGCACCGTCAGCCTTCGCCGCATAGGCCACGCCCTGGGCATGGTTTCCCGCGGAAGCGGTAATCAGGCCTCTGCTCCGCTCTTCTTCGCTGAGGGTACTGATTTTATAATATGCGCCCCTCAGCTTATAAGCGCCTGTCAGCTGCATATTTTCAGGCTTCAGATACACCTTGTTCCCGGTCTTCGCGCTCAGATACTCGCTGAACACCAGCTTTGTCTCCAGTGTGACTCTCTTTACGATTTCCGATGCCTCCTCAAATTTCTCCAGTGACAGTCCTTCTTCCAGTATTCCCTTTTCATCCATTGTGTTCGTCTCCCTAGTCTTATTTTAGTCGCTGCGCGAGCGGCTCAAATTGCCAAAGGCAGGCAATTGTGCTCCTTACAAATCCTGCCGCACATCAAACAGTGCGTTCACAAATTCATCCGAATCAAATTTCTGTAAATCGTCAATGGTCTCGCCCACGCCGATATATTTTACCGGAACACGCAGTTCGGACTGAATAGCCACGGCTATGCCTCCTTTGGCTGTCCCATCCATTTTCGTGAGAATGATTCCTGTCAGATCTGCCACCTCACCGAATTCTCTGGCCTGCACCAGCGCATTCTGGCCTGTGGTTCCATCCAGTACAATCAGGTTCTCCCTGTGCGCATCCGGAAATTCTCTATCCACGATACGGTTCATTTTCCGCAATTCTTCCATCAGATTCTTTTTATTATGCAGACGCCCTGCGGTGTCAATTAACAGAACATCCACGCCTCTTGCTTTGGCGGCATTCACCGCATCGAAGACCACACTGGCCGGGTCTGCACCCTCATTGCCGCCTACCACGGGCACGTCGGCCCGTCTCGCCCATTCCGCCAGCTGGTCGCCGGCAGCTGCCCGAAACGTATCCGCAGCTGCTATCAGCACTTTTCTGCCGTCCTCCTTAAATTTGCCCGCGAGCTTTCCAACGGAAGTGGTTTTCCCCACCCCATTCACACCGATCACCATGATCACGGACTGTTTCTTCTCGAAGTCATAGGCATTCTCGTCCACACGCATCTGCTCTTTGATGCCTTCTATCAGCAGATGCTTGCACTCCTGAGGCTCCTTGATATGCAGTTCCTTTACCTGGGCCTTCAGACGACACACAATTTCCATGGTGGCATTGACTCCAATATCCCCCATAATCAGTATCTCTTCCAGTTCCTCATAAAATTCATCATCGATCGCTGAAAAACCGTTGAACAGAGAATCAATTCCTCTGACAATATTATTTCTCGTCTTCGCAAGTCCTTCTTTTAATCTGGTAAAAAATCCTTTTCTCTCTTCTCCCATTCCTGCCATCCCTTCTTCCGATCTATTATTCCAGATCTTTATCGATCAGGCTTACGCTTACCAACGTGGAAACTCCTTTTTCCTGCATGGTGATTCCATAAAGCCGGTCCACCTGTTCCATAGTGCCTCTTCTGTGCGTAATTACAATAAACTGTGTGTTTTTTGTCAGCTTATGTAAGTATTTTGCAAATCTCCCCACATTGGAATCATCCAAAGCCGCCTCAATCTCGTCCAGCAGGCAAAAGGGAGATGGTTTCAGATTCTGAATGGCAAAAAGCAGAGATATGGCGGTCAAAGCTTTCTCACCTCCGGAAAGCTGCATCATGTTCTGCAGCTTTTTCCCCGGCGGCTGCGCAATAATCCGGATTCCTGCCTCCAGAATATCTTCCTCCTCGATCAGCTCCAATGTTCCTTTTCCCCCACCGAAAAGCTCTTTGAACACTTTGTCAAACTCTCGTCCAATTTCCGCAAATTTTTCCGCGAACTGCTTCCTCATGGCACTGTCGAGCTCTTCGATGATTCCTTCCAGCGTCTTCTCCGCCTCCACCAGATCATCTCGCTGTGTGGTCATAAAAGTGAAGCGTTCCATCAGATTCTTATAATCTTCGATGGCATTCACGTTCACATCCCCCAGCTTCTTGATCTGATCTCTCAGAGACGCTATTTCTTTCTTCATAGCAGCCAGGTCTGTTAACGTCTCATCCCGCATAGCGGCGGCATCACTCAGCGTAATCTCATATTCGTCCCACATATAGTTGATCTGAGATTCCAATGACTCTTCCATTCTTTCCTTCTGTGCATTCAGGCGATAGGTCTCTTTATCCAGCACAGACCGTTTCTCGGAAAGCTCCTCCCGCCGGGTAAAAAAGCTCTTCTGCCTGCCCGATAGCTCTTCCCGCCGGGTCATGTTCTCCTTCAACTGGCTCTCGGATTCACTCTGCGCCAGGAAAGAAGCATTGATTGTCTCTTTTATTTCAGCAATGCTTTGCTGCCGGCGCTCCATCTGCCGGCGATTCTCCTCCAGCTCCTGCAGAATTTCTGCCAGCTCGCTCTCAAACCTTTCCATTTCTCCTGCAATACGGTCCACATTGCTCTGCTGGAATCCAAGGGTCTGCCGCTTCTTCTCTACCTTTAAGTCCCACTCGGAAACGGAAGCCGCCGCCTCTGATTCTGCCGTTCTTCGTTCTTCCAGCTCCTCTCCAAGTATTACGATCTGTTCCTGAATTCGTTTCTCCTGTTCCTCGCTGGATAAAAGCTCTGCTTCAATTTCCTCCTTATCTCTCCTGATTTCCAGAATTTTTTTCTCGATATCCTGCTCTTCCAGCCTGAGAGAAGCGGCGCTCTCCACTTCCTCCTCCATG
>CAQUWW010000144.1 GCA_948896875.1 uncultured Acetatifactor sp. | reverse complement strand
ACCATTAAAAGCGAAATGGACGAGGCGGAGCGTCGGGAATATGCGTCTGTCATCTCGGCGGAGGCAAAGCGCCTGAAGCTTCTTTCCTCCAGGCTGATGGAGCTGATTGCCATTCAGGAGACGGAGCTGACTCTGCGGCCGGTGAATTTCGGGGAACTGACGGAGAGGGCGCTGGAGGTATTTGCCCCTGTCTGTGCAACGCGGCAGTGTCGCGTGCGGAGGCGGCTGGAGCCTCTGTGGGTGGAAGCGGACGAAGCTCTGCTCACTTCTCTTGTGTTGAATCTGCTGGACAATGCGTTGAAGGCATCCTCGCCGGGACAGGAGATTGGAGTTACGCTGGAGGAAAGAGAGGGAAGCGCGCTGTTGACGATTCGGGATGAGGGAAGGGGAATACCGGAGGCGGAACTGGAGCGGGTGACAGAGGCATTTTACATGGTGGATAAGGCCCGCTCCCGAGGCGAAGGAGGATCCGGTGTTGGACTTGCCCTGTGCAAGGCCATTGTGGAGGCCCATCACGGCAGTCTGGAAATCGAAAGTAGAGAGGGACGTGGCACCAGGGTTTCTGTTGTGTTGCCATGTCATAATTCCTAACCCGGCCAAGCCGGAGACAAAATTTTGCCAGAATGCGCAAGGTTTCGTCGTTAAGAGCCTAAGGACGGACTTATTTCAGAAATAGGTGCCTGAGGGATGCAAAGCAGAGAGATGAAAAAAATATGGATAATTGTGACGGCGGCATTGGCAGCGGTGATTCTGGCTGCGGGAGTACTGTTGTTGCCGGTGGTATATGCAGGCATTTTTGATGCGGGGAAAATTGTATATGAAGAGGAGGCTTTGCCGGAAGCGCTTTTGCTGGCTCCGGAGCTTTTCATGGACAGATTTCGTTATCCGCTGAGGGAGGAGACAGAGAGTCTGTCAGAGGAGGCAAGGGAAGTACATGTGGCTGACAGTAGAACCATTCTGGGGCCGGAGATTTATGAGAAGGCCTTTGGCCTGGCAGGCCTGGACGAAGAGGAGAGCTATTGGGATACGCTGTCTGCAGTGAAGGGAGAAAGCATATTCCTGATCCGGACGCAGGTGGAAATAGCAGGGGAAGCTACCCTTTTGTCCATCGCTATGAACGATGAGATGATTCCTTTTCTGATTTGTCGAAAAAGCAGTAGGGAACCTTCGGAGGCGGAAGTGGAAGAGGCTGTGGAGGCGCTTCGGGAGCTTTGCGGAACGGGGAAGGACAGCCTGCACTCCTATGTGGAGGAAATCGACAGAATTTATGAAACCTGTCAGGAGTATCAAAATAATGTAAGGGATCTGTATGTTTCCCTTCTGCAGGAAGCAGAGCAGGTAGGAGGGGATGGATTTGTGCAGGAGATTGGGGAAGAGGTGCCGCTGTGGGACTGCTGTGTCCGTGGAGAGTGGCAGGTATGTACGGATGGCAGGGAGGCGGTGCTTGTATGCATTATGGGACAGGGAAATCTGGTCCTGTATTATGATGCTGTGGAGAAGGAACTGTGCGGGTACAGGATTCAGTTTGGGGGTCGGTATTGATTGGTTTGTAAGGGGTTTTTTGAAATGTAACGAGAAAGGTTTACCAAATGATGAACATAAACAGTTTATTCCCAAAGCTGTAGAGCGGCTGGAAGAAGAAACGGATGCCATACCGGATGGGTTTTCAACAGATATGGGCGAGATTCAGGCGGACCAGCTGACGAGGGAGATGGCGGAGGCCTTTGTGGAGAAGGTGGTTGTGTGGCCGGGGCAGAAGCTGGAGATACGGTGGAAATTTAAGGGGTGACGGAAGTCGGGATGCCTGAGGGCATTCCGATTTTTTCGGGGTGGGGACTATGCAGAAGAGAGATGATATGTTACAATAACTTGTACGAAATTTATAATTATTTGTAATGGCTAGATGGGTGAGGAACATGCTTAAAAATAATATTGAAATCGATGTAAAGGTTAAATGCATAGAAGGCGAAACGACACAAGCGGAACTGGCGAAAGGAATCAGCATCACGCCTTCATATGTGAACAGGCTTATCCGAAAGAATGAAAATGTAGTCAACAAGACTTTTTTGGCAATGATGGAAGCGCTGGGTTATGATGTTGAGCTGCATTATGTGAAGCGGGAAGATTGATATTGCGGTGCCAATTTGGCACCACAAATCTATATACAGGAGATGAGATTATGGTCGAAGCGACAAAAAATGAAGTAATGGTTATTGATCATATTGAGAATCTGGTTTATCGGATTAGAGGACAACAGATAATGCTGGATTCCGACCTTGCTGAAATCTATGGCTATGAAGTGAAATATCTTAATCGTCAGGTGAAGCGGAATATTGAAAGATTTCCAGAAGACTTTATGTTTCAAGTCACAAAGGAAGAAGTCGAGGAATTGCGGTGCCAAAATGTCACCGCAAATATTAATCCAATGAGCCGTACTCTTCCATATGCTTTTTCTGAGCAGGGCATATATATGTTGGCAACTGTTCTGAAAAGTGAAATGGCAGTACAGCAGTCTATTGTCATAATAAGAGCTTTCAAAAACATGAGGCATTACATAATTGAAAATCGCCAGTTGGCAAGCAAGGAAGATCTGCAGAGAATAGCAATGTCGATGGGAGAATATCAGAGGAAGACTGATAAAACCATACAGAGCATAGAGAGGCGGATTGATGATTTGAGCAATAACTTTATCTTAGACTCAGAGCTGAAGAATCTGGTGATTTATAAAGGGCAGAAGTTTGAGGCGGATATTGCCTATATTGAAATCTATCAAATGGCGAAGAAAAGCATTTATGTTGTAGATGATTATGTGAATATTAAAACGCTGCATCAGCTTTCTCAGAAGAAATCAGGTGTTGCGGTCACATTATTTTCAGAAAATGGACATGGAAGGCGGGGGTTTTTGACAGCTTCCGATGTAACAGACTTTCAAAGGCAGTATCCGCCGCTACAGATAAAGCCGAATCCTGATTGTCACGACCGTTTTATTGTCTTAGATTATGGGACAAAAACAGAAAAAGTATTTCATTGTGGCGCGTCTAGCAAAGACGCAGGAAATAAGGTATGTGCCATAAATATGATTGAGAATACGGCATTGGTACATCCCGTCATTGATGCACTGCTCTTGAACCCGGATAAGGTTATCTGATGGGCTGGTTAATATGGCTGAGGCTGCGGTTTTTTTATCCCGCTCAAGAACCTTTTTGCTTGCATACTCTTCAACAATCTGTGTCATAGCGTCAGCTTCATTTCTTTCTTTATGTGTTACTTCTGAGCCCTATTCCTATATCAGGGGCATGCAAATAATATACCAAGGCTATGTAGGTATTATAGCCTGAAAATATGCAGTTGAAGAGTGTTTTTTGCTATTTTAGGAATGAATAAAAGAATAAAGAAGTAGGGGATGCAAAGATAGTCCGGGGAGACCGTCTTTGCATTTTTTTTGCATTTTCCGGGGGATTTTCTGTAAAGAGGCATTTTATGATAGATCAGAAGATACGGAAGGAGATTTCGATTATGAAAATAAAACTGGTAAAGACAATTTTGAAGATAGCTTCAATGACAATTTTAGTGGCAATGCTGTCAGGCTGTGCCGGAAATGTACCTGTTCAGGGAGACAGCGGCCTGGTGCAGGGGCAGACAACCGGGGACGATAGTACGGTGCAGAATCAAGGGACCGGGGATGGAGGACTGGTACAGAATCAATCCCCAGAAGAAAACGGAGCGGGAGATGCTGCTTCCAATGGCTTGTCCACAGGCTCCGGGACATCAGGAAACGGCGGGGCAGGAGCTTCCGGGCAGTCCCAGTCGACGACAGCCGGTATTGGAGATGTGTATTATGTGGACGATCTCTATGCGAAGGAGGAAAACATTCTGCCAATTACCCAGTCGGCATCCGCAGGGGGAATTTCCTGTGAAATTGAGAAGGTGGAGTACACGGAAAGCTTTGGAGACCGAAACGGGAAGCATCTGAACATATTTACACCGGGAGCCAATACGGACAGCCAGGGAAACCTTCCGGAAGGCTTTCAATATCTGTTTCTTACCATCACCTTTACCAATACCACGGATCAGCCCCAGGAGATTGTCCGTACCGGCAATGATATCTCCGCCATCGGTGATTCTCTGGCTGCCATTCCGTGGACGGCCGATGCCTGCTATTATGATATGGACTGGGAGAAGGGCATGGAGAATGAAAAGCATCATTGGGTATTGGAGCCGGGAACGTCTGTAACCAGTGAAATCGGATGGGTAATAGAGAGCAGCGAACGCCTTCTGGAGGCGGATCCTACTCTGGAGAGCCGCATGGGTTCCGCAGGACCTTATCCGCTTTACTATCATGTAAATGAGTATGACGGGGACAGTGAGACAAGTTATTTTATCGATCTGGGAGTGAAGGCAGAGTAGAGATGGCGGGTATTCTGAAATTCGAGCTGGACAGAGCGTTTAAAAACCGGCGTATGGGGGCGGCTCTGTTGATTGGTTGCTGTATCAGCTTCTGGCATTTATGGGAATATGTTCTGCCGGTGAGAAATTATGTCAATGCGGGAGGATATCCCCTGTCCTCTTTCAACAAATGGATGGGCGGAGAGAATTATTCTTTTCAGGCTTCTCTGTATTTTATGTGGCTGCCGATTCTCTGTGCGCTTCCCTATGGTACAAGCTTTGTGTTCGACTGTGCCACAGGGTATGGAAACCAGGCGGCGGTGAGAGGCAGGTGGGGAAGGTATCTGACGGCAAAGTACCTGGCAGTATTCTTAAGCGGCGCCGCAGTTGCCGTCTTGCCGTTGGTCTTTGATTTTCTGGGCACCAACCTTTTTCTTCCGGCTGTGATGCCACAGGCGGGAATGGGGCTTGCTCCGATCGGGGAGGAATCATTTCTGGGAGCGCTTTATTTCCGGCAGCCTTTTTTGTATGTACTGATTTACATGATAATGGACGGACTGTTTTACGGATTGTTCAATACCCTTTCCCTTTTTGCCACGATCTTTTTCAGGAATCGGTTTGCCGTACAGCTGATGCCCTTTTTGGTTTATACCGCTCTGTTTTCCGTGGGAACTACGACAATGCAGTTCTCAGCCTGTCCCGCCGGATTTCTGCGGCCCAGTCAGCAGTTTACTCCTGACCCGGGCTGGCTGTTGGAGGAACTGGGAGCACTTCTGGCGGCGGGAGCCCTGTTTTTTCTCTATTTCAGAAAAAAGGAGAAGGGACTTTTATGATGAAATGCCACAGGAAACATAGATTCGGAAAACTGATCTGGTATGATTTGAATTATGGCTATCGGGACTGTAGGCTGAAATGGTTTGGCGCGTTCCTTGTCCAGATCTATTTTGCAAATATGGCGTATCAATGGTGCTCCGGGGCCCGGGGAAACGTGGGTGTACTGGGGTACCTGACCTGGCTGTTCCAGGGGATGCCGGAATATTATGCGGCGGAGACAGGAAGGTTTGAACTTCCGGTTCCCTGGTTGATGCTCCACGGATGTCTGTTGCTTTTGGCGGGATTCTATCCGGCGGCCGATCTGACACGCAGCGGCGGCCAGACATTGGTGCGTACGGGAAAACGCATATACTGGCTGCTTGGCAAGGCAGTCTGGGTGTTCGGCACCGTGATTGTATACTATTGCATGTTGACAGCAGTTCTGGTTCTCTGTGCACTGCTGACAGGAGGAATTGCCTGTTCCGGGGAAGCTATGAAATTCTTGTATGGAGTGGACATGGATGGAATGGGAGGAATGAAGATCTTTCTTTCCTGGTGGGTGGAACCCCTGCTGGTTTCCATGGCTCTGTGCCTGACGGAAATGGTACTGTCCCTTGTATTGGGGCCGGTGCTGGCATTATTTCTCATGTTGGGATATCTGACGGCTTCCGTATTCTGGACCTCTCCGTTACTGTTAGGGAATTATGCCATGCTGCTTCGGCAGGATTTCCTGTCGGGGCATGAGTCGATTTCCTTCTTCAACTGTCTGACAGGATGCATTGGATGTATTGTAGTCATATTGGCAGTGGGATGTGGGTATATGAAGAAGAAAGATGTATTTGCGATTGATAATATATAAGATTGCAATGTTTTCGCAGAATCAGGCATATTACGATGAAATTCTTTTCACGGATTGTCTGTGAGGTGGTGAGATGAAGATAGTAGTAAAACATGCAGCCAAAGAAATTCATGACATAAAAGTGCTGAAGAATGTAAATATGACTCTGGAAGGCGGCTCGGTATACGGCTTTCTGGGAAGAAACGGCTCCGGAAAGACCATGATGATGCGGGCGCTCTGTGGCCTGATTTCCCTTACGGAAGGGAGCATTGAGATCGACGGAAGACGTCTGGGGTGCGGGCAGGATTTCCCGCAGAAGCTGGGCATGCTTTTGGAGACACCGGTATTTCTGCAGGATCGAACAGGGTATGAGAATCTTCGGCTTCTGGCCGCCATCAGAGGGGAGATCACCGGGGATGAGATCAGAAAAGCGCTGGAGCAGGTGGGATTGGATCCAAAAGACAGGCGAAGGGTGGGAAAATATTCTCTGGGAATGCGCCAGCGGCTGGGAATTGCCTGTGCCATCATGGAAGGTCCTGAGCTTTTGATTCTGGATGAGCCCTTCAACGGACTGGATGAAAGCGGCTGCATAATGCTGAGAGAGCTGATAGACCGGTACCGGAGGGAAGGCTGTCTGATTGTGCTGGCCTGTCATGACAGGGAAGAACTGGAAGCTTTGTCCGATGAGATGTACAGAGTGGATGGCGGTGCTTTTGAGTTGATTCCCGGGGGCAGAGACCCGGACGACTGTGGTATTGTTTGAATTGTCTGTTACTGTTTATGGCTGGTGTAGCGAGGCGTTTTTATGCGCTTTCTGTATAATAACCCAAGACAACAATTGGTTTGATTGAGGTGGAAAGGGATGGGTAAAAGGATCAGGTTTATTTTCTTTGCACTGTTTTTTGGCGGCATTGGATGCAGGATTTTCCAAGTGAATCTGTGGTATCCCAGCCCGAAGGTATGGACGGGTGAGCTGCAGGATTCGGTTCAGGTGGGGAATTACAGTATTACATTTACAGACTGGCAATGGGCGGACGGAACTTTGCTGCAGGAGCTTTGTCCGGGCTACTGCATGATTCTGGACGAGAATGGAATGGAGTATCCGGCTGAACGGGAAAGGGTGGGGCTGATTACACTGAAAATCCGGAAGCGGGAAGAAGACGAAAGCATTCTGAATCTGACCGGCATAGCCTTTGAGTCCGGGGCCTGGGGGAATCAGTTTGACATGGAGCTGATGTATCTGCTGAATCCGCAGCTGGAGGGACTGCGGTTGCGGATGGAAAAGGGGGATTGCAGGGAAATCATTTTTCCCATGACCATGCTGGATTTACAGTTTGCGGAGAAGGAGTGGGAGCGGATTGACGAGAGGGAGTTTTATATTGTATTGGAGTATTACCCGGAGAAGCTACAGTTTCGATGCGGAGATTGAAATTCTTCACAGTTTTTTCAGGGTTTGATTCATAGTAGTGTAAAGTTAATAACGGGAAATGGAAATTAGTGGTATCCAGTAAATGGA
>CAQUWW010000143.1:6442-7573 GCA_948896875.1 uncultured Acetatifactor sp. | reverse complement strand
CCTCACGACAAGGGATACCGCAAAAGCCTGTCAAACCCGAAGGAATTCCTGCATTTTCTCAGGAAATATGTGAAAGATGACTGGACGAAAAAGCTGGAGGTCTCAGACTTAAGCCTCTGCGACACCAAAATGCTGGAAAAGGATTATCAGGGCAGAGAGGCTGACCTGATTTACAAGGCACATCTGCCGGGAGATGAGGACGTTTTTATCTTTATTCTGCAAGAACTGCAGTCCTCGGTGGATTACACTATGATTTTCAGAGTCCTGATGTATGTGGTAAACACGTTGTTAAAGTACTTCCTGAACACGCCTGAAAATGTGCGGGAAAGTGCCAAATTTCGGCTGCCTGCCATGGTACCCATCATTTTCTATAACGGTTCGGAGAGCTGGACCGCGATGAAAAGCATGAAGGAATACCAGAACTGTGGGGAACTGTTCGGGGATCACGTTCTAAACCTGAAGTATTATCTGATAGATTTGTCGGAGATTAAAGAGAATTATATCCTTTCGACCAATACAGTATTGGATAATATTATGTACTGCGATAAGTTCAGGAAGAGGGACGAGCTGGCGGAGGCGATTCGTACATCATACAAAAGAATAGAAACTTTGGGTGCACAGGAGAAAGAGGAATTTCGGAACTGGGTGAAATACATACTGCTGACAATCTGCGGGAATAAGGCGGCAGTGGTGGAGGAAATCCTGAACTGGGCAGGAAAGGGAGAGGATGATATGGCATTTAAGTATAACATCATCAAAGCATTTGAAGACGAACGGGCTGAAGGCGAAGCAATCGGAGAAGCCAGAGGACAGGCCGCAGGCGGACTTCAAAAACTGATCAGTCAGGTTCGGAAAAAGGCGGCAAAAGGCATGTCTCCGGAAGAATTTGCGGATATATTCGAAGAGGAGTATTCTCTTGTTTCGCAGATATATAATGTGATGGAGCATCATCCAGACTGGGATGACGAACAGATCAGTAAATTACTATAATTATACCATCATTATTGCAGAATTAACTCGATTTTAACCGATGACGTTACCCGGGCTTTGTTGTCAGTATGGTATACTGACCTTATTCAGGGCAGGGGACGGCCGAATGGCCATCCATACCATGTGCGGGCTGTGCACATG
>CAQUWW010000143.1:0-6342 GCA_948896875.1 uncultured Acetatifactor sp. | reverse complement strand
TCAGGGCAGGGGACGGCCGAATGGCCATCCATACCATGTGCGGGCTGTGCACATGATATACTGACCTTATTCAGGGCAGGGGACGGCCGAATGGCCATCCATACCATGTGCGGGCTGTGCACATGGTAGAATAAATCTGCCATACCCAGGGTGGAATAGCAGCATGAAAGAAAAAGAAATGGAGAGATCAGATGATTATTGGAAATAAGGAATTTCAGACTTCCGGACATACTTATGTGATGGGCATTCTGAATATAACGCCGGACTCCTTCTCAGACGGCGGGAAATGGAATGACAGAGACAGGGCACTTCGGCATGTGGAAGAGATGATTGGAGAAGGGGGGGACATCATTGATATGGGAGGTGAGTCCACCCGTCCGGGCTATACTATGCTGCCGGTGGAAGAGGAAATCGAGAGGGTAGTTCCCGTAATAGAGGCGGTAAAGGCGACTTTTGATATTCCGGTTTCTTTGGATACCTATAAGCCGGAAGTGGCGCTGGCAGGCATTTCGGCCGGAGCGGATATGATCAATGATATATGGGGATTGAAATATGATTCCCGCATGGGAAAAGTAATAGCCGAGAGCGGGCTTCCCTGTTGTCTGATGCACAATCGCAGAGAAACGAAATATGAGCACTTTCTGCCGGAGGTGCTTTCAGATCTGAAAGAGACTCTGAGACTGGCAGAGGAGGCAGGTATATCGGGAGAAAAAATCATACTGGATCCCGGTGTGGGTTTCGGTAAGACCTATGAGCAGAATCTGGAAGTGATCCGCGGACTGAGGGAGTTGAGACAACTGAACTGTCCTCTGCTTTTAGGATGCAGCCGTAAATCTGTGATCGGTCTGACCCTTGATCTGCCGGTGGAGCAGAGATTGGAAGGAACTTTGGTAACTACTGTCATGGCAGTGCTTTCTGACTGTATGTTTGTGAGAGTACATGACGTGAAAGAGAATGTGAGAGCCATCAAAATGGCAGAGGCTATTTTGAATTGCCAGGAAGAGTAAAGCGGGATTATAGTGAAAATCAGTTGAATCAGATTTGGGAGAAAAATTTATGTATTCAGAGTGGGTGAGAGATGAGATACATATCGACAGGCTGGAAGTTTTTGCACATCACGGCGTGTATGAGGAAGAGCAGAAGGAAGGGCAGATATTCTATGTGAATGCCGTGCTGTATATGGATACCTGCTGGGCCGGAGTCAGTGATGAGCTGGAATATACGGTGGATTACGGGAAGGTGTGCCGTTTTATCCATGATTGGATGCGGCAGAATACCTGCAGGCTGCTGGAAGCTGTGGCAGAGAGAATGGCAAACGAATTGTTGCTGCGCTACAGAATGGTTTCTGCCGTGGACCTGGAGATTCTAAAGCCCCATGCCCCGGTGAGGCTGCCTTTTGAGATGATATCCGTGAAAATACATCGAAGCTGGCATCAGGCCTTTATTGCGCTGGGGTCCAATATGGGAGACAGGGAGGCGTATCTGGACGGAGCGCTGGAAGCATTGAAAGCGCACCCGCAGATTACCGTGAAAAAATGTTCTCGCTGGCTGGTTACAAAGCCATATGGCGGTGTGGAACAGGAAGATTTTCTGAACGGCGCGGCAGAAATAGAGACACTTCTGAATCCGGAACAGCTTCTGGAGGCTCTGCACGAAATCGAGAATGCAGCGGGCAGGGAGAGAAAGGTTCATTGGGGGCCCAGAACGTTGGACCTGGATATCTTATTCTATGACAGGCTGCTTTTGGACAGAGAAGATCTGGTCATCCCGCATCCCGATCTGGAGAACCGCCGCTTTGTACTGGAACCAATGACTGCCATTGCGCCATACTTTCGGCATCCCGCCATGGGAAAGTCCATGAGGGACCTTCTGCAGGAACTGGAGAGGCGTGAAGCAGGCCAGGGGAAAGGTTTTCTGAGCTTTGCCTCGGAGAATCACAAGCGCAGCTATTTTCAGGAATCGTAAGATTTCGGAGAAGAAAGGCATAAGAATTCCGGCAGAAGTCAAAAAGGCAGGAAATATGTCGGATTTTTTTGGAGAAGCCAGTGATGGGAGATATAGCGGAATGCCAATAGAAGCCGGAAAAGAGGGGAGATATGTCAGGTCATGGGACGTGGCGGCAGATATTTTCCCAGAAATCCTGCGCAGAAACCGGTAAAAAGGCCGGTGAGGATACCGCTGAGGATTAGAAAAGGAGCGTAAGCGAGCACGCCGCCTGTGGAGGTCACAGCGAAAGCGATAGTCAGCTGTCCCATATTGTGGGCCAGACCGCCCATGGCGCCTGTGAGAAAGACCAGATTTTTCTGTAACAGTTTCATGACAAGTGCCATAACAATCAGGCTTACGAATCCGCCTGCGAGACTATAGAGCAGAGACAGAGCCTGACCGAAGAGTAAGGCGGATAACAGAATCCGGGCAAGCAGTACCAATGCGGCGTCTCTGGCGGAGAAATGCCGCAAAAGAACCAGGGTAACGATATTTGCAAGCCCCAGCTTGATACCCGGGATGGGGACAAGGGGTGGAACGGCGCTTTCGATGGCGTAAATGGCAAGAGACAGTGTGGTGAAAAGCGCCAGTAGGGTAACTTTTTTTACGGGCATGGATGTATTTCGGGACATGACAGCTCCTTTTTTATTCATGACAATAGAATCCTCGCAGAGCGTGGATTCTATTGCTTGCTGTTTACTCGGTGCAACCGCGAGACGTTTTCGCGCTCTCTTTGTGTGACACCTGAGACTTTTCAATAGCTGACGGCGTCGGGAACTGCAAAAGGATCTTCGGAATTGGCTCCGGAATCCTCCGAAGGGCGCAGTTGTATTACAAGTCGGTTTGGCAGACAGGTAATGGGCAGTCCGGAGGTCCGGATAAAACCCTGGCCGACACAGAGCTTATCGGGACAGTCGGCGGAAATAATGCCGATGCTGTCGGAGCGGATCTGGATTTCATTGACACAGCCGTTTTCTCCGGTTACGGTAAAGGTACGGGACTCAGTAGTATCATTCAGAGGAATGCTCATGATCAGATTTCCGTTCTGAAAAACATCTGCGATATAGGATACATTCCGTTTAGGGGGAAGCAGCAGCGCAAGGAGGCTTGCCAGGCACAGAACGAGAAGGAAGACTGTGATGGCTGTGGCTGCTTTTTTCCAGGAGGGATATTTTCTCATCGGAACACCTTCTTGTATAATGAGTGAACGCTTCTACAATGCTGATGCAGCAAGCGGCAATCAAATGCGTTCACGAGTATAGGTGAAATCAGGAAGCCTGAAATCAGTATAACAAAAAGGAAAGAAAAAATGAAGCGATATTTTACAACAGCCACGGTACTGGTACTGTGGCTGGCTATCTTTTTCTGCTGTGGCTGCGGGAGCGGAGAGGAAGACAGGAACTGGAGCGGCAAGGAAGACGGAGGGGAAATTGTGGCATGCCAATATGTGGATACTGCTATGGGAACGGTGATCCGGCAGACCATTTATGCATCGGAACAGTCCGCAGAAGCTTTTTCACAGGAGGTCATGGCGCTTCTGACAGATTTGGAGAGCAAAAAGCTGTCCTGGCGGCTGGAGTCCTCGGAAGTATACCGGATAAACGCTTCGGCAGGAAAAGAGGAAGGCTGTGTTCTGACAGAAGAAATGGCGCAGCTGCTGCAAAGCTGTGTGGACCTGTACGAAAGAACGGAAGGCGCTTTTGATGTGACGCTGGGACCGGTGAGCAGACTTTGGGATATTGACAGATGGGCGGCGGAAGGAGGAGAGGATTTTCAGCCGCCATCCCCGGAGGACATACGGGAGGCTGTGAGTCTGTGTGGGAGTGACAGGCTCAGGCTGGAGGGGGAGGAGTCTGCGCGCATTTTCCTGCCGGAGGGAATGCAGCTTGATCTGGGAGCTGTGGGTAAGGGAGTTGCGTTATCACGGCTCTGTGAGCTGCTGGAAGACCAGACGGAAATTACCGGGGCAGTGATTTCACTGGGAGGCAGTATCCTGACCTGGGGGAGTAAACCGGATGGAAGTGTGTGGAAGGTGGGAATTGTCAATCCTTTCGACACTTCCTCCAATATAGGGATACTGAGTCTGGAAGGGCAGTGGTGTGTTTCCACTTCCGGAGATTATGAGCGGTATGTGGAGGCGGATGGTGTACGCTATCATCACATTCTGGACCCGGCGACAGGACGGCCTGCCGTCGGAAGTGTCCGTGGTGTAAGCGTTTTGTCCAGGGACGGACTGGTCAGTGACGGTCTTTCCACTGCCTGCTTTATTCTGGGGCCGGAGAAAGGAATGGCGTTGGCTGCTGAATATGGCGTGGAGGTTCTTTTTGTGATGGATGACGGAGAAATTATTATGTCGGATGGAATGGAAAAATATGCAACAGTTCAGACAGGGCACTGAACTGTTACGCTGATGCACACATACAATAGAATGCAAAAAAGCATTCTATTGTCAAGAAGCGCAAAGAAAATGCATTTTGGCGCCTGAAAGTCTCGCAAAATTGCATAGGAATGTGTCCTGTGGACACATTGCAATTATTGACTTCGCGGTAGGTGTCTGAACAAAAATATTTTCAAAAAAATATTTGAGATAAAGTTTTGATGGAAATATGAATAAGAGTGGTGTAAGATAGAAAAAGAAATCTATGAAAGCATTGTCCGGATCTGGAATACGCGCTGAAAGTCTGAGACTGGAAGGGATGGTCCGGAGTGGCGGACAGACAGGAGAAGGAGGCGAAAGGATGGCGAAAACATTCAATGTGACTGCCGTATGCATACCGGAAGAACATTACATGGTCAGGCTTGACGATCGCCTGCGCGAGATAAAGAATCTGATAGATGCGGGAAAATACTTCTCGATAAACAGGGCACGACAATTTGGAAAGTCCACTGTGCTGCTGGCTTTGGAGCAATATTTGCAGAGGGACTATCGTGTTGTCTTGCTGGATTTTCAGACTTTTGACGAAGTGAAGTTTCAGAACGGCAGTGTATTTGCAGCAGCGTTTGCAAAGTCCTTTTTGCGAGCCCTGCAGCGGGACAGGAGGAATGAAGAATTTGGAAAGGCCACTGCCCATTTGGAGAAAAGAATGGAGGAAAATGGATTTGCACTGATGGAGCTGTTTGAAGAACTCAGCGATATCTGTGCTGTCTCGGACCGGCCTGTGGTGCTGATGATTGACGAGGTGGACAGCGCCACGGACAATCAGGTCTTTCTGGATTTCCTTGCGCAGCTACGGGCATATTATATCAGGCGGACTTTGCAGCCAACATTCCGTTCAGTGATTCTGGCCGGAGTGTGTGATGTAAAGAATTTCAGGAGGAAGATTCGGCCTGAGGAGGAACATAAGGTAAACAGCCCGTGGAACATTGCGGCGGATTTTAAAATTGACATGAGCTTTTCCCGGAGAGAGATTGCCGGAATGCTGAAGGAATATGAATCTGATTATGGGACGGGTATGGATGTAGAGGCGATGGCCGGCTTGATTTATGATTACACTTCCGGATATCCTTTCCTTGTATCCAGATTATGCAAACTGATGGATGAGGAAATCGGGGGAACACAAAGTGTTTCGGCGTGTGAAGCTGATATAAAAAGCAGGGCCTGGACAGAGGATGGGTTCCATAAGGCTGTGCGGTTGATTCTGTCAGAGAAGAATACATTGTTTGAGTCATTGATTGGAAAGCTGACAGCTTACCCGGCTCTGAATGCCATGCTGCGTTCCTTACTTTTTACGGGAAGAAGTATTGTTTACAATGGAGATGATCCTGCAATTGATACGGCCTCTATGTACGGATTTATCCGGAACCAGGACGGTATGGCAGTTATTTCGAATCGTTTGTTTGAAACCCGGCTTTATAATTATTATCTATCTCAGGCTGAAATGCAGGGCCTGGATATTTATAAGGCTTCTTTGCAGGATAAAAGTCAGTTCACAGTGGATGGTTATCTGAATATGAAGCTGATCCTTGAAAAATTTGCGGTGCATTTTAATGAATTGTATGGTGACAGGGGTGAGAGCTTTGTGGAAGAGGAGGGGAGAAAGTATTTTTTGCTTTATTTAAAGCCGATTATCAATGGTACAGGTAATTATTATATTGAATCCACAGATGTAATTGTGGATTATCGCGGGGAGCAATATGTGATAGAGATGAAAGTATGGCATGGAGAAGAATACAACAGACGCGGTGAAGAGCAGCTTATCGGCTATTTGAATGATTATCATAAGGACAAAGGCTATATGATCAGCTTCAATTTCAACAAAAAGAAGCAGATCGGCGTACATGAAATTCTGGCAGGTGGTAAGGTGTTGGTGGAAGCTGTTGTCTGAGTGCAGTGTGATTATGCAAAATCGGAGATAA
>CAQUWW010000142.1 GCA_948896875.1 uncultured Acetatifactor sp. | reverse complement strand
GCATGCAGGTGACAGTTCTGTGTGGCAGAAAGGAGTATCCGGCTCAGGTGGTGGAGGCATCGGAGCTTGGACTTGCACAATCCCCGGAGGACAGTGACCTCATCGCCTATCTTCAGCTGCTTCAGCCGGATCCGACCCTGGAAAATGGTGTGAGCGGAAGTGTTAATGTTGTTCTGGATCAGCGGGAGGATGTGCTGTATGTGGACAGAAAAGCGGTGAAAACGGCGGACGGAAAATATTTTGTCTATATGCTGGATGAAAACGGATTGAGAACCCGGAAGGAAATTACCACAGGGCTGGAGACCGGGAATTATGTGGAAATCGTAAGTGGTCTCACAGAAGGTGACAGCGTTATTCTGGAGTAATCCGGTGGAAGATATCAATTTGAAATGAAAGCGTGTGTGCATACTGGAATGGAAATGAAGAAAAAAACGGTATTGATGACAGCATTGCTCCTCCTTATGGTAATGACAGGATGTAGCTTGGAAGAACCGGATCCCGGAAAGGTACCTGCGGAAGCGGTTCCGGAGCTTCTGGAGCCTGTGGCTGTGAAAATGGATGTGGCGAGGGCTCAGATTGGAGATATCTACCGGGTATCTGTCTATAAGGGGGAGGTGGTTCCTTATACGGAGGAGCTGCATTTCCTTGTGGATGGTTACCTGGAAAAAGTCTATGTCACCACGGGAGATTTGGTACAGGAAGGCCAGGTCCTTGCCGCCTTAAGCGAGGAGCAGCTTAAGAAGCAGATAGAGGTTCTGGAGGAAGAGATGGATTCCCTGGTCAGACAGGGAGAATTCAGTGACCGACTGGCCGAAGCAGACATCGAGATTGCCAGAGAGGAACTGGCAATCATGCGGGAATTGGGTGATTTTGGACCGACCAGCAGAGTGAAGGAACTTGAAATCCAGGAGCTGGAGCTGGCACTGGAGCAGACAAGACAGCTTCGGGGGCTGGAGCTGGAGAAGGTGCAGAACTCGCTGGAGGCGCTGCGGAAAAAGGTGGGGAAGAATGAAATCGTGGCGCCCTGCAGCGGAAGAATCGTCTATGTCAGTGAGATCGGGAGGGGAGATGCAATCCAGGGATACACGCCCGTAATCTATATAGCGGATGAGAGCCGTTTAAGCCTGCGCACAGAGTATATTTCGGAGGCAGCCGTAAAAAATGCGGACAGAGTCTATGCAAAGATATTGGATAAAGAATTTGAGATCAGCTATATTCCGTATGACACCAGCGAGTTGGTACAGATGGCCCTGGCCGGAGAGGAGATACAGGCACAATTTTCTGTGGATGCGCAGGAAGGGGTTCTCCGCGCGGGACAGTTTGGGGTGGTTATGCTTTACCAGTCGTATAAAAAAGATGTGCTGACCATCCCGATCAATGCGCTGTACCGGGATGGCAGCGGCCAATATGTCTATAAGCAGGTGGACAGCACACGGACACGGTGTAATGTGAAGACGGGCATGATTACGGATACAAAGGCAGAAATCGTGGAAGGGCTTGAGGAAGGAGATCTGGTCTATGTCAAAGATTAAAATAGCAGCCGCCGTACCGTTATTCATGGCATTGATACTTGTCGGCTGTGGTGACGACGGACAGGAACAGATGTGGTACAGCGAGACGCTGTCTGCCCCGGAGCAGGCCAACTATGAAACCATAGAGGCGCAGGAGGGGGAGTATATCAGAACTACGGGGGGATCTCTGCATGTTTACTATCCAATCAGCGAAGAGCTTTGTTGGGAGGAGGACAGCATTGCAAGGTTCCGTGAGATTCTGGTGAGAAAAGGGGATGAGGTCCGGGAAGGGGATGCCATTGCCACCTTTGATATCGAGGTGAGCAGGGCAGACAGAGAGGAAATAACGCTGTCCCTTGAGAGAAAGGCCGAGAATCTCAGACTTGGAAAAGAAGAACGGCTTTCCGCCATAGAAAAGGCCAGAGAAGCTGCGGAAGAACTGAGCAACCATGAACTACGGATTGCTCAGCTCAAGATAGCGAAGCTGGAGACGGAATATGAACAGTTTGTCTACCAGTCAGAGAAAGAAATTGCCAGGCTGAAAAAGTCTCTGGAAGATCTGGGCATCGGCACAGAGAATCTGATGCTGGAGGAGAAGGCGGCAAACGATACCTTGTTCGCCCCTTTTGACGGTGTGATTGACAGTGTGATGTTCTATAATCCGGGAGATCTGATGACAAAGGACAGCGTACTGGTTACCATGCATGCCACAGACCGGTTTTATCTTGCGGCGGACAATGGTTTTGACGCACTGCGCTACAATATGGATGTCACTGTGGAGGCAGGCAAAAAAAATGAGAGAAAAACCTATGTGGGAAAGGTGGTTGCCGTACCTTCTGTACTGCCCGACGCAATATCAGGGACCAGGGCTTTGATCGAACTGTATGAGGAGATCCCTACGGAAGATTTGGGGACTTCGCTTCAGTATCAGTACAATACGGAGGAACTGCAGGGGATATTGGTGTTGGAGCGGAGTGCCGTATATCCCGACAACGGGAAGAATTATGTTTATGTGCTGGAAGGAGACATGGTGCAGAAACGTTATATTGTGCCTGGCTTGAACAACATGAATGAAATATGGATTTTGGACGGTGTCTCTGCGGGACAGACCGTAATTGCAGATTAGGGGGCAGAATGCATGTTAAGTTTTGTTTTCCGCAGGATTGAGAGCAGGAAATGGATGGTCATAAGCCTTTTGATTGGTAATCTGCTGATGATAGCCATTGCAGCGGCCAGCCCAATGTATTCCAGGGCGATTTTGCAGCGGACCCTGACGCGAAATCTGAGCGACTATTATGTGGAGAAGAATAATTATCCGGGGTTGATTGTTCTGCGGGGTGCTTACAGTACTGTCCTGGGAAAGAAAAAGGAAGTGGAATTCGGCAAGATTATCCGTGCGGACCAGATGATGGAGGAACTGCAGGCGGAATTGGATGTGCCTGCGCTTTACTCGGTGACACAACACTATGTCAATAATGTAAAGGCTTTGCATGAGCTGGCGGTAGAGAACCGGAAAAATGAGCTGACATTGAGAATCGCCTCCTATTCGGACCAGAAGGATCATCTCAGAATTGTGAATGGCAAAATGTATTCCGGTGAGCTGGACGGCCATACCTTTGATGTCATTGTCAGTGAGAGGACATTCGTAGAGCAGAATCTACTGCTGGGAGAAGAGCTGGAACTGACAAGATTGACGGATGCGTCGGGTACTCCATATCGCATTCGAATCGCAGGGATTTTTGAGAACAGTATGGATCAGGATGTCTATTGGGTGTCCTGGCCCACCACATGGCGTGATGTCTGCCTCATGGATGAGGGGCTGTTTGAGGAATTATTTGCCAACGAAGAACGGATGGACCAAAGCTTTAATAAGGAGTGGTATGTGGCACTGGATTATGCCGGAATGCGGGGAGACCAGGCGGAGCGATATCTCAGTGTGCTGGACCGTTATGCGGAAGCTTTTGAGGAAATAGGATTCAAAAGTTATAACTTCTATTTCAGGGGAGTGTTGGAAGCTTTTGTACTGCAGTCTCAGAAACTGAATACCACAATCCTGATCCTGCAGACACCGGTCTTTATATTGCTGGCCGTGTTTATCTTTATGGTATCCGGACAGATCCTTGAGATGGAGCAGAATGAGATTGCAGTCTACAAAAGCCGCGGCGCGGACAGGAAGCAGATTGTATTTCTCTATCTGCTGCAGAGTCTGGTGATTTCCATTTTGGGACTGGCCGGCGGAATCCCCTTGGGAGTGCTGATGTGTAAGCTTTTAGGGGCGTCTAATTCTTTTCTGGAATTCGTGAAAAGGGCGGCGCTGAAGGTGGAGATAGGACCGAAGGTCTGGCTGTTTGCCGGAGCGGCGGCGCTCTTTTCCGCCTGCACCATGGTATTGCCCGTGATTCGATTTGCCAATGTCAATATTGTGGCCCATAAGCGTGGGAAAAACCGTAAAAACAAGAGCCCCTGGTGGCAGAAGCTGTTTCTGGATGTGATTCTGCTGGGGGTGTCTCTGTATGGCCTGTACCAATACTACGAACAGAGAGAGTATCTTGTGCAGAAGGTCCTGGACGGTGCGTCGCTGGATCCGCTTTTGTATTTTTGCTCTTCCCTGTTTATGGTGGGAGCAGCTCTGCTGGTGTTCAGAATCTTTCCACTATTGATGCGGCTGCTGTTCCTGATGGGAAAACGTTGGTGGCCTCCGTCGCTGTACGTTTCCTTTCTGAGGATACTGAGGACCCGGAATAACCAGGGATTTTTTATGGTATTTCTGATTCTGACGCTGGCCATGGGAATTTTCAATGCCCAGGCGGCACGGACCATCAATGCCAACGCGGAGGAGAGAATCCGATATTCTGTGGGGGCTGACGTGGTGCTCCAGGAGGTATGGAAAGACAATAGTGCCATGCTGAACAGTGCGGCCGAAGAAGTCGGTGCGGGTCAGCTGGAGCTGATTTATGAGGAACCGGATTTCGGACGGTATCAGACGCTTGACGGCATAGAAAGCGTGACAAAAGTTTATATTGACAAAAAGGTGAACGTGTCCGTGGAAGGTGGAAAAATCAACAACGCCATGTTGATGGGTATCCATACGAAGGAATTCGGAGAGACAGCCTGGTTCAAGGAATCTCTTCTTCCTGTTCACTGGTACGAATATTTGAATGCCATATCTCAGAATGCCCGGGCAATTCTGGTGTCCTCCAATTTTCAGAGGCTCTATGGTTATGAGTTGGGAGACGTTCTGAATTATACCAATGGAAACGGCGACGGTACAAGAGGTATTATATATGGATTTGTGGACTATTGGCCTTCCTATGCGCCTGTGACACGAACCATGGGCAGGGATGGACTTTATGCGGAGACGGATAATTTTCTGATTGTGGCGCATTTGTCGCAGCTGCAGTCTTCCTGGGGAGTGCTTCCTTATCAGATATGGATCAGGACAGAGGATTCCTCACAGTTCTTATATGATTATGCAGAGGACTCTGAGATCAAATATGTAACATTTCTGGACGCAGCCGCAGAGCTTATTGACCTGAAAAATGATCCGATTTTCCAGGGGACAAATGGGATTCTGACCATAGGCTTTATCTGTGTATTGCTGTTATGCATCACAGGATTTCTGATCTACTGGATTCTATCTATACAGTCCAGGACGCTGCAGTTTGGCATTTTCCGTGCTATGGGTATGTCCATGCGGGAAGTGCTGACCATGTTGGTCAATGAACAGATTTTTATCACGGGAGTGTCTATCGGAGCAGGCATCCTGGTGGGAATGCTGACATCCAGACTGTTTGTTCCTCTGATTCAGATTGCCTACAGCTCTGCGGATCAGGTGATACCTCTTGAGATTATCAGTGAGAGAAGCGATACCTTGCGGCTGTTCGCGGTGATCGGCCCGGCGATATTGATCTGTATGTTCATTCTGGGCTGGCTGATTTCGAAGATTAAGATTTCACAGGCGTTGAAGCTGGGAGAGGACTAAAAGGAATGAAGATTTTCTAAGCGGCCAGGAGGGGGTATGGACACCTTTTCAGGACGCCCGCTAAGAGCAGGGGGAGAGGGTATGGAGAAGATCATTGCGGCAAAAGGAATCAAAAAAGGCTTTCCTGTGGCGGGGGGTGATACCTTCTGGGCGCTGAAAGGGCTGGAGCTGGAAATTGCTAAGGGGCAGCTTGCCATATTAAAAGGCCGGTCCGGTTCCGGCAAGACAACTCTGATGAATATTCTGAGCGCACTGGATTATCCCACGGAAGGGGATGTGTTCTTTCAGGGTAACAATATCACGAAGCTGAGTGAAAAAGAGAGAGGGCTTCTCAGACGGAGGCAGATTGGATTTGTCTTCCAGTCTGTGGCACTGGTTCCTATGATGACAGCATATGAAAATGTGGAATTCGCTCTTCGAATGGCCGGATATAAGGAGAATCGGAAGGAACGGGTGGAGGAATGCCTGAAAATGGTGGGACTTGGCAGCAGACTGCATCATCTGCCCCAGGAATTGTCCGGCGGGGAACAACAGCGGGTGGCCATTGCCAGGGCCATAGCCCACAGGCCGGAGATTCTGTTCGCGGACGAGCCTACGGCGGAGCTGGATACGAACACAGGACTGCAGGTGGTAAAAATATTTAAGGAGCTGGCGGCTTCGGAAGGTGTGACAATCGTCATGACCACCCATGACACAGGCCTGATGGAGATTGGAGACGTGGTATATCAGCTGGAGGACGGTGAGTTTGTTGAGTGAGGATATCATTGTTTGCGAAAATCTGGTAAAGATTTATAAGACGAAGGACCTGGAGGTTCTGGCGCTTCAGGGGCTTGAGCTCAATATTGCCGCGGGAGAGCTGATGGCTATCATCGGCAACAGCGGCAGCGGCAAGTCCACATTCCTGAATATGGTAGGCGGACTGGATCGGCCGTCCGCCGGGAAGTTGACTGTGGATGGCAGAGATCTGTTTAAGCTCAACGAGAAGGAGCTGGTGGATTATAAACGGAATACGGTAGGCTTTGTGTGGCAGAATAATGCAAGGAATCTGATTCCTTATCTGAGCGCCTGGCAGAATGTCCGGCTGCCAATGCGCTTTACCAACAGGAAGCAGCAGAAGGACAGAGCGCTGGAGCTGCTGGAGATGGTGGGAATGGGCCACAAGAAGGACAGCCGATTGAGTCAGCTGTCGGGAGGAGAGCAGCAGAGGATTGCCATTGCCATTGCCCTGGCCAACAATCCCAAAATTCTGCTGGCAGACGAACCTACCGGGTCGGTGGACACCAAGACAGGCAACTATATTCTGGATGTTTTCCGGGGGCTGAATAAGAATCTGGGGTTGACAATTGTGATTGTGACCCATGACAGGATGCTGTCCAAAAAGGTGAGTCGTGTGGTGGCTATTCGGGATGGAAAGACCAGCAGCGAGATGGTTATAAAGCAGAGCTATGCCGATAAGCTGGATTCCATCGGCATGTTCGAGGAGGTCCACAATGAGTATGCCGTGCTGGATAAAGCGGGCCGCGTTCAGATTCCAAGAGAATATCTGGAGGAACTCGGTATTCAGGGGAACAAAGTCCGCATGGAGCTGGAGAACGGAAGAATTGTCATCGGCGCACCGGAGGAGGACAATGCTCAAAATAGCCGGTAAACTGCAGCGCTGATAGTAAAACCGGAATCAGACAGTGAATCAGAAAGCGGAAAGCAAAAAATAACAAACCCGGGAGCAGGCGGGAGGATAGCCGAAATGACAGGGAACAGGAAGGAAGGAAAATGGCGGCGATATATCAATTGGCAGCGAACAGTACTGTCGGAAATCTCATGGAGGATGTGGAGGAAAAAATAGAGACGGGTGTTGTCAGAGAATGGATAAGCCTGCTTCCCGAAAAGGCATTTAATTTGGGCCTGCGGATTCTGCTTGCGCTGATTTTCTTCTTGATCGGTGTGAACCTCATTAAATTTGCCCGCAGAATGCTGAAAAAGGCTATGAAGAAAGCCAATGTGGAGCTGGGCGTCATACAGTTTGTGGATTCTTTTGTCAAAGCCACTCTGTATGTGCTGCTGGTGATGTTTCTGGCCACCTCCTTCGGGCTGGATGCGGCCAGCGTTGTGGCGGTGCTGGGTTCCGCAGGCGTGGCCATCGGACTGGCGGTGCAGGGCAGTCTGTCGAATCTGGCCGGAGGTGTGCTGATCCTGGCCCTGAAACCTTTTCGGGTAGGAGAT
>CAQUWW010000141.1 GCA_948896875.1 uncultured Acetatifactor sp. | reverse complement strand
TACAGGTGGTCCACGGAAGGCAGGATCTGTCCCTTAAACCATCTGTATACCGGCGTACAAATGAGCTTTGAGGAAGCCCTCACAACTGCGGTTTCCCTGGAGGGGAAACGCTTTTCACCGCTTCTGACCGCAAGGCTGAGAGATCATCGTGTGTCAGACCTTCTGATCCAGGTCTTCCGACAGGCCAGGCAGGAAGCACACTTAAATACGAAAAAGGCAAGAGACAGCAATGCATTCTGAAAATGCCGGAACGTTCCTTTTTGCGCTGTCTCCTGCCCATATCCTTTCCATTCTCTTTCGCTTATTTTACATTCTCTTTCGCCGCGGCGGATGCCATCTCTCTGTACTTCTCCTTCTCAACCGCCATCTCTTCCACAGTTTTTTCTTTCAGAGTAAATCCTTTTACAGGGCGATAAGGCAGAAGTTCTCCCCGCATACGCTCTCTGGCCCTTTGAATCTCCTCCCCATATTGAGGAAGCCATTTTTCCTGGGCAATCAGCATTTCGTCAATCATCTGTCGGATTTCTCCCGGCGTACAGACTGCCCCTGTGAGGGGGTCCATCATTCCGGCCTGATATAGCAAGGTAATATCCCCATGCACCGCTGCCTCCACAGCCAGCTTCTGTACCCACACGGACTGGGAACAGATTGCCGCACACCCTAAGGGTAAATCCCCCACCTTGGGAATGCCGATCCCGCTTCCATCCACATAGCAGGGCACTTCCACCACACATTCCTCCGGCAGATTTGTAATCGTGCCATTGTTCATCACGTTAAAATGTCCCCTGTAGCATCGGCCTGTCTCCAGGGATTCTATGATGTAGGAGCCATGCTCCTCGGAACGTTTTTCCGGAAGGTAGCTGGCAGGCTCTTCCTTCATCCAGTTGGGGAAATCTGTCTCGAACCAGTTCCGGGATTCCTTGCATACCCGCAGATATCCTGCGGTCTCTCCCTGAATCCAGGAGGAATAATTGATCCACTTTTCCATATCCTCAGGTCTCTTTCTGTACCACATCAGATATTCGGACAGATGACCGTTTGACTCGGTGGAATAATAGCCGAAATGCTTCATCACATCCAGACGGATGTTCTCATTCTTTGCAAATCCTGCCTGGCACATCAGAGGATACAGCTCATCCTTTCTCTCCACGCCGTCCGTCTTGACACTGATATACCAGGTCTGGTGATTCAGGCCCGCGCAGATAATGTCCACATCCTTCTTGTCCCGCCCCAACGCTTCCGCAATCTGAGCATGGCCGTGCTGAACCCCGTGGCAGAGGCCATAGGTCTCCACATGGCCGTATTTGTTGGCCGCCCAGGTCATCATGGCATTGGGATTGGAATAATTCAGCATAATACACCCCTCGGCCGCCACCTCCCGGATATCCTTACAGAAATCCAGAATCGCCGCAATACCTCTTTGTCCGTACATAATTCCACCGATGCACAGGGTGTCACCCACACACTGATCCACGCCGTATTTCAAAGGGATCTCCACATCGGTGGCAAAGGCCTCCAACATCCCGATGCGCACACAATTTACCACATATTTCGCATTGCGGAAAGCCTCTCTCCTGTCCAGCGTGGCCTGAATCTGAATCTTCAGGCCGTTTGCCTCTATATCCCTCTGACAAAGCTCCGTCACCATTCGCAGATTGTCCTCATTGATATCCGTGAAGGCCACCTCTATGTCACCAAACTCCGGCACTGTCAGAATATCCGACAGCAGTCTCCTGGTAAAACCTATGCTTCCCGCACCGATAAACGCCACTTTAAAGCTCATTTTTCTCCACTCCTTTTCCCTTTTTTCGAATGAACAGCCTGACTCTCCCATTTTTCCTAAAGGAAGGAATCCGGTTTGCCGACACCGGTTCCCCTTTTCAAAAAAGATGGATGACATCGCTGCCTTCTTTTACAAAAGCAATAAACTCCTTCAGGTCCGCAGTGACTTCCACCCACGTCCCGCCCGGGTAAACCTTCCGGTCTCTTGCAAGAATCCAGTTCCCCTCCGGCAGATACACCTTTTTGGCACGCTCTCCCTGACGGACAATGGGCGCGAACAGGATATCGTCTCCGAACATATACTGCTCTCCCAGCCCATAGCACACTTCGTCCTTCGGGAAGTCAAAGAACATAGGCCGCATGACGGGAATGCCCTTTTCCGAAGCGATATCCATATGCTTTCTGAGATAAGGTCTCAGCCGCTCCCGCAGAAGAATCAAATCCTTTAAAATTTCAAAATTCTCCTCCCCGAAGCTCCAGATTTCGTTGTCGCCGCCGGAGGGCTCTATGATGGTCTTCGTATTGTCCCGGCCGGCCCGACTGCCGTGGAGACGCATGACAGGACAGAACAGCCCGTACTGGAACCAGCGGACAATCAGCTCTCTGAAATAGTCGGTCTCTATCCGTCCCCCGTAAAAGCCGCCGATATCCGTGGTCCACCAGGGAATTCCGCACATTGCCATGTTCAGTCCGGACTTCACCTGGTCTGCCAGGCTCTCGAAGGTGGAGGGAATGTCTCCGGACCACACCAGGGTGCCAAATCTTTGGGCTCCGGGATAGGCACATCTGGACAGTGTGACGATGTCCTCCCTGCCATCCGCCATCATTCCGTCATACACCAGCTTCGCATAGTAATAGGGATACAGCAGTCCCACTTCGTCTCCGTTCCCCAGGGAGAGCACCAGATTGTCGAAATGCTCCGGATGAATCTCCGGCTCCGCCTCGTCGAACCAGAGGCAGTCCACCCCCTGGTCTATGTAATTCTCTTTCAGCTTCGACCACACATACGCTCTGGTCTCCGGATTTGTAGGATCGATTTCCGCCTGAGGGCCGTAGAAGTCGAACACTCTGTTGGAACCGCTGGCCGTTCTGATCAGCAGATTCCTGTCCAGCATTTCACTGTAATTTTCACTTTTCTCATTGATGGTGGGCCACATGGACACCATCAGCTTAATGCCCATGGCATGCAGCTCCTCCGCCATGGCTTTGGGGTCCGGCCAATACCTGGGATCAAATTTATAATCCCCCTGCTCTGTCCAGTGAAAATAGTCAATCACAATCACATCCACAGGAATCCCAAGCTCTTTGTAGCGTCTGGCCACCTGCAGAAGCTCTTCCTGGGTCTCATACCGCAGCTTACACTGCCAGAAGCCAAGGCCATATTCCGGCATTCTGGGGGCATGTCCCGTCAGGTCCGCAAGAGCCTGGGCCACTTCCGCCGGCTCTCCCCCCATGACCACATAGTCCATCTGCCGCATACGATCACTGTTCCACCGGGTCCTGTTGCAGGCCAGCTCACAGGTTCCCGTGGAAGGCATATTCCAGAGGAAACCGTACCCCAGAGAGGAATACACCACCGGCATGGTGCACTTTGCGTTCACATGGCGCAAGTCAATGGTACAGCCTTTCAGATCAAAACATCCTGTGGCCTCATGTCCCAGACCGTAAAAATGCTCCCCTTCCACCGGCTCAAAGGTCACCCGGCCGCTCCAGAGACCGCTGCCCTTGCTGCGGTAATTCCGGATTCCCGTGCTGAAGGTCATCTCACATTTTTCCGACAAAATCTTTCTGCCCTCACGGAAATACACTGTCCTGCCGTTTTCGTACAGGACACACCGCATGTCCCCGGTCTCCAGAATCGCCGTGTTCCCCTCCAGCCAGGCTTTCGCCTTCGCCTCTCCCGGCAGCAGCGTCCAGTTTATTTCTTTCACAGGCCCCGAGGGCGAAGCCTGGAACCGAATGCAGTTCTTCCCACAGGCTGAAATCTTTCCCCATTCACCTGCTCTGGTAAAATAAATCGCATTGTCTCTGATCTCGAATTTCATCTGGTTCCTCCTGTTCTATTCCTTATATTACAGTAAACCTCCGTTTTTCACGAAGAGAGGAATCCGGTTCACCGGCGCCTCCACCCGTACTTCCTGTCCTCCCTGATACACAGCCCCGGTCTCCCGCTCCGTCCACACTGCGCCCGTAGGCAGATAAACCTTTCTCTCCCGCACGCCGGCCTCCAGCACGGGCGCAACCAGCAGATCATGTCCAAACAGATAGACATCTGCCGCCTCCCAGGCAGCCTGGTCCTCCGGGAAATCATAGAACAGGGGCTTTATGACAGGTGTCCCCTTTTCATGGGCCTCCGCCATGGCCGTCCGAATATAATCCTTCATGGACTCCCGCAGACGGATATAGTAAATCATCATCTCTTCCAGCTCCGAGGTATAGCTCCAGACCTCATTGTCCGCTCCGGAAGAACAGATACCTCCTCCGTAAGAGGCCTCCGGATTCATAGGCGGCTTATGAGGATCCCGGTCTCCGTGAAGACGCATCACCGGGCAGAAAGCGCCGTACTGGAACCAGCGCATCAGCAGCTCATGGAAGGCCGGCTCCTTCACATTGCCCCCGTGGAAACCGCCGATATCCGCCGTCCACCAGGGAATGCCAGCCATTCCCATATGAAGTCCCGCCGTAAACTGGTTCCGCAGATAGGTAAAAGTAGAGGGAACATCCCCGGACCATACCAGCGCGCCATACCTCTGGGACCCTGCCCAGGCACAGCGAATCAGATTCACCGGATTCTCCACTCCCGCTTCCCGCATTCCATCATAAAAGGCACGGGCATAGCCCACCGGATACTCGTTGGCACATTCCAGCGCCGAACCGTCATAGTAGCGATACAGGTCAAAATCTGCCGCGGTATACTCCGGCTCCGCTTCGTCCAGCCAGAACAAAGCCACCCCTTTGTCAAAATAATTCTTCTTCGCAATGTCCCAGACAAAACGCCTGGTCTCCGGATTGGTGGGGTCCATGAACTCCTCCATGCCGAAGCACTCCATGGTCGCGGAAATGCCTCTGTCCGTCCTCACCAGCAGATCCCGCTCCTTCATCTCCTGATAATTCACAGATTTACGGTCAACCGTAGGCCAGATGGAAACCATCAAGCGAATCCCCATCTCCTTCAACTCTCTGATCATTCCCTCCGGGTCCGGAAAATAGGCTTCGTCAAAGGTCCAGTCTCCCTGGCAGGGCCAGTGGAAGAAATCCAGTACAATCACACTTAAGGGAATCCCTCTTCTGTGGTATTCTCTTGCCACATTCAGAAGTTCTTCCTGGGTCTGATAGCGAAGCTTGCACTGCCAGAAGCCCAGACCGAAATCGGGCATCATCGGCACCTTTCCCGTCACATCCGCATAACTTTCCACAATCTCCGCCGGCGTATCCCCGGCCACAATCCAATAATCCAGCTGTCTGGAAGACCGGACGGAGAATTCGGTCCTGTTCTTGCCAAACACCGCCTGTCCCACCGCCGGGTTGTTCCACAGCAGTCCGTATCCTCTGTCCGACACCATGAAGGGGACCGAAATCTGTGTGTTCTTCTGCTCCATATCCAGTGTACAGCCTTTCAGATTCAGGTACGGCTGCTGATATTGACCCATCCCATAGATTCTCTCTCTGTCGTCTGTCTCAAACCGCAGATGAATCTCATAATTGTCACCGCCCACATTTTTGAATTGCCTGGCCACGGTACGGGCCATGGTAATCTGGTCCAGCTCCTTCCAGTCCTTCGTCCCATAGTCCCAGGAGCGATAATATTCTTTCAGGATTTCTCTGCCCTCCTGATTATGAAAGGTCATTTTCCCATACGCAGTGATCACCGCCCTTATTTTTCCGTTGATTACGACTGCCTGTTCCTCTCCGATTTCAATGCTTCCCGCCCCGGCGGCAGGAGTGGAAAGTGCCCAGTCTCTGTCCGTAAACTGCCTGTTCTCTGTGGCGCGAATGCGAAGGCCAAGGCCCCAGGGCCGAATTTCCAGCAGTTCCCTCCTGCGTCGAAACAGCAGTGCGCCGTCTTTCTCTGTGAAAAAATTCATATGCGCTTCCTTTCTTTCCATTTTCGTTCCGAAGGGAATATCCCTTCCGGATGTCCCGTTCCCAGAATTTTCTATAATTTCAGGGTATCACACTGGCTTCTTTCCTGCAATCATAATTTTGCCAAAACGAAAAGGACACCTCCGAAGAGATGTCCCTGTCCTGTCTCTCTGTTTAAATAATATAAATATCTCATCTACCAGCTTCAATCTGCTTTCCAAATTTCTCCAGGTATCTCTGTGCCAATTCCCGGGATATATCCAGCTTCATCTGCAGCCTCCCCAGAATATCTTCATCGGACAGACCGAACTCATAGCCAGTCCTGACAATCTCTTCTGCCCTTCCTTCTGCTCTTCCTCCCTCCCTTATCCGTTTTTCAATCTCAAATGCTTTCATATATGCCAGCCCCACTTCCCTGTCCGTTTTCACTTCCGTTACCATCTCATGCAGCCTTGCTAATTCTGCTGACTGTGCATTTTCTACAGTAGAATGCTCCATATACCTGGCCAGCTGTTGCAGCTCTTCAGATGGATTTCCCTTTCTTCCTTTTGTATAAAAGAATATTGTTCTGGCCCCGTCCTCGTAAATCAGCCCCGGTTCCTCCACACAGCCATTTTTTATCGTATAAATCATACGATTTAATCCAAATGGATCATAAGTAGTAATAAATATCACCACTACATTCCGCAAAGTACTGTAATCCTCACCGGCAGTCAAATTTCCCGCATCTATCTTTGAATGATAAAAACGCACTCTGCGGGGCAGTGCCGCCACATCGGAATTGCCGTCATTATTATCCGGCTCCATGTCAAATATCTCTCCATCCTCTTCATCCAGGTAGACATCCAAACGCACTCCATGGCTTTTCGGCGTCTCCCCATACCAGGTTTTCTGCGGCACTACCACAAGATGTCGGATCTTTCGCTGCAAAATGCACTCCAATATATACCTGGACGCCTCTTCCCCGTAAGTTTTGTGAACGGTCAGACTGTAGGCCAGAAAGTCGTCCGCCAGATTCATGTCTTCCAATCGTTTCATATTTCCTCCTGTTGCGGACAGGAAGATCATCGCGGAAACTCCTGCCCTTTTAATTATAATTTGGATTAAAGCATAGAGTTTCTGAATGAAATTTAGATGATTTGGAAATCTGAATAATATGTTCGAGAAATTAATATGCTTTATGAATATAGAATAGCACGTTTTGTCGTATTGTCAAGATGGTACCTCAACTTTTGTCTATTATTTTTCCAAAAAGTTCTAAAAGCTATTTTTCCAAAAAAGGAAGACACCTCCGAAGAGATGTCTCTTTCTGATACCATCAAAAGCAAAACCGCCTGTCCTCTCTATATTTCCTCCGGAAAGGATTCCCCTCACACCGGTAAATCTTCCCGCCGGTCACATCATAGACCACCGACCACACGGTATCCTTCCCTGTCTTCCTGTCATACTGGCAAATAAAGCCGTATTTTCCGCTTAGTACGTCCATGGCAAAAGTTACCGCCTCCGTTCTGTCTCCCTGCTCAAACGCCTTCCGGATAGTTTCATATCGCGCTTCCGAATCCCAGTCGTCCATGCCGTCCGTCCGCCAGGCCCTCATGCCGTCCAGATGAAACGAATTTACAGCCGAGACAAAACTTTGCTTCTTATGTTTCTCATCCGCATAACAGACTTCCATCCCCCGGGCATTGCATTCTATGACCGCCACACTTCCCGTCCTGTCCGCTGCCGTAAAGGTCTGCGCGGAGGCGATGGGCAGGTGTCTCAGCGCTTCTGTAAACTCCCTGACAGTGCTGCATTTTTCCAATCCATATCGAAGCAACATCCCTGCGTTCAGTCCATATCCCAGACATCTGGGATATATGGAAGTCAATCCAATGGCAAGACCATGATCGTTGATTAAAAATTTCAACCTTTTTTTGAACAATTTTTCACTTTCGGCATATTTACTAAT
>CAQUWW010000140.1 GCA_948896875.1 uncultured Acetatifactor sp. | reverse complement strand
CCCTGATCCGCGCCAGAAGGAGAATCGTTTTCGACGAGTTTTTTACTTTCCTGTTTCACATGCGGAAGAACAAGGATTTCTGCGAACAGCTGCAAAATGAACATCCTATGATAGAAACCGCCGACACAAAACGCTTTCTGGAGAAACTTCCCTTTGGGCTGACCAAAGCGCAGAAAAAGGTGTGGGACGAAATAAAAGAAGACTTAAGTTCTCCACATTGTATGAACAGGCTGGTTCAGGGAGATGTGGGTTCCGGAAAAACCATTCTGGCCACATTGGCGCTTTTGATGACAGCGTCAAACGGATACCAGGGAGCGCTGATGGCGCCCACCGAGGTCCTGGCCATGCAGCATTTTGAGACCATTCGGGAATATGGAAGAAAGTACGGGCTGATTTTCCGGCCGGTACTATTGGTAGGCTCTATGAGTGCCGAAGAGCGAAAGGGAATCTATGCGCAAATTGCTTCCGGAGAGGCAAATCTGATCATTGGCACCCATGCGTTGATACAAAATAAAGTGCAATACAAATCCCTTGCACTGGTTGTCACAGATGAACAGCATCGTTTCGGAGTCAGACAGCGGGAGCATCTGGCTGGAAAGGGAAAGGACCCCCATATTCTGGTGATGAGTGCGACACCTATTCCCAGAACACTGGCCATTATCCTGTATGGCGATTTACAGATTTCCATTGTGGATGAGCTGCCTGCCAATCGTCTGCCTGTCAAAAACTGTGTGGTGAATACGTCCTGGCGTCCCAAAGCCTATGAATTTATAGCCGGAGAAGTGAAAAAAGGACGGCAGGCTTATGTCATCTGCCCTCAGGTAGAAAGTAATCCGGAAGAGGCGGAAAGTGTATCCTCTCTGGAAAATGTGACAGATTATACGGAAAAGTTGAAAGCGGCACTGCCTGCGGGAATTCAGGTTTCCAGTCTTCATGGAAAGATGCGTCCGGCGGATAAAAAGAGGATTATGGAAGAATTTGCATCCCATGCCATCGATGTGCTGGTGTCTACCACAGTGATTGAAGTAGGGATCAATGTACCCAATGCCACGGTGATGATGGTGGAGAATGCGGAACGTTTCGGACTGGCACAGCTGCATCAGCTGAGAGGCCGGGTGGGACGTGGAAACCATCAAAGCTATTGCATTTTTGTCAGCGCAAATGAAAAGAAGGAGACCATGGAACGTCTGCAGATCCTGAACAAATCAAATGACGGCTTCTTTATTGCGTCGGAGGATTTGAAGCTGAGAGGACCCGGGGATTTGTTCGGAATCAGGCAAAGCGGTGAATTTTCTTTTCGAGTTGGAGATATTTATTCGGACGCCGCTGTGTTGAAGCAGGCTTCAGAAGCGGTGGATGCCATTTTGCAGTCGGATCCGGACTTATTACAGCCGGAGCATGAAGGCCTGCGGAGCCACCTTCGTGGCACCGGTGCAGACGGTGTTGACTTTCGGTCGATATAACAGTAAAATAATACCATCATGTTTATACAGGAGGAAATTATGCCAGGTATAGCGATTGTAACAGACAGTAACAGCGGCATTACCCAGAATGCCGGAAAGGAACTGGGAATTTATGTCCTGCCCATGCCTTTTATGATTAATGAGCAGACCTTTTATGAGGACATTGATCTGACGCAGGAACAATTTTATGAGAGACTGGCTTCCGGAGCCAACATTGGGACAAGCCAGCCCAGCCCGGAATCTGTTATGAATTTATGGGATAGTTTGCTGAAAGAATATGATGAAATTGTGCATATTCCCATGAGCAGCGGCCTGTCCGGCTCCTGCCAGAGCGCTGTCATTCTCGCACAGGAGTACCAGGGAAAGGTTCAGGTTGTGAATAATCAGCGGATTTCCGTCACACAGCGGCAGTCCTGCCTGGATGCGAAGCTTCTGGCTGCAGAAGGGAAGAATGCAAAGGAAATCAAAGAGTTTCTGGAGGCGGATAAGTTCAACAGCAGTATCTACATCATGCTGGACACCTTGTATTATCTGAAAAAAGGCGGCAGGATTACGCCCGCGGCCGCGGCCATCGGAACCATGCTTCGGCTGAAGCCAGTGCTGCAGATTCAGGGAGAAAAGCTGGATGCTTTTGCAAAGGCCAGAACAACCAACCAGGGAAAATCCATTATGATCAATGCGATCAAAAACGACATTGAAACCCGTTTTGGAGGCATGACAGAAGATAAGCATATATGGCTTGAGATTGCACATACGGCGAATCTGGAAGCGGCGCAGGCCTATAAACAGGAAATACTGGAAGTTTTCCCGGGATACGATATCCATATCGACGCTCTGTCTCTGAGCGTGGCCTGTCACATCGGCCCCGGTGCGTTGGCCTTTGCCTGTTGCAGGAAAATCCGGGTTTAAAATCACCCTGCATATGATACATTTCACGGAGGATCCTATATGAATGTATTCAACAGACTGGCCCCTTTTATCCAGGATTTTATCTATCAGAACAAGTGGGAGGAACTGCACGGGAATCAGGTGGCGGCCTGTGAAGTGATATTTGACAGCGATGATAATCTGCTGCTTTCTTCCGGTACCGCCTCCGGCAAAACGGAGGCGGCTTTTTTGCCGGTACTCACGGAAATTACCAATCATCCGGCCGCCTCAGTGGGGGTTCTGTACATTTCTCCTCTGAAGGCGCTAATTAATGACCAGTTCAAACGACTGGAGCTGCTGCTTGTGGACTCCCATATTCCGGTTACCAAATGGCATGGAGATGCATCCGTCAGCGGGAAAGAAAAGCTTCTAAAGCATCCGGAAGGCATTCTCCAGATCACCCCGGAATCCCTGGAGAGTCTTCTGACCAATAAACGGGGGGCCTGCCTTTCGCTTTTTTCTGATCTGCGCTTTGTCATTATAGATGAGGTGCACCATTTTATGCGGGACGAGAGAGGCCTGCAGCTGTTGTGCGTTCTGGAACGTCTGCGGGCATTGACAGGGGTCAATCCCAGGAGAATCGGCCTGTCTGCGACCCTGGGTGATGTCTCACTGGCTAAAAACTGGTTGAACACAGGCACCGGAAGAGAATGTGCGGCTCCTCTGGTAAAGGAAGGAAAGAAGCGTGTCCGCCTGCATATAGAACGTTTTGTCAATTATGCAGACAAAAGGGATATGGTGGAGCGAAACGGCAGTGAGAATGTGGTTCATGTCAATACCGGCGGTGACATGGGGGACAGAGAGCATTATGAATATCTGTTTCAGCAGACTTTGGACAAAAAGACCATTATCTTCGCCAACAGCCGGGAAGAAATTGAATTCATTATGGCAAACTTGAGAGAACTTGCCATGAAACATAAGGCACCCGATGTCTATCGGGTGCATCATGGAAATGTATCGGCGCTGCTTCGTGAGAACACAGAGGATGAGATGAAATCCGGAGAGGAGAAAATCGTCACCGGAGCCACCGTGACTCTGGAGCTGGGCATCGACATCGGTTCTCTTGACCAGGCTGTTCAGATCGGCGCGCCGCTAAATGTTTCCAGCTTCGCGCAGCGTCTGGGGCGATGCGGCAGGCGGGGACAGATTCCACAGCTGCTGTTTACCTTTGTGGAAAGTATCAAGATTAATTCCTCCGATATTCTGGGCCCCATCAACTGGGAATTTATCCGGACCATTGCCATTGTGGAGCTTTACCTGAGAGAACATTGGATCGAGCCAATACCGCCCAGAAACCATGCCTATAATCTGTTGTATCATCAGACCATGAGCTGTCTGAAAAGCAACGGCGAGATGTCAGCCGCAGGGCTGGCTCAAAGTGTTCTGACACTTGGATGTTTCCGACAGATTTCTCAGGAGGATTACCGGAAACTACTGCTGCATTTAATAGATATAGAACAGTTGGAGCGCACGGAGCATGGAGGTCTGATAATCGGGCGGGCCGGGGAAAAGGAAGTGAACAGCCACAAGTTTCTGACGGTATTTCTTGCACCGGAATATTTTCTGGTGAAGGACGAGAACTGGACGATAGGCACGGTGGACAAGCCCTATCCTGTGGGGGTCCGTTTTGCGCTTGCGGGTATGTCCTGGGAGACGGTAGATATCAATGTGAAATCCAAAGTCATTTTTGTCAAACGGATTCCCGGTATTTCCGTAGTGGATTGGGACAGGGACTTTGAAGCTGAGTTTCATACGGTTCTTGTCCGAAAAATGCGCAGCGTGATGAAAGTGGATGGGGAGTATCCCTATCTGAGTGACAGATGCAGCGAGAGACTGGCGGAGATTCAGTACATTGCGAGAAACAGCGGTATCCTGGAGCATCTGATCACCCCGCTTTCGGACAAAAAATATGCCATATTTCCATGGATAGGAACCAGGCAGCTGGTCACGCTCCACTATGCGCTGCTCCATCGGAAAATCAGGAGTAAAATCCCCTGGAATACCAGCATTTATCTGGAGATCCTGTTCGATGGCACTTTGGAAGCACTGCAGGATATTGTCATGGAGATTCTCCATACAGAATTGGATCTGAATGAACTTCCGCTGCCGGACAAGGTGCAGATCAATGGAAAATACAATGAGTTTATTCCCTATTCCCTTCTGAGGAAACAGTTCATTGAGGATTATCTGGATCTGGAGGGTTTGAAAAGGGATATGGAGGGATTTTAAGATTGCAGTTTTTTATAAAAAGGACTACAATAAAAACCAATACAAAAAGGCAGGGCAGTTTTGCATAGCCTGTGCCGTAAGTGATGCGAAAGGAATGACAACATATGAAAATCAGAACAAGATATGCCCCAAGTCCCACAGGAAGAATGCATGTTGGCAACCTGCGTTCGGCTTTATATGAATTTTTGATTGCAAAGCATGCGGGCGGAGATTTTATGCTTCGAATCGAAGATACGGATCAGGGACGCTATGTGGAGGGAGCCACAGAGATCATTTACCGCACGCTGAAGACCACAGGTCTGATTCACGACGAGGGACCGGACAAGGACGGCGGTTATGGACCTTATGTGCAGAGTGAGCGCATTAAGACCGGTATCTATATGAAATATGCAAAAGAGCTGATCGATAAGGGAGAGGCTTATTATTGCTTTTGTGATAAGGAAAGGCTTGCCTCTCTGAAGACAGAAGTGGTGGAGGGCAAGGAGATTTCCATCTATGATAAACATTGCCTTTCTCTGTCAAAGGAGGAAGTGGAGGCAAACCTGGCGGCGGGGAAACCTTTTGTCATTCGTCAGAACAATCCTTCGGAGGGCTCCACTACCTTTCATGATGAACTGTACGGAGATATCACCGTGGAAAATGCGGAGCTGGACGACATGATTCTGATCAAGTCCGACGGATTTCCCACTTATAATTTTGCAAATGTTGTGGATGATCACACCATGAATATTACGCATGTGGTCCGGGGCAACGAATATCTGTCCTCCTCCCCAAAGTATACCCGTCTCTATGATGCTTTTGGATGGGAACCTCCCAAATATATTCATCTGCCGCTGGTTACCGACGAGAATCACAAAAAGCTGGCGAAACGAGGCGGAAGCGAGTCCTTTGAGGGATTGCTGGAACAGGGTTTTCTGACGGAAGCCATCGTGAACTTTATTGCGCTTCTTGGCTGGAGCCCCGAGGAGAATCGGGAGATCTTCTCTCTGGATGAGCTGATCCGGGAGTTTGATTATCACAGAATCAGCAAATCGCCGGCGGTATTTGATATGGTGAAGCTGCGCTGGATGAACGGGGAATATATTAAAGCCATGGATTTTGACGCCTTTTATGAAAAGGCGGAGCCCTATCTGAAAAAAGCTTTGACAAAGGAATACGATCTGAAAAAGATTGCCGCAATGGTGAAAACGCGTATCGAGGTCTTTCCGGATATTCCGGAGCTGGTAGATTTCTTTGAGAGGCTGCCGGAGTATGATACGGCCATGTATACGCACAAGAAGATGAAGACGAATGTACAGTCCTCTCTTGAGGTGCTCAGAGAAGTCCTTCCTCTGCTGGAAAAGCAGGAGGATTACACCAATGACGCACTTTATGAGACTCTGTCAAAGTATGTGGCGGAGAAGGGCTGTAAGAACGGCTATGTCATGTGGCCGATTCGTACGGCTGTCTCCGGCAAGCAGACCACACCGGCAGGCGCCACAGAGATTATGGAAGTCCTTGGAAAGGAAGAGTCCCTGAATCGAATTCGGCAGGGAATCCGGATGCTGGAGACCGTCGTGAGCTGAAAAAGGCGGGAAATAACGTATTCTTAATCCGGAATGTTCCTATCGGGAACCAGAAGATTGAAAGAGACCGTGCGGTTTTTGTGCTTTTCAGAAGTCAGATGCGCACGGTCCTTTACTTTATGGGCGTAACAGTTCAGACAGGGCGCTGAACTGTTTCTTATGGGCAAGTCAGTGAATAGTGCAGAGTAGAAAAACAGTTGAAATCATTTCTGAAGTATGCTATAGTTAAAAAGTCATTTTATTCGGTATTCTTCTACTGATACATCATCAAGAACTTCCAACCACAGGAAATACAGGTTACAGGTAAGGAAAGGAAAATATCATATGGATCTCACAAATGCCAACGAGGCGCAGAAAGCTGCAATTATGCATTTACATGGGCCATGTCTTGTCCTGGCGGGACCGGGCAGCGGCAAGACCTACACAATTACCAATCGTATTCTCTACCTTCTGGAACAGGGTGTTCCTCCCGAATCTATTCTGGTGATTACCTTTATGAAGGAAGCCGCTCTGTCCATGCAGAACCGTTTTCAGGAAATGGCGGCCGCCGTATATCCGGTTCATTTCGGAACCTTTCATTCCATCTTTTACCATATTCTGAAAGAATCCAATACGTTGAAATCCAATAAAATCCTGACGGGTTCGGAGAAAAGCAAGCTCCTGCTTCCCATATTACAAAAATGGGAAAAGCAACTGGATGATCGCGAAAAGGAAGATACCCAGGACAAGTCTGACAATTTAAAGGAGGAAGCCGCCAAAATTCTGGCTGCCATCGGTTTCTATAAAAACACAATGGAGATGACTGCGGCCAAAGAAAAAGCACCTGCAAAGTGGCAGCCCTGCTTCGAAGAAATCTGCCGGGAATATGGAAATACTCTGAAAAAAGCAGGACGGATTGATTTCGATGATATGCTCTATGAATGCAAAATGCTGCTACAGGAGAACAAAGCAGCCAGAACCTACTGGCAAAAGCGCTTCAGCCATATTCTGATTGACGAATTTCAGGATATCAACCCTGTTCAGTATGAAACGGTAAAGCTGCTGTCCTCCAAACCTTATAATCTTTTTGCCGTGGGAGATGATGATCAGGCTATCTATGGTTTTCGGGGCTCTCAGCCGGAATGCCTGAGACGCTTTACCGTAGACTTTCAGGCAAAGCAGTTTTTACTGGATACCAATTACAGGAGCAGACAGGAGATTGTACAGGCCTCACTGGCTGTCATTGAAGAAAATAAGGACAGATTCCTCAAAAAGCTTCGGGCGGCAGATAAGCAGACGGAAAACAGGAAAAAAGAAACCGACAGGAAGCCGGTGACATTACAGGCATTTGGCGGACGTGACCAGCAGTATGGTTATCTATTGCAAAGACTTTCTTCCTACCTTCTGACCGGAGAAACCTGCGCCGTTCTCTTTCGCACCAATTCCTATATGCAGAGTTTTGCCTCCAGGCTGAAGGCTGCGGATATCCCTTATGAGATGAAGGAGCGAAGTGTCAGTATCTATGAACACTTCATTGTTCAGGATATTATAGCATATCTGCAGGTGGCCCATGGTCTGGGAACGCGATCGCACATGCTGCGTATCATGAATAAACCGTCACGCTACATCAGCAGGGAGGCCATAGAAGAAGGAAAGATAGATTTTGGGCGGATACAGGAGTATTACAGGAAATTAGATTTGCCCGTGGAAAAGAA
>CAQUWW010000139.1:2914-7936 GCA_948896875.1 uncultured Acetatifactor sp. | reverse complement strand
TGCTTCCGTATCCATACGGAAATTCACCATAGTAGTCTGTGCCATATTTCCACCGCCTTTCACTTGTTATTTTACTATATTCGTGATATATGTCAAGCATTTTCTTTACAATGCTTTACTGTTAATCCCATAAAACTTGGTTGAGGACAAATTAGATCTAACTATACTTAATCGCCAATCAACTCTTTCACCCAAAAAAGCTCATTGCTGTGAGCGCCTCCTCTTCCAATTCTCTGCATCTTTGCAGAATGCCGATATATGCCTGCCGCTTCATCCCGGCTTCCCGGGCATTTTCAGGAGTCTTTGGTAACATCTCATGCATACAGTTTTCACAGATAGACAGGATTTCGTCGTATTTTGAAATTGCAATTTGGATTGCACTGCTGTCAATATCCTGTATCAAATGCATACAGTATTCAAGAAATTGCCTTATCCGAAGTTTGCCTTCATAATGTATAAAAATATGCGGAAACATACATGCAATGTCTGTCATCTCCTGATTTGTTTCTTTGCGAAGCTCCTCACACCAATTATCATAGATAATCAACCCATATCCCACAAGCGGCTGTTCAAACTTGTGTACTTTATTGCCTAAAAGCCTGCATCCTTTTTGCAGGGCTTCTCTACATTTATCAACGACTGAAACTGCTTCCGAGGCTGGTTTAACAAGGAGCAGAGCCGAATCTTTCTCATACCATCCCGTAAAATCTTTCAGCTGTCCAAAGGACATAATTGAATTTTTCTCATCATCTCCGTCTAAAAAAGGAATTCCTTTCAAAGTCCTCCCTGCGTCAGAATACCCTGTTGCCAATATCGTATCGGTATATTCTTTGGGTATAACGATTATAGGATATCCGCTTCTAATATGATCTATTGCCGTCCGAATGTACTCTTTCTGAGAATATTCCGCTTTCGCATGAGTTTCACAGGTTAATCCATATACCGCGAGACATTCCTCCCAATTATCCTCAAACCCCCAGGAATATCCAAAGCTGATGCCGGAAAATGCTCCCTGCAAAATATATTCGGTGTCATCATTTATTTGGCGGTTCATCGCATCCCTGCGATTCTCAAGTCCCATAAAAAGCTTTATGGCAGACAGGATTGCAGGCTTCGACATACTGCGAGGCCAGCTTTTGCCTGAAAAATCCGCAATAGGGGCATATGGCAGCAGTATGTGCTCAAAATTGGCATTCGGAGCAAATATAGGCGCAGGGAAAAAGATCTGATCCATTGTACACTCCAACAGTTCCGTTAACTCCACAAGAAGCGACAATTCCGGCATCGTATGTCCGTTTTCCCACTTACTCACTGCCTGAGGGCTTATGTCTAATTGCCTGGCGATATCTTCCTGCGTCAATCCCCTGCTTTTTCTGAACAGTGCAATCTGCTTCCCGGCTTTTACAGTATCCAGCATTTCCGACTCCTTCCATGATATTCAGTTCTGTTCCTTATACAGAAAGCTCCGAATGTATTTTCTCCATTATAGAGAAATACAGACAACTTTACCATGCCTGCAAAGTTGTATTTCAGACACAGGATTCAACTTGAGGTTAAGTCTGTATATATTCTTTCCTGTTGATGAATCTATCATACAATACGACTCAGCCATATTGGAAGCGACGGGATATTTCATTTCTCGAACATACTGCAACTGCTGGTTGATACTCTTACCTCACTTATGGTATGGCGCCCCCTGCATAATCCGGAAAGCCCGGTAAATCTGCTCCACAAGGATCACCCGCATCAGCTGATGGGGAAATGTCATGTCTGAAAAGCTAAGCGCCATGTCCGCCCGTCTGCGCACGGACTCATGCAGACCAAGGGAACCTCCGATGACGAACACAATATGGCTGGTCCCTTTTACCGCAAGCCCTTCCATCCATCCGGCGAACCCTTCGGAAGTCAGGCGCTTCCCTTCAATCTCCAATGTACAGACAAAGGCGTCCTCCCGGATTTTCTCCAGAAGGCGCCTTCCCTCTTTTTCCTTAATCTGCTCCTCCAGGGCCCTTCCGGCCCCGTCAGGCGTTTTTTCATCCGACACTTCCAGGAATTCCAGCCTGCAGTATCTGCCCAGCCGCTTTTCATATTCCGAGACAGCGTCTCTGTAGAATTTTTCCTTTATCTTACCCACACATACAACGGTAATCTTCAAATTGACTCCCTTTCATCTCTCTGATCTCAATGTGTAACCGTCCCGTGGCCACTTCATTCCCCTGCAGTCGTTATGCTATATCCTCTTCCGCCCCGAAAACCATTTCGTAGACAGTATCATCAATCAGCTTTTCCAGAAAACCCTGGTCCAGATTCATGAACTGATGATTCAGTCTTGCTTTTATGGCTTCAAAACGTTTGAAATACAGAATTTCCTCCGACTCGTTTTCTCCTGCTTCAATCTGCAGGTCCAATTCTTCCGAATGGAGATTTTGTTTGCACCATTCCAGCAGAGTAGACTTGAGAGAATTCTCCGATTCCGCACTCTTTTCAAATATCAGGGCATTTTTCATGGATACGATGCCGGCCACCAGAAACAGAATAAATACGGCGGCCATCACACCATAGAACAGATAGGCATTGCTGAAATGCAGCGGAATCACTCCTGTGATTCCAAGAGCCAGGACAAGGATTCCCAGGCCTCCGATGATCATCAGAATCCATGCGGAGGAGCGGTTCTCATTGGCCCGCTCGGAATTGTCCCTATATAGAGAACTGCGTTGAGACAGTTCATAGTTCTTTCCAGACATGTGATCATTTTCCGGCAAGTTCACTGTCCTATCCGCCTGACTGCTTTTCTCCTCCGCAGCTTCCAATCCTCCCTGGATTTCTGCTCCGAAAAAAGTCTTGTTTACAGTAGACTGCTCTGCCTCCAGAAGGGCAAATTGTTCATCATCTACCAGCTCGACGCCGCAATCGGCACATATCGAAAATCCCTCTCTATACTCACTTCTGCATTTCGGACACCATGGCATATCTGTCCACCTACTTTCCTCTTTAGAATAAACCTAGAACAAAGTACATGACACTACTTGGCTGCAAGTTCGCAACAATTTAACACTCATTAAACCGTTACGTAAACTCATAATCCATACAGGCCCTGTCGCAGGTAACACTCCGCACATATTTTCCTGCCTCCACATGAGCCGGATGGTTCTGATATGTTGTCAGCGCATCCAAATTTTCAAACGTAGAAATCAATGCGATATCACGGTTACTGGAAGTCAGCTCATTCCTGACAACCTGTATCTCCACTGCACCGGGCACCAGCTCCTTGATCGGCTCCAAAAGCGCCTTCATCTTCTCCCCGGCTTCTCTCCGTTCATCTGCGGAAAGTCCTTCTACAAAATTCCACAGCACAATATGTTTTACCATAAAAATCTCCTTTTTTACTTACCTGTCAAATATTCGTCGATCCCCTTTGCAGCTGCTTTGCCGGCGCCTCATAGCAACCTATGGGCGCGGGTTACCTGCCTGTCAGGTATTCGTCTATTCCCTTTGCAGCTGCTTTGCCAGCGCCCATAGCTAGGATCACGGTGGCGGCTCCTGTTACGGCATCTCCTCCGGCATAGACTCCCGCTTTACTGGTCTGGCCGTTTGCCTCTTCCGCCACAATGCACTTCCATTTATTGGTCTCCAATCCTTCTGTGGTGGAAGAAATCAACGGATTCGGAGAGGTTCCCAAGGACATGATTACCGTATCCAGCTCCATGGTAAACTCGGAACCCGGAATCTCCACCGGGCGTCTGCGTCCGGAAGCATCCGGCTCTCCCAGCTCCATACGGATGCACTTCATGCCTGTCACCCAACCCTTATCATCGGCAAGAATTTCCGTTGGATTGGTCAGAAGGTCGAAAATAATCCCCTCTTCCTTTGCATGATGCACCTCTTCCACTCTGGCCGGCAGCTCTTCCTCGCTGCGTCGATAGACAATATGTACTTCCGCTCCCAGGCGAAGGGCCGTTCTGGCGGCATCCATGGCCACATTGCCGCCGCCCACCACTGCTACCTTTTTGCTGTGCATGATCGGCGTGTTGGAATCCTCATCGAAAGCCTTCATCAGATTACTTCTGGTCAGATATTCATTGGCGGAAAATACACCGTTGGAATTCTCCCCGGGAATTCCCATGAACTTCGGCAGTCCCGCGCCGGATCCGATAAACACGGCCTCAAAGCCTTCCTCCTGAATCAGCTCATCGATGGTCACAGATTTTCCTACCACCACATTGGTCTCTATCTTCACGCCCAGAGCTTTTACATTCTCAATTTCCTTCGCAACCACATCCTGTTTGGGGAGACGGAACTCCGGAATTCCATATACCAGTACGCCTCCTGGCTCATGAAGCGCTTCAAAAATGGTTACCTCATACCCCATCTTCGCCAGCTCTCCCGCACAGGTCAAACCTGCGGGGCCGGAACCGATAACCGCCACCTTTTTGCCCTTCTTCTCTGTGGCGCCATTTGGCTTGATGCCGTTTTCTCGGGCCCAATCAGCCACGAAACGCTCCAGCTTACCTATGGAAATCGGATCTCCCTTGATACCCCGGATACATTTTCCTTCGCACTGCGTCTCCTGCGGACAGACACGTCCGCAGACAGCGGGTAATGCACTGGCTTCGCTGATGACCTGATACGCCTCCTCAATATTTCCTTCCTTCACCTTCTCGATAAATGCGGGAATATTGATTGCCACAGGACAGCCCTTGATACACTGCGCATTCTTACAATTAATGCACCTTACGGCCTCAGCCTGCGCCTCCTCCATATTATATCCCAGGCATACCTCCTCAAAGTTGGCGGCACGCTCCTTCGCGTCCTGTTCCCGCACGGGAATCTTTGTCAAAACGTCCATTTATTCTCACTCCTCCATATTTTCTATCATCGCTTAAGGCTGCTCAGACGCCTGTCATTCCAACCTTTCCCTTCTCCATCAGGGAATCCAACCTGTCTGAACCTTCTGCTCTCGGATCTATCATACAGAATCATCCTTCAAGCTCTATTTTGTCAACCGTCACAATTCCCACAGCC
>CAQUWW010000139.1:0-2904 GCA_948896875.1 uncultured Acetatifactor sp. | reverse complement strand
ATGGGTATCCCCCTCCTGCAGCTTCAGCATGGCCCTTCCCTCTTCCGTCTTATAAAGAGTCTGCCGCCTCATAGCCTCGTCGAAATTCACTGCGTGCCCGTCAAACTCCGGCCCGTCCACACAGGCAAACTTCACTTTTCCGTCCACAGTTACACGGCAAGCCCCACACATACCGGTTCCGTCCACCATAATTGGATTCAGGCTGACAACGGTAGGAAGATTCAATTCCCTGGTCAGCAGACAGACGAACTTCATCATAATCATGGGACCGATGGCAATACACACATCATACTGCTTTCCCTCCGCCACCAGGTCTTTGATGGTCTGGGTAACCATGCCGCTTCTGCCATAGGAGCCGTCATCTGTGGTTATGTAAAGATTTCCGGCCACCGCCTCCATTTCCTTCTCCAGAATCAGCAGATCCTTCGTCTTGCTGCCCACGATCACATCGGCTTCCACACCCTTCTCATGAAGCCATTTTACCTGGGGATAAACCGGCGCCGCACCAACGCCGCCTGCCACGAAGAGAATCTTCTTCTTTTTCAGCTCTTCCACCGGTTCCTTTACCAGCTCGGAAGGGCAGCCCAGCGGTCCCACGAAATCCTGGAAGGCATCTCCCTCCTTTAGCTTTGCCATCATATGGGTAGCGGCTCCCACACATTGAAATACAATGGTTACAGTTCCCTTCTCCGCATCATAATCACAGATAGTAAGCGGAATCCTCTCCCCCTCCGCATCTGTTCTCACAATCACAAACTGGCCTGGCTGACATTTTGCAGCAACCCTTTTTGCCTCCACATCCATGAGGTAAATGTTTTGGGTAAGTTCTGCCTTTTTTACAATTTTGTACATAATCCACCTCTCTATTCCCATTCCTGGGAATCTTCTATTATTTCTATCTCTATCAAACTCAACCGGCCGTTATTTTCCCGCTGAAGTTTGAATTTCTCTCCCGTATAGACATTGACCGCAAAATTATTTCCTGTCCTGGTCACCTTGCCGTCCATCGTTCTGTAGCTCTCGGCAATCACATAAAAATCATTGATGTTATTAATATTTCGCACATACAGGTACTCATACTGATAAGTATCTCCTGACTCATCAAAATGCCCTGCCGCATCAAATATTTTTCCCGTATTCATAGAATATTCCACTACGGAAGCCACCGCCTGTTCCGGCGTATAATCCGTATTCAGGATCAGATAATAAGTGCGCTCCGCAATGGTTCCCGTCACGCCGTCCACAATCCTGGCAAATTTAAAATTCGATCTGCCAAGAGGCATTGGAATGGGACCCGTATATGCAATCGAGGAATAGGTGGGATCCGTACCGTCAGTGGTATAATAGATGTCCTCAAGATCTTCGCTTGTCACCTCGATATACATTGGAATATTATACTCTCCGCTCAAAGCGCTTATTTCCGGTGATGGGATCTCATTGTTTTCAATGTGATAAACCTTCGTCACAACGTCGCTGGCAATTCCCTTCTCATTCACCGCAAGAGCCTTAATCGTATACTCCCCGCTTTCCAGAATAATAGGCGCTGTGTACTGCGTGCTTTCCTCCGTTGGCTCGCTGCCATCCATGGTATAATAGATTTTCCCCGCGCTGTCAGTTGTCAGTTTTAAAGGCTGAATACTGGTATAATACCCTTCGTTAATACTGAACTCCGGCACTCTTGCAATATATCCCTGATACATCCCAATCAGAGTCTCATTATTGCTGGCAACCAAAAGCTCATTGATCGTCTGATAATCTTCTCTGTCACGATAGATTGCAATCAGCTTCCCATAAGCGCCTTCAAGCTGCTCCGCCGTAGCATTTTCATTTTTCACAATTTCACGCAGAAGATATTCATATTCTACTTTATTATTTTTCATAAGGTAGACATCCGCCATGCTGAATAAAAGCTCTACATTCGCACTGTCCAGCTCCAGCGCACGATTATAGCAGGAAATGGCTTCATCATACTTTCCCATTGCAATATATTGTACCGCCTTATCCACCTGGTAATCCTCAGAATAATAACCGTACACATACCATGCCGCACCGCCTCCTGCCGTCAGAAGAAGCAGTACGAACACCAACAGAATCTTCGGCCACAGCCGTTTCTTCCGTTTCGATCTTCTCTCTTCCTGCTCCTCTTCATATGGCTCCTCTTCATATGACTCTGCACTTTCCCCGGTATATAATTCCTCTAAAATACCGCCGATAGACTGTTCTATATTCTGCTCTAACTCAGGTTCAAAATCCGGCACAATGTGAATATCCTCACCGCAGTGCTCACAATACAGAGCACCCTCGTCCATTTCCTCCCCACAGTTGGGACATTTCATACTTGCTCCCGTCCGTCCGCTTCAGCGGACTTCAAAACAATCCGGTTATCACCCCGTCATCGTTTACGTCAATCCCATAAGCAGCCGGCTTCCGGGACAGACCCGGCATCGTCATCACATCTCCGGTCAATACCACCACAAACCCTGCCCCGGCAGACACATACACTTCTCTGACAGTAATCTCAAAATTTCGGGGGCGTCCCAGACGTTTGGGATCATCGGAAAGAGAATACTGATTTTTCGCCATACAGACAGGGAAATGTTCAAATCCCAGGTCTGTCAGTTTCTTCAGCTGTGCTTTTGCAGCGGCAGAAAAATTCACACTTTCCGCACCATATATTTTCCGCGCAACAGTACGTATCTTATCCGCAAGAGACAGGGTATCCTCATACAGCACCTGAAAGCAGCTTTCTTTTGTCTCCAGTGTCTCTAAAACCTTGCGCGCCAATTCAATACCGCCCGCGCCGCCCTTTGCCCACACCTGAGACAGGGCGAACTCGCATTGTCTTGCTTCACAGAATTCACGTACATAACGGATCTCGTCTTCCGTATCCGTGACAAAAGCATT
>CAQUWW010000138.1 GCA_948896875.1 uncultured Acetatifactor sp. | reverse complement strand
CTCCATTTACTGGATACCACTAATTTCCATTTCCCGTTATTAACTTTACACTACTTCCAAGGACAGTTTTCTAACTGTAGATTGATTTATAAGAAGTTCTGGGGTATGATAAATACCAGATGATGATATGACCAGCTTTAAGCGCCGGGACGACGTGCTGACTGTGCTGATTCATTTAGGGTACCTGGCCTATGACAGTGAGACGGCGGAAGTATATATACCGAACGAAGAGGTGCGGGGAGCGTTTTCCACCGTGATTCGGGATACGGACTGGACACCTGTGATCAATGCAGTACAGGCTTCGGACGCACTGCTTCGGGCTACATGGGAGAGGGATGCGGATACGATTGCCAGGGGGATAAGCAAGGTACACAGGGCAAATACCTCTATGCTGGTTGGTATCAGCTACCGGAAGGAAGAGAAGGGGTACTCCTGCGTGATTGAAGAATGGGAGTAAAATGGTTTATCTGTTCGTCAAAAAATGCTATAATCTGAATGAAACTGGAAATGAAGGGTATTTTTGGAAAGGAATATGTAATGACTACATTAGAAAGTACAATCTCCATGATAAGGGTCCTACCAGAGTCTGACCTGGCAGAGGTTCAGAATTTTGCCAGGAAACTTATCCAGAAGCGGGAAGCAAAGTGCCCATTTGCCTTAAAAAGCCGCGAAGATATCTATAGGGACCTGGAAATAGCACACAAGCAGATCACCTCGGGAGAATGCCAGGACGCGGGTGAGTTTATTGCGGAGGTCAGGAAAGAATATGGAATATAAAGTAGTCCTGACCTCCACGGCAAAGACACAGTTAAAAATATCATTGATTATCTTCTTTATGAACTTGAAAACCAACAAGCGGCCACAAACGTCATGAATGATTTTGATGATACGATTTCTCGGCTTTCTCATGTGGCTGGCAGCCTGAGGCTGTGTAATGATAAAATACTCCGGGCGAAAGGTTACCGGACGATTCATTTTAAGAAGCATCAATATCTCATGGTTTATACAATGGACGAAAACACAGCGTACATTGAGGGTATTTACCACGACCTGCAAGATTATGAAAATGCGTTAAAGTAAATATGCGTCGGTATTTTGTTTTTTAGTTGCTGTGGATATGTCCAGGATGTTCCTGGCCTTTTACTCCCCATTCCATCCATCTTCCCCGCTCAGCACATTCTCTCTGGAATAGTATTCAGCCAGATCAGGATTCGTCAGCTGCCTGCTGAAGGAGGCTCTTGCCTGGGTCCGGGCGCCGGGGCCGTCATTATCATATTCCACATAGCTGCACACCGCCTCCGCTTTGGCTTTTCCCCAGTTCTGCCAGCCTTCCGGGCAAATATGTTCGTCCATATGGCAGCCCACGAAAGCCGTTTTGGCGAAATCCCGCCAGGGCCGTCCCAGATACACGGATTTCGGCTCTCCGTCGCCGGTGAGCCTGCAGTAGGAGAAGACAAGACCGAATTCCTGCCCGGCAGGAGTACTTGCGGCAGTGATAAAGGCGCGGTCTTCGCTTCGACGCTTTCTGGAGAAAATTTCGCACCGGTCAAAAAATACCACATTGGGTCCGAAAATGAAATCCACATCACCGCTGATATAGCAGTCACGGAAATAATTGCGGAGAACCGGATATGCAACCGGAACGGAGGAATCTCTGAAAGAATCCGGAAGCATCAGATTCTTCATCCGGTCGGTAACAGCCTCTCCGGCGAAGATGGTATCCTGCCATCCCAGAAAACGGCAATTCTGGAAGCTGCACCTGTCCGCGGCCACATAGAGGGCCAGTGCCTGTCCAGCCAGATAGCCGGGACCTGCGGTATTTTCCACGGTGATATTTTCCATATGTATATTTTTACCTGCCAGCAGAATAACGGCAGTATTAAAAGTCCCGTATTCTCCGGAACCGTCCGGACGGGGCTTTCTTGCGCCATCTCCATAACGGAAGATGGTGGTCTCGAGGGCCTCTCCCACAATTTCCAGATTTTCCTTTCGTACGAAGACTTTTTCTTCATAAATGCCGGGCGCCACGGAGATTCGCATGGTTTCCTCCCGGCTGTCCGGCACGGCCAGGACAGCTTCCTGGAGGGAGTGAAAAGCGTCCGGTCTGTTCTTATCTACATAAATGGTCTGCATAGGTGGAATCCTTTCTCTATAAATTTCTCTATAAAACCGTCCTTTTTATTATAAGGAAAGAACATCGGCACTGCAATTACAAAATTTTGCACTGCTATCATGTTTTTGTCATTTTGCTTTTACCCTTTGCCAAGCCGGGGTATTCGCGTTAAGATACTTTTGAAAAAGCAAACCAGCATTTTGAAAAGTGCCAGTCAGGAAAAGAAGCGGGGAGAAAAGAATGGGAAGAAAGTTATTTAGTAGGTACAGAGGAAAGAAAATTTTTATGAACATGTTCAGCGCCGTGTTCATTTTGCCGGCAATCTGTATCTTTTTTGCATGTATCTGGGGGTTCCTGTGGTTCAGGGCCAGCAGGCTGGAAGCGGAGAAGACGAATGACAGCAATACACTGTATATCTCTTCGCTGATGGTAAATGACTATATCGACATGGTGGGAAATACCATGGAGGTACTCAGGAACGACGCCTATGTGAAAAAGGCGCTGGCGAAGCCGGACTTTGTGTGGGATGGTAATATGAGTGTGGCTGCCCAGGAAGTCTTGAACATGGTGATGATCGAGCCTATGTTCCAGTCCATTTACATCCTGAAGGATGACGAATACAGAATCAAGTGCAGCAATCCGGGGTATCCCCTGGATGAGCGGGCGGACCGGATGATGATAGAGACCTTTTACCAGAGCCGGTTCGGGAAATACGAGGTGAAATACTATATCGACGTCTATGGGAAGAGCCGGACCATTCTGTATATGACAGGAGGAGAGCAGAACCCGGCCACAGGAGAAAAGGAAAGCGGCATCATCATCGGACTGGATATTGGGGAAATTATGGAGAGCATTTTCCGGGCGGAGCGGGAAGGAGAGCAGTATCTGCTGACAGACGAGGCAGGGAATGTGGTCTGCGCCTGCGGAGACGGATATACCAAAGGAGAACAGCTGCAGGAGGAAGTCCTTCTGGAATTCCTGAAGGGCGGCGAAATACGGCACTCAGAGCTGACAGCACTTTGGGGGGGCAAATACCTGATCTCCTGCGTGAATATGGAAAATGGTTTCTACCTGCTGCATCTGCTTCCTTATGAATATGTGGCGTCCTCCATTGTCCATATGCGGAATACCTTTATCGGGATTGTGCTTCTGCTGGTTCTCCTGGTGCTGCTGTTCGCCTTCGGCATGTCGAATTGGGTATACTCTCCCATCGATGCGGCCATTCAGACCACCAATTCCGTGGCTGCGGTCAGTCCGGAGGGAGAATCTTCCGAGAAAATACCGGAGCGGGTGGGGAGAACCGAGCTGGCAGGTGTGGTCCAGACCTATCGAATCATGGTCCAGGCCATGAACGATATGAACCTGCAGAAAGAGCAGAAGGAACTGGCCCGCTATTTATGCAGCAGGACTCGCCAGGGGAAATTGCCGGAATGGGTGGAGGAGACTTACGGGAAAGCAGGTATTCACAGCACGGTGATCTGCCTGCGCATCAGCGATATGAAGGATCTGCAGGAAAATAATACGGAAGAAGCCAGGATTTTTGTCCATCGAACCATTGTCAATGTCACCGAACAGGCGCTGAAGCCGTTGGGGGATGTGCTTGTCAATCCTGTGGACGAGGAATACACGGCGGTGATTCTCTTCGCGGAAAGGAAGGTGCCGACGGAGGAGCTGACGGAGACAATCCGGGAAATCTTCTCTGTCATCAGAGATCTGGTTCACATAGGAATGGATGCCGGTATCAGCAACGAAAAAGAAGGCTTCGGGGAGCTGGCAGAAATGTATCAGATGGCGCGGGCGGCCACGGCTTATCGTTTTATGTACGGGATAGACGCTATTGTCACAGAGGAGGAGATGGCCAAAAGGGCGCTGTGCGGTAAGGGAAATATCGACACGAAAAATCTGCTTCTCCGGTTGAAGGAAGGTGACAGGGAAAAATTTATGGAAGAATATTTCCGGATTACAGACGAACTGAGAAAATATTCCATTCAGACCGCACAGGATGTTCTGCTGGACATGGCGGCAGAAATCATGAAATATTACAACTCGCTGAACTTCCATTTTGAAACGCTGTCCAGAAACGATTATGAGAAACTGGCTGTGGAGCTGGGAAAATTCGGGTACCTTGACGACGCCTGGGAATGGTTCTCCGGAATGCGGGATAAAATCTGGGAGATGCTGACCAGGGCGAAGCAGGGAGACAGAGAGGATGTGGTGGATAAAGCAATGGCTTATCTGCGGGAGAACTATGCGAACCCCAATATCAGCGCTCAGTTTATCGCAGAAATGTATCACATTACACCTTCTTACTTCAGCCGGCTGTTCAACGAGAGAAGCGGTTATGCTTTCCCGGATTATCTGGCTACCCTGCGGATTGAGGAGGCGGGAAAGATATTGGTGCGGGAGACCAACAGGAGAATACAGGAGATCTGTGAGATGGTGGGATACACAAACGCCTCTTATTTTACGGCCACCTTTAAGAAAAAATACGGGATGACTCCCGGGCAGTTCCGCAGGAATCATATGGAAAGTGAAGGAATTTTATAGTAGTAAAAAATTTTAACAGGTCCATTTTCCCGGAATTTGACAGCTTTACAATTTTTTAGGATTGAGACACAAGCGTGAATATGCTATTCCTGATTTAAACAACGCGGCGCGGACAGCTGCGGAACTAAAATCAGCAGATATCCAATCAGTGCCCCGGAGAAATTACGGACGCATACATTTAGCGGCCGGAAGTTCTCCGCAGTACCTGGGCACTGAATGGATATCTGCGGAACTGGAATAGGAGGAACCTTTATTATGCTTGTGTCTCCACAGAAACAGGATTCGGGCGGTAGTCATCGCCCCGGAAACCGGATTGCCGGTCACTTCAAAAAATATCATCAGCTTTGGCTCCTGGCCCTGCCGGGTATCATACTCACTTTAATGTTTGCCTACATACCCATGAGCGGCCTGGTCATTATTTTCAAGGATTACAATTACAAAGACGGAATCTTCGGAAGTCCCTGGGTTGGCTTCAAAAATTTCGAATTCTTCTTCGCCAATTTTTCCAAGGCCTGGAGAGCAACCCGCAACACAATTATTTTGAACCTCTGCTACACGGTGTTCGGTACCTCCATGGCAGTGATGCTGGCGGTAATGTTCAATGAAATCCGTCACAAAAAGTATCTGAAGGCAACGCAGTCTCTATCCATCATGCCCTACTTCATTTCCTGGGTGGTGGCCGGCGGTATCCTGCGGGCTCTGCTGAACTATGACGGGGGCGCCATCAACAGTCTGCTGACCGCTGTGGGATTTGAGAGAGTGGATTTCTACAATGATCCCAAATACTGGCGGGTTATCCTGACGCTCTGCAATATCTGGAAGGGGGCGGGATACAACGGTATCATTTATTTTTCCACCATAGCGGGATTCGACACATCACTGTATGAATCGGCGGAGGTGGACGGGGCGAATCTGTGGCAGCGTATCCGGTATATTACGCTTCCCCTGCTGAAGCCCACCATTATTATTATGTTCCTGCTGTCCATCGGCAAGATCATGAGCGGTGATCTGACCATGATGATGTCCATCACCAACCTGTCCTCCATGCTGCTGGATACCACGGACATTATCGACACCTACGTATACCGTTCGGTTATCGGCATGGGCGATTTCGTCATGGGCTCTGCGGTGGGACTTTATCAGTCCATGTTCGGCTTTGCGCTGGTGCTGTTCTCCAACTGGCTTGTGGGAAAATTTGACAAAGAATATCGGTTGTTTTAGAGAGGTGCGGGATGGAAAAGAAAAATCAAAAAATCAAGCAGTCCAGGTCCGACAGGGCACTGAGGACTTTCTTCTATATTTTTATCGGGTTCTTTGCGGTGATATGCCTGTATCCGTTGCTGCTGGCCGTTGGCACATCCTTTTCGGATGAAGTGTCCGTCACGGTAAACGGCTACAGTGTGATACCGAAAAAGTTCAGCCTGGAGGCCTACAAAATGATATTGGGATCTCTGGGGAAAAATATTATGAACGCCTATTGCGTCACCATAGCCGTCACGGTGGCAGGTACGCTGCTGTCTGTGCTGGTGTCCGCGGCTTTCGCCTATGTGCTGACGGTAAAGGAATTTAAACCCAGGGGCGCGCTGAATATGTTTCTGTATATTCCCATGATTTTTTCGGCAGGACTGCTGCCCTGGTACATTATGTGTACCAAGTATTATCAGCTGACCGATAAATTCTGGGCGCTGATTCTCCCCTGCTGCATGAATGCTTTCAATGTGTTCCTCCTGAGAAATTTCTTCAAATCCATACCGGAGGAGCTGGCGGAGGCGGCGAAAATCGATGGCGCAAGCTATCTGAAGATTTTCGGAATCATCTACTTTCCTCTGGCAAAGGTGGGACTTGTGACAGTGGGACTGTTCTATGCGCTGAGCTATTGGAACGATTATTACCTGGCATTGATGTTCATCAACAAGCAGAAGCTCTATCCCCTGCAGTACTATCTGTACAACATGCTGGCCAATGTACAGTTTATCGCCAACCAGGCCAACGCCTCCCTGGGGTACAACATTAACATTCCCCTGGAGACCACCAAAATGGCTACCATCTGTGTCACCATAGGGCCTATTATCCTGCTGTATCCCTTTGCACAGAAGTACATTACCAAAGGAGTGATTGTGGGAGCCGTCAAGGGGTAGATACACTCATATTCAGATAAATAGTTCGTCTGAGAACTATCTATAAATCAATGATAAGAATGGAGGAAGGAAATGAAAAAGAAAGTATTATCAGCATTACTGACAACCACATTATTGCTGTCCCTGCTGACAGGCTGCGGCTCTGACGCGGGACAGAGCGGGACATCTTCCGAGGAGAGCGGAAATGCTTCCGAAAGTACGGAGCAGAGCTCCCAGCAGGAATCTGCGGAACAGTCGTCCGCAGAAGGTGCCGAAGCAGGAGAAGCCGGAGGAGAGACATCCCTGCGCCCAGACACACTGGATAAGATCACGGTGGTACTGTTCGGCGAGGAGTCTCCCAGAATGCAGGAGCTGATGGAAAACGAGTTCCAGCAGATGTTCATCGACGAGATCAACACGGAAGTAGAACTGATGTATCTGCCCTGGACAGAGAACGGAGCAGGCGGCAAGGTGGATCTGATGATTGCTTCCGGTCAGGAATTCGATGCCTGCATCGTTGACCCCAGATGGGCCGCAAGCAGCTACAGCAAGGGATATCTGCAGGATTTGTCCGACGTCATCGACAAGTATCTGCCGGACTGGCATGAGAATGTGGATCCCACGGCGTTTGATGCTTATCGGTATGACGGCGGCGTCTATGCCATCCCCATCGGAAATAAGCCTACCGGCGGTGTCTACAGTACGGTCTGCGTGCGCCAGGATATTATGGATGCCATTGGAATGACCAATATCAGCACACTGGATGAACTGACAGAGTATGCACAGAAGGCGAAGGAACAGTACGGCCTGTATGCCACCTATGAGCTGGCCACCGCAGAGTATATCATCCGGGGAACCAGTGACCGGAATCTGATTCCTCTGTGCACCGGAATCTGGATTGACCAGGATACAAAAGAGCTGGTGAATTTTGTCGAGTCTCCTGAGTTTGAGGCGGCAGTGAAGCTGTACAATGACTGGTATGCACAGGACCTGATTCCGAAGGATATCCTGACCAATACCGTGACGCTGCCCTTCCAGGCCAATATGACCTCCTTCATGAGAGGTACCTGCGGAACCACTCTGATTGAGAATGAGCGGGGACTGCAGAGCGTGGTTCCCGAGGCGAAGACCGCGGAATACTACATTGCGCCGGAGAAGCCCATTTACAAG
>CAQUWW010000137.1:5314-7991 GCA_948896875.1 uncultured Acetatifactor sp. | reverse complement strand
TTGTATGACATTATAAATATAAAAAAAGAAACGAGCACCCCGCTTGAGCCATAAAGCTGTACGGTAAAAAACCCGCTTCTTTTTAATATTATATGGCAGGTAAAGAAAAATGTCAAGAAAAATGTATAATGAAATTGATTTAAATAAGATAGATGTAAGTGCGGAGCCGCCGACAGGAGAACCCGCCCGCCAGTATTACTTCATGGCAAAATGCCGGCAGTGGGTCCGTGCGTTTGAACAGAAAAACGGCCGTCGTCCCACCGCCTGTGTGACCACCTTCGGCTGTCAGATGAACGCCCGTGACTCCGAGAAGCTGGCCGGCATTTTGGAGAGTGCGGGATATGAGAGTACAGATAATGAAAATGCGGATTTTGTCATCTATAATACCTGCACCGTCCGGGACAATGCCAATCAGAGAGTGTATGGACGGCTGGGGGAGCTGAAACGGTATAAGAAACAGAATCCGCAGATGAAGATTGCGCTCTGCGGCTGTATGATGCAGGAACCGTCGGTGATTGAGAAGCTGAAAAAAAGCTATTCCTTTGTGGACCTGATTTTCGGCACACATAATATCTACAAATTTGCGGAGCTTCTGTGCGCTTCTCAGGAAGCGAAGGGAATGATTATTGATATCTGGCAGGATACGGATAAAATTGTGGAGAACCTGCCGGTTGAGCGTAAATATCCTTTCAAGTCAGGAATCAATATCATGTTCGGCTGTAACAATTTCTGCAGCTACTGTATTGTGCCCTATGTGCGGGGACGGGAGCGGAGCAGGGAGCCGGAGGAGATTCTCAGGGAGATTGAGTCTCTGGTGGCCGACGGGGTAGTGGAGGTCATGCTGCTGGGCCAGAATGTGAATTCTTACGGGAAAACGTTGGACAAGTCTGTAAATTTTGCGGAGCTGCTTCGTCGTGTGGAGAAAATTGAAGGTCTGAAACGCATTCGCTTTATGACCTCTCATCCGAAGGATTTGTCGGAAGAACTGATTCAGGTGATGAAGGAGTCCTCCAAAATATGCCGCCATCTGCATCTGCCTTTGCAGTCCGGTTCCACCAGGATTCTGGAACGGATGAACAGGCGGTATACAAGGGAGCAGTATCTTGATCTGGTTCGGCGTATCCGGAAGGAGATACCGGATATTGCCATTACAACGGATATTATTGTAGGGTTTCCGGGAGAGACGCCGGAGGATCTGGAGGAGACCATCGATATGGTACGCACCGTGGAATATGATAACGCCTTTACTTTTATCTATTCCAAACGGACCGGAACTCCCGCAGCGGCCATGGAAGACCAGGTTCCCGCGGAAGAAGTGCGCAGAGGCTTTGATAAGCTTTTGAAGGTGGTGCAGGATACGGCTCGCAGTCAGGTGGCGAAATATCAGGGAAAGGTAATGGAGGCATTGATTGAAGAGATCAATGAAAACGATACGTCCATGGTCACAGGAAGACTTTCCAATAATGTGATCGTCCATATTCCGGGAGATGCCTCCATGATTGGTAAAATGGTGTTCGTGTCACTGGATGAGTGTCATGGATTTTATTATATCGGGCATTTGGTGGATTTTTGAGGAATTCAGATATGGAAACAGGTCAAAAGAAAGAGAATGAGGGAATCTTTTCCAGAACAGAACTGCTTCTGGGAAAAGCGGCTATGGATAAGCTGCGGGCCTCCCGGGTGGCGGTATTCGGAATAGGCGGCGTGGGCGGATATGTGTGCGAAGCCCTTGTGCGAAGCGGCATCGGCGCCCTTGATCTGATTGACAGCGACAGGGTGAGCCTGTCCAATTTAAATCGTCAGATCATAGCCACGAGGAAAACCATAGGGGCCTATAAGGTGGACGCGATGCGGGAAAGGATTCTGGAGATCAATCCGGAATGCGATGTGCGAAGATATAAATGCTTTTTCCTTCCGGAGACGTCCGAAGACTTTCCATTTCAGAGCTATGACTATATTGTGGATGCGGTGGACACTGTGACGGCTAAGATCGAGCTGGTGCGGAAGGCGGAGGAAGAGGGAATTCCTGTGATCAGCAGCATGGGGGCCGGCAATAAGCTGGATGGAAGCCTGTTCCGGGTCGCGGATCTCTATGAGACGAAGGTATGTCCTCTGGCCAGAGTCATGAGGAGGGAATTGAAAAAGCGGGGCATAGAGAAGCTGAAAGTAGTTTACTCGGAGGAAGTGCCAATCTTCCCGGCGAAGACAGGAGTGCAGGAGAACCAGGAAACCTCCGAAAGCGAAGGAAAACTAATGGAGCATGCGGACAGAGACGCAGGACGCAGGAGTATCCCCGGCAGCGTGGCCTTTGTCCCTTCGGTGGCGGGGTTGCTCATTGCCGGAGAAGTGATAAAAGATTTGTGCGCGGATTCGTGTGGATAATCCCCGGTTGCAATATGGATTTTTTTATGGTAATATCGTAACAGTTCAGCAGACAGGCGGCTGAACTGTTGCAGAGTATCATTGCGGCTAAAAAGAAGAAGCGGAAAAGGTCCTGTATCCCAGCGCCTTTTCTGAAAGGAAGGAACATATGGCACAATTGTGGGGCGGAAGATTTACCGGTGAAACGGACCGGATGGCCTATGAGTTTAATGCTTCCATAGGATTTGACAAGCGCCTTTTCCATCAGGATATCCAGGGCAGCATTGCCCATGTGACCATGCTGGCCAGGCAGGGA
>CAQUWW010000137.1:4543-5304 GCA_948896875.1 uncultured Acetatifactor sp. | reverse complement strand
ACAGAGGAAGAGAAGGACAGTATTCTCCGGGGACTTGCGGATATCCGGGAAGCGGTGGATAACGGCGGCATGGAAATCGATGAGAGCTGCGAAGACATTCACAGCTTTGTGGAGGCGGCTTTGATTCAGCGTATCGGAGAGGCCGGGAAGAAAATGCACACCGGAAGGAGCCGCAACGATCAGGTGGCTCTGGATATGAGGCTCTACACAAGAGAGCAGGTGAAAGAGACAGATGCTCTGTTAAAGGAGCTTCTGCAAGTCATTCTGACAGTCATGGAAGAGAATGTGGAGACCTATATGCCGGGATTCACCCATCTGCAGAAGGCGCAGCCCACCACTCTGGCTCATCATTACGGCGCCTATTTTGAAATGTTTAAGCGTGACAGACAGCGCATGGCGGATATTTACAGGCGAATGAATTATTGCCCGCTGGGAGCCGGCGCCCTGGCAGGTACCACCTATCCGCTGGACAGGGAGTATACGGCTTCTCTGATGGAGTTTGCGGGACCTACGCTGAACAGCATGGATTCCGTCGCCGACAGAGATTATCTGATTGAATACCTGGCGGCGTTGTCCACCATCATGATGCATCTGAGCCGGTTTTGTGAGGAAATCATTATCTGGAATTCTAATGAATATCAGTTCGTGGAGATAGACGACGCCTATTCCACGGGAAGCAGCATCATGCCCCAGAAGAAGAATCCGGATATCGCGGAGCTGGTGCGGGGGAAGACAGGACGGGTGTACGGCGCGCTGACAGC
>CAQUWW010000137.1:0-4533 GCA_948896875.1 uncultured Acetatifactor sp. | reverse complement strand
GGCATATAATAAGGATATGCAGGAGGATAAGGAGCTGTCCTTCGACGCCATGGATACGGTGAGAGACTGCCTGACTTTATTCACAGGCATGCTGGGAACCATGAAGTTCAGAAAGGAACGCATGGCCGCCAGCGCCATGAACGGCTTCACAAATGCCACCGACGCGGCGGACTATCTGGTGGGAAAGGGAGTTCCTTTCCGGGATGCCCATGGAATCATCGGCCGGCTGGTATTGTATTGTGTGGAGAAGGATACCTCCATCGACAGACTTTCTCTGGAAGAGCTGCAGACAATCAGCGATAAATTCGAGGAAGATATCTATGACGCGGTATCCCTGAAAACCTGCGTGGAAAAGAGATTGACCCTGGGAGCCCCGGGCCCGGAAGTCATGAGAAAAGTAATCGCAGAACATAAAAAATATCTTATGGATGCGGAACTCAAATAAGGAGAAGAAAAGATGAGCGAAAGATTAAAAGTTGGTATTTTAGGCGGAACAGGTATGGTAGGTCAGAGATTTATCTCTCTGCTGGAAAATCATCCCTGGTTTGAGGTGACCACCATTGCGGCCAGCCCCCGTTCCGCGGGAAAGACTTACGAAGAGGCGGTAGACGGCAGATGGAAGATGGACACGCCAATGCCGGAGGCAGTAAAGAATCTGAAGGTGATGAATGTCAACGAGGTGGAAGCGGTAGCCTCCCAGGTAGATTTTGTATTCAGCGCCGTTGACATGACAAAGGAAGAAATCAAAAAGATTGAGGAAGACTATGCCAGAACGGAGACTCCTGTGGTTTCCAACAACAGCGCCCACAGATGGACGCCGGATGTTCCGATGGTGGTGCCGGAAATCAATCCGGAGCATATGCAGGTCATCGATTTCCAGAGGAAGCGTCTGGGAACCACAAGGGGCTTTGTGGCGGTAAAGCCGAACTGCTCCATTCAAAGCTATGCGCCTGTGCTCACCGCATGGATGGAATTTGAGCCGAAGGAAGTGGTGGCAACCACCTATCAGGCTATATCTGGAGCGGGGAAGACATTTCAGGACTGGCCGGAGATGGTGGGAAATATCATCCCCTATATCGGCGGGGAAGAGGAGAAGAGCGAGAAGGAGCCTCTTCGCATCTGGGGAAAGATCGAGGGCGGCGTCATTGTTCCGGCTGTCGGTCCTGTCATCACCTGCCAGTGTATCAGAGTACCTGTTCTGAACGGCCATACGGCCGCCGTGTTTGTCAGGTTTCAGAAAAAGCCTTCCAAGGAGCAGCTGATCGAAAAGCTCAGAACGTTCAGCGGAGAGCCTCAGCGTTTGAACCTGCCCAGCGCGCCGAAGCAGTTCATCCAGTATCTGGAGGAGGACAACAGGCCTCAGGTTAGCCTGGATGTAAATTATGAAAACGGTATGGGCATCAGCGTTGGACGTCTGCGGGAGGATACTGTATACGATTATAAATTTGTGGGGCTGTCCCACAATACCGTGAGAGGCGCCGCAGGCGGAGCGGTTCTGTGTGCGGAACTTTTAAAGGCGCAGGGATATATTACTAAAAAGTAACTAAAAAGCATTTTGACGAATGCGCATTTTTGATGCGGCAGCTCAGGAAATTGAGAATCGGAAAAACGCTTGATCGGCATTATAAAAATCCGGTATGGGAAAAAGTCTATTTATTGCGGAAAAACCAAGCGTGGCCAGAGAATTTGCCAATGCGCTGAAAGTGAATACAGCTTCCAGAGACGGCTATCTGGAATCGGACAATGTCATTATCACCTGGTGTGTGGGACACCTGGTCACCATGAGCTATCCGGACGCTTATGACGAGAGGTATAAGCGCTGGAGCTTTGACACCATTCCTTTTTTGCCGGAAGAATTTAAATACGAAGTCATTGACAGCTCCAAAAAGCAATATACTATTGTAAGCTCTCTGATGAAACGTCCCGATGTGACCACCATCTATGTGTGCACGGACTCGGGAAGGGAAGGGGAATACATATACCGGCTGGTGGAACAGATGTCCGGTGTCAGGGGGAAGGATCGCCGCCGTGTGTGGATTGATTCCCAGACGGAGGAGGAAATTCTCCGGGGAATCCGGGAAGCCAAAGACCTGAAGGAGTACGATCATCTCAGCGACGCCGCCTATCTGCGGGCGAAGGAAGATTATCTTATGGGAATTAACTTTTCCCGCGTGCTTACCTTGAAGTATGGAACGACGGTAAAGGATTACCTGAAACGGGATCGCGCCGTGATTTCCGTTGGGCGTGTCATGACCTGTGTTCTGGGGATTATTGTGAACAGGGAGCGGGAAATCCGCTCCTTTGTCAAGACACCTTTTTACAGAGTGCTGGGGAATTTCCGCCTGCAGGACAAGGCGTTCCCGGGAGAGTGGCGTGCGGTGGAGGGCTCTCCTTGGTATGCTTCTCCAAAGCTCTATAAGGAGAACGGTTTCAAGGCAAAGGAAGACGCGGAAAGGCTGGTGGCGCATCTGCAGGAAGAGCCTGTGGGCGACATCCTGCTGGACAGTATCTCAAGAAAGAAGGAGAATAAGAATCCGCCTCTTCTGTACAATCTGGCGGAGTTGCAGAACGAATGCTCGAAGCTCTTTAAAATCAGTCCGGATGAGACCCTGCGGATTGTGCAGGAGCTGTACGAGAAAAAGCTGGTTACCTATCCCAGAACGGATGCCAGAGTATTGTCCACGGCGGTGGCAAAGGAAATTCACAAGAATCTTGGGGGACTGCGGGGCTATCAGCCGGCGGCCCCATATGCAGTGGAAATACTGAGCAAGGGAAGCCACAAAGGGATTGCCAAAACCAGATATGTGAACGATAAACAGATCACCGACCATTATGCCATCATTCCCACCGGACAGGGGTTGAATGCTCTGAACGGGCTTGCGCCTCTTTCCGCAAAGGTATACGAAGTGATCGTGCGGAGATTTTTAAGTATCTTCTATCCGCCGGCAGTTTACCGGAAATATGCCTTGTGCATCAAAGTGAAGGAAGAGAAATTTTTTGCCAGCTTTAAGGTCCTTGCGGAAGAAGGGTATCTGAAGGTCATGGCGAAGAAGAACGGGGAGCCGGCCGAAAAGGACAAAGAGGCCGGGAACGCAAATTTACAGGGAGAGAGCAAAAAAGAAGCCGGCGAAAATGAAGAGACAGAAATCAGAGGCGACAGTGAATTCATGAAGCTGCTGGATACTCTGAAAAAGGGAGAGAAGCTGGCGGTGGATTCCTATGAAGTCAAAGAGGGCGAGACTTCTCCCCCCAAACGTTACACCTCGGGAAGCATCATCCTCACTATGGAAAACGCAGGTCAGTTTATTGAGGACGAGGAGCTGCGGGCCCAGATTAAGGGAAGCGGTATCGGGACCAGCGCCACCCGGGCTGAAATCCTGAAAAAGCTGGTGAACATCGAATATCTGGCCCTGAATAAGAAGACCCAGGTGCTGACGCCCACCTTGATGGGTGAGATGATTTACGATGTGGTGGGAAGCGCCATCCGGCCGCTGCTGGACCCGGCACTGACCGCCAGCTGGGAGAAAGGGCTGACCATGGTGGCGGACGGAAACATTTCATCGAAGGAATATATGGACAAGCTGAACGGTTTCGTGGGCCGGCGGACGGAGTATGTAAAACGACTGAACAACCAGAGGTCTCTGTATACACAGTTCCAGGCGGCGGCCGAAAATTACAAGGCCGGACAAAAATAACAGGCAGAAAGGCGAATGGATTATGAGCAACAAAATAATGGTTTCAGAATTGTATGATCTGCAGGAAACGATAGCGGCGGAATTGTTTGAAGGAATCACCTATCCATGGGAAGTTCTTCCGAAGATTCACGACTTTATCATCCGTCTGGGAGAAAGTCTTCCCAAAGACATTTATGAGGAGCGGGGAGAGCATATCTGGGTGGCGAAGAGTGCAAAGGTTGCTGCCACAGCCTGTCTGAACGGGCCCTTGATTATCGACGAGGATGCGGAAATCCGTCACTGTGCTTTTGTGCGTGGCAATGCCATTGTGGGGAAGGGCGCCGTGGTGGGAAATTCCACGGAGCTGAAAAATGTGGTACTGTTCAATAAGGTGCAGGTGCCTCACTATAATTATGTGGGAGACAGTGTTCTGGGATATAAGGCCCATATGGGGGCAGGTTCCATCACCTCCAATGTCAAGAGCGACAAGACGCTGGTGGTGGTAAAGGGAGAGGGATTCTCCATCGAGACCGGCTTAAAGAAAATGGGAGCCATGCTGGGAGACAATGTGGAAGTAGGCTGTAACAGCGTGTTGAATCCGGGAACAGTCATCGGAAGACACTCCAATATTTACCCCACTTCCATGGTGCGGGGTGTGGTACCGGCCGGCAGCATTTTCAAAAAAAGCGGAGAGATCGTAAAAAAATACTAGAAACTCTGGATTTTTTGTCATAAATGTGAGAGAATGGAAAAGAACATATTATAAGTCAATTTCCAAATTGATTCATAATAACATACATAGTTGAAAGGAGATTTCACATGATTTATTCAAAGGAAGTTGAAGAAATGTGCACAGTCG
>CAQUWW010000136.1 GCA_948896875.1 uncultured Acetatifactor sp. | reverse complement strand
CTTAAGACACATGAAACACCATGCTATTCAATTCCAATTCCTCTACCTGCTTAAAAACCAGTTCAATCTCCGCCTGAAGACTGTCTATCCGGCTGCAGTCCAGCAAAAATACTGTCTTCCCGTTCCCTGTTATTTCTCCCCCGCCTACATATACATTGTTTAGACAGATATCTATTCCTGCTCTGCCCCTGCTCCGGATTTCCACGCTTTGAGGCAATGTCTTCAGAGACAGATAACGGAAAACAGCCCTGTCCCCATCCTCTGTCACCTTCAGATATTCTTCCCCGCCATGCGCGTCATAATCGATATAGCATTTTCCGAAGCATCCGCATGTCTGGAAGCCATACATTCTTTCCTCCGGCTCGAATGGAGCGCCGGGACCCTGAGATGTCATGAGGACTTCCGGAATCCGTCCGTCCGGCAAAATCTCTATTTTTTCCGCACATACTCTGCGGTTTATTTTCGTATTACGGCTGCTGCGATGATAAAAGACATACCACTGCCCCTGAAAGCATTCAATAGAACCGTGATTATTCCATGTAGATGGGTCACAGCCACTATTGTCTATTATCACTCCTCTGTAGGAAAATGGTCCTAACGGCGATTTTGCCGTGGCATATCCCAGAGAAGTAGGCTTTCCGTGTTCAATATCCGCAAATACCGCATAATAAGTATTTCCTATCTTCCGCATGGAAAATCCCTCGTGAAAATAATGCTCCTGCTCCGTGACCAACCCGTGAACCACCCTATCACTGTCAAAGGATCTGCAGTCGTCATTCAGCATAACTCCATTTGCGGAAAATTGTCCCCAGAAATAATAAGCTTTACCATCCTCATCCAGAAAGACAGCCGGATCGATTCCTTTGCAGGGCAGTTTTACAAATGAACCGAAAAGGCCGTCCGGGTGTTCTGAGACAGCCACTCCTTCACTGCCATCCTCCATACAGAAATAGAGATAATATTTTCCGTCCTTCTCCATGCAGTCAGGCGCATACAAAAGAGCTTTCTGTTCCTTTTCCACAGTAGTTCCAAAATAGTCAAGCTCCGGATTCTTTTCCATCTCCTCCATCATTTTTCGGATAAAGGGGGTAGGCTCTCCCTGAGATTTTTCCACACTGGCATTCTCGTCAAACCACGGAACATTCGTCCCACTCATGACCTTATCGGAAACGATCCAATTTTCCATGTCAGCAGTGGAAGCCACTCTGTAAAAGTTGCTGCAATACTCCTTCTTACAAGCATCATAGCTTCCGTACAGATACAGCCTTCCGTCCGACATCACATGTGCCTCCACATCCGGCATATGATGCTTGGGCGGAAGCAATGGGTTATGTGTGTTGTGATAAATCTGAGCCTTTTCAATTGTTTTCATATTCATACGCTTACTCCTGCCTGCTTTATCAAATATCAATCCAATAAATACTACCGGCCGTCATACTCAAGACCGCCCTGCATCTACATATCCTACATCTGTACCTTACCTCCGTTCAAACGCACCTGACTTCCATTAGGATAAACAAATGTCGCCTCCATCCCTTCCGGCAGCTCTACCGAATAATGCCATACTCCGTCCGCCTTCTCATACCGGAAGGAAATATCCCCTTTCGGTGTAGCTACCTTTCCCTGCAAGTCCTCCAGATCCATGGTATTTGGCTGTATCCGCACATGCTCCCAGCCAATCCCCTCCTGAACCACCCCTGCCATGGTACGAACCATCTCATACATTGGTAATGCGCTCCACGCATGACACTCACTGCGGGATCCTCTGGGAGTCTCCGGGCAAGTAGTGCAATCCAGCTCCAGAAGAGAAATCCAGTCATTCAGGCAATCCCGCATTGCCCCATACATTTCCGCTTTCTCCAATGCCCGGAACCACTCATATGCCGTAGAAAAGGAACATTTAAGACATGCCTTATCTTCTATTGCATTGGTAAGCACTGCCCTTGCAGCCTCTCCTTCAACTAAACCGTTCAGAACAGCCCAGCTTTGTGCATGCTGCGTAAACTGACAGCATTCCGGTCCCTCCCTATACATTCCCTTCTCCGCATCCCAGCACAGTTCCTGAATCGCTTTCAAGATTGTCGTTCTGCGGCTGTTGTACTCTCCTGCCAGGCTATCTCGTCCCATAGCAGCAAACAGACTGCCCGCGCAGGAAAGCGCATAGGCATACATAAGATTGATGATTGTGGACGCCCCCTGCTGCAATGCCCTGGGAATTCCGGAAAATTCTGACCAGTCCGGCTGCCAGTCCACAAATTCCCAGAATTCCAGCCGTCCCACCAGACCGTCCTCTCCTATTTTAGCGTCAAAATAATCCAATATCCGGTCAATATCTCCCTGGCAGAAACGGACAGTTTCTCTGTCACCGGTCTGCTGGTAATATTCCCACAACATATAGATATAGTGCAACGAGAAAGTGGAAAGAACCTGCAAATATGCAGAAGGGTACTTTCCGGCTGTCAATCCTTCCGGCTGCATGCCATAATGGAAATCAATCAATGCCTTCCTTGCCAGTGCATAGTCACCTGACACCGCATAGGTAAACAATGCCTCCAATCTGGTGTCCATGGCAAATTGAAGCTGCTCATAATAAGGACAATCCATATAAGTCTCCATCATGCAGTTTCCCAATGTCCGCACACAGATATCCCACAGTCTTTCCACCCAAGGAGAAGAGGAATGAATGTATGAATCAACTTCCAAAGGATAACCCGTCCTTCTAAAGTTCGGAGCCAACAATACGACTGCCTCCTCCTTCGCCCGAATATGGACACGCACAAACCGAAAGGTTCTGACCCAGAAGGGTTCATAACAGATTTCTTCTCCCGAGAGACAGACTGTATCCGTCAAACCGGAAATCTCCCCATTTTCATAGTCTGTACGCCTTAGGTCAGAACCCTGCCCTCCGAATTTCTCAAAATACGTGATTGTGACTGTTCCGCCTCTTCCGCCTCGGAATACATAACGCGGATACCCGTTTTTCACTGCGCCCGCATCCAGAATCAGCTCCACATTCTGTCCTGGCGCTACGGTAATGCTTCCTTTCTCTAAAAGGCCGACTTCATTTCCGTCTACCCTGGAAAAATCACGTTCAAAAGCATCCTCCTTCTCATAAAGCAGGGGAATCTCCCTCTCCCTGATTCGGAATTTAGGCTGTACACCCACAGAAAAAAGAATACTCGTTGGAAGAACTGTATCAGCCACTTCTGCCTTTATCCAGCCAGAGGCATCAAACCCTTTTTCTTTCCAAGGGGCAGGCATCCTTGAAAAATCAATCTCTTCCGTCACCGCCCCCAGGTAACAGGTAATATCGCTGGATTTCAAGTAAAAACTATTGTCCAGCCATACCCGCCAGTCCGCTCTGCCCGTGGTAAGCGTCCCCACTACTATATCATCTTCATTATAAACATCCCCTTCCACTGCCAGGCGATGCCCTGACTGAACCCCCATGACACCGTAAATAGCCGCCCGCTCATCCGTCTGAATCTCCGCCGTATTCGGGTCATTGTAAAGCACCTGGACGCAAAACACATTTCTGCCCGGCACAAGTAAATCCGTCAGTTCAACGGTCTCATAATACTGCCGCCATGCATCTCCCTTGCAGGGGCCGGACAGAACCGGCCTGCTGTTCACCCACAGACGGTATCTTGAACTGGCAGTGATATCTACTGTCAAATGCACCTTATCCGGCAAATCCATTTCACAGCGAAAATAGGCAAATCTTCCCGTCATATCGCCGTGGTAAATTTTCCTCCTTCGGATTTCTTCCATGGGCACCTTCAGCCATCTTGCTTCATTCCACATATTTTCCTCTCCTTCTGTACTGCCAGTATTTGATTTGATGCCAGCCTAAAAAAAGACAACCCTTTGAGCATTCATCCCTGTAAGCGGACTTATCACACTGGGAGCCCACTTAATACTGCCGTCCCAAAAGGCTCCAGAATCATCTCCTTTTCAACTACAATCCCGTCAAACAGACTAAATAGCGGGCGCTTCACCTCCACTGCAGCACAGTTTTCACTGTAATTCAGCACAAAGTAATAATCGACTCCATTCTTTTCCCTGACCGCCAGTTCACAGCATTCGGGCAAAGTAAAAGTCTTCCTTTCAGGCTCTGCCGCCTGAACCTCCTCCAGTAAAGCTGCTGCCAATTCTTCTGTAAACACGGTTCCCAGTGAATAGACTGTTCCCTTTCCATAATGGCGGCGAAGCAATGCTCCTTTTCCCGCATAATAGCAGTTCTCATAAATGCCCAACACTTCAGCCGGCTCTCCGGCATCCACCAGAGGCTGTAAAATATCATTGAATACCGGAGCCTCAAAACATTTATCCTTCCACTGTATCCTGACCGGACTGTCACCGGGACAGGTACGGGTGAACTCCGGAATGTCCACGCCCGAAAGTGTACGTAGCAGCCCTGGAAGATCCTGCATGACACAGTGGCCATCCAAATCTTTATATCCGCTGCGGCATCCCAGAATCAACGTGCCTCCCCCTGCCACATATTCCTCCAGAACCGCAGCCCGCTTTCTGGACATGATGCAGGGATGAGCATATATCAACACTTTGTAAGAAGACAGGGGCGTGCTGGCTCCCTCTTCGGAAAGATATACATAGTCCAGCGGCGTATGGGACTTCTGAGCCGCCGCAAAGATTGCAGACTGGCTGGCGGCCTCCAGATCCCGATGCCATATGTCAATGCGCAGATCCCAACAGTTATCGTAGTCCTTTACCACCGCCACATCTGCCTGATAGCGGCCTCCAGCAGCTTCCTGTATCAAATCCAGCTTTTTCCGGATATCCCGCAGCTCAGCAATGCGCCGATTTTCCCTTCCGGAATAATCCAATATGCCATGCCAGTACATTTCCGTGCCAAAGGTGCAGGTACGCCATCTGAAATAACTGACGTAATCTGCTCCATGGGCAATACTCTGCATGGTCCATAATGTCATCTGCCCCGGCTTCGGCGCAGGGGCTGCCATGCAGGTAGTCCATCCGTTAGGGCCGGACTGCTGCTCCATAATACCAAAAATGGGAGAAACAGAACGCACTTCTGACAGGTTCTGGCTGCTCTCCCGATCCCGCAATCCTGAAGGCTGCCGTCCTCCGTCTGCATTGTATGCCATATCAGGATAGGAGTCATAGGTATAGAAATCCAGACTCTCCTTAGATAGTTCATGATTGTCCAGATGGTCAAACCGGCCATTGGTAGTGATAAAATCTCCTTCCTTCAGGTACTTGCGCAGGATTTTGCTTTGCAGCAGCGCATAATCACGAGCACTATGGGAAATGAAACGCGCATAATCCAACAATGCATGAGGATTAGGATTGCCACTGCGGGTACGCTTTGGAAGCACAATCTCTTCCCAGTCTGTATAGGTCTGGTTCCAGAATATCGTACCCCACGCCCTGTTCAATTCCTCCAATGTCCCGTATTTGTCCTGAAGAAATATCCTGAATGCACAATTATCCGCTTCCGAGTAGAATTCATCCATTTCACAGTTCAGTTCATTGTCAATCTGCCAGCCAATAACAGCGGGATGCTGTCCGAAATGACATGCCAGTTTTTCCACAATCAACGCAGTCTTCTCCCGATAGACAGGGGAATTGTAATTATAATGCCGCCTTCCGCCATGCTCCAGACGCTTGCCGTCCGGGTGTGCGTTGAGCACTTCCGGATATTTCTTTGTCAGCCACGCCGGAGGGGTCGCCGTAGGCGTGCCAAAAATAACCTTCATGCCCTTTTCCCGGCACAAGTCAAGAAACCGGTCAAAAAACGCAAAAGTAAAACAGCCCTCCGCAGGTTCTGTCAAAGTCCACGCAAACTCAGCAATCCGAATCACCTCAATACCGCTTTCCAACATCCTTTCAAGATCATCTTCCCACATGGTTTCAGGCCAATGCTCCGGATAATAACATACCCCCAATGTAAATTTTGTGCCGTCCAGTATTCTGTCCATGTATTTTCCTCCTCGCCATATTATTCGTTTCTGTACCACAACACCCATATCATGGAAAAATCCTCATCCGCCGAGAAAGCAGCTGAAACTTCTCTCGTACTACAAGATATAGGAAACTCCCCTCCCGAAACGGCCATCCACCGCCGCTGCTTAAAACTGCCCTCTCTACCCATTATAAAGGAAATAGAAAATCTGGCTATCAATAAAATGGCGAACAGAGGAAAATTTTGAGTTTAGTTTTCACCCTCCCATATCCGCACGGCAAAGCAGTACACCTTTTCCTCCCCGGGCTGCAGAAATTTCAGCATGCCCTTCCTGCGCATTACATCCCGCCCATCTGGATAGCAGTTTCCGCATTCCAGCCCAAGCACATAATCACGCACCCCCATCATCTTCCACTCCACAAAACCGTCCAACTCAGCGGCATCAAAGCTGATGGTAAGCCCGACCTTACATTTCGGCTGATAAAGCACTGCTTTCCCTTCCCTGTCTGCAAACTTATGATAATAACACCTCTCCTGATATCCGGCCGTCGGCTTTTCCATATGCATCCAATTTGCAATGTCCTCTGCCGCATGTTTGTCCCTGGGCTGTACTTCCACAGAGGGAATTGTCAGGATACTGTCTTCATCCAACAGAGGATATCCCATATTCATATGATACAGGATTTCAAACGGCTCGATTCTGTCACCGGTATTTGCCACAGTATCTTCAATGATAATGCAGTTTTCTTCCGTTGATACCCGAAGCTTTCTGGATAACCTGAGCTTGCGTCCAAAAATAGTCTCGTCCTTTGTAACCGTATGAATTACCAGTTCCCCTTTTTCCTCCGTCCAGAATGCCCGTTCGCAGGGAATATTGGCAATCGAGCCATGAAGGGGCAGCACTTCCCCTTCATCCTCACAGGGGCTGCCCACCGCTTCCAGCCCGCAGGTGGTAAGAAAACCGGCAGTAAAGGAATTCAGCCAATTGCTGCCAATACTGTCATAATAGGCAGGGGCAACATAGCCACAGGGGGAGAGATAGCTTAAGTTCATCCCCTTGTACATAAGTCTGGCGATATCCCCGTTTCTGTCCGGAGATACCATAAGCAGCACGCCCTTTCCGTTATTTACTTCATACAGGCGCATCCCGTCGCCCTTTCCGCCTACAAGGCGGTGTTCTTCAATCCCATACAGTTGGGAATCATGTCCGATATATGGATTCATAGGTCTCCTTTCCTATCACATAAGCGGCCTCACCGCATCGTACAACTTACAGTAGCGCTCATATATCTGCATATATTTCTCGTGTACCTCCTGACGTGGCTTATAGGTGACCGTTTCCTCCACCATCACCTCTGCCGCTTCCTCTGGGTTGCGGAACAGTCCTGCCGCCACTCCTGTGAGCATGGCGCTCCCCACCGTGCCGGCATCCACAGTCTTTAATGCCGTGATGGGAAGGTTCAGCACATCCGCCTTCATCTGCATCCATACTGCGGAATGTGCGCCTCCTCCCGTCGCATGCAGTTTTTCAAAACGGATACCGGAGCCTGCCAACGACTGATAGTTTAAGTACATTTCATATACCACCCCTTCCATGCAGCCGCGGTAAATATCTGCTGCTGTGGATGCCGTGGTAAGCCCCAGAATCACACCCTTAGATCCAATATCCATATAGGGTGTAGCTGCACCTGCAAAGTGGGGCAGCACCAACATACCGCTGGGGCCATCCGGATTTCTCTCCTGATATTCCCGCTCCAGCAATTCATTGGCAGTTATCCCCTGCTCCCTGGCCTTTCCCTTTGCTTCTCCCGCAAAAGTCTCTACACACCACTGCATCAGCGCACCACCGGTATAAGAAAAAGCATATGCCACATAGGTTCCCGGAAACACATAAGGCACCACTGAGAAACAGCCCTCATACATTTGGTCAATATCCGGCATTTCATCATAGATTGGTGTCAGACACTGCACAGTTCCTGCGCCGTCTACCGCAGCACTTCCGTCAAAAGCTCCTGCGCCAACGGCCGCAGCCACCTGATCATGGCTTACGGAGACAATCTGTGTCTGCTTTGGCAGCCCCGTATTCACCACAGCAGCCGGTAAGACCGTTCCCGCCATGCTTCCCGCAGGAACACATACAGAAAAAAGCTCTTTCTCTATCCCCGCTGCTTCCAGTACCTGACTG
>CAQUWW010000135.1 GCA_948896875.1 uncultured Acetatifactor sp. | reverse complement strand
GCAAAAGCACTGCATATCTTTGCGCATTTAGAGTCAGAGCAGATTTCCGCGGTCAGGGATTAGGGACAAAGCTGATCTGCCATGTGATGGAGCACATAAAGAATTTGGGATATCAAAGGATATCTATTGGCGTTGTTGCCACAAATATGGCTAATATTCGTTTATATAAGCGGCTTGGTTTTACAATAAAGAAAAAGGAGTGTGTGGAGGATCCCTGTGACAGAGACGAAAATATGCAGCCGAAATCATGTTCCCGCTTTTTGCTGTTATACTACATAACGCCAGAATTCATACTGCCCAGTCGCTAAGGTCTGCGATTCACCCGACTCACGAGCGTCAGATGCTATAAACCGGCGGCAAATTTATCGCTCGTGAGTATACCGTACTGCACTGACTAAACGTATGTGGTTGGCGTTATGTAGTCGGGTCACTCGGAAAGTTTAATTGTTAAGCAGTATATATAAAGAGGTCTGGCTTTATAAAAGTCTATAACAGCTCCATATTCACAGACTTGTCTGTGAAGCCGTAATCGGAATAGAATTTCCGGGCGGCTGTATTCTGTGCGTTTACCTGCAATTCAATTCCGTCATATCCTTTTTGACATTTTAAATCCTTCAGAAAATCGAAGAATGCGTGTCCGATTCCCTTTCCCCGGTATTTTTCGTCCACTGCCATGGAATCCACAAAAATAATATCCCTTGTCACCTGACTTGGAGATTCTATGTGCCGGCATACAATAAACAGAATACCAGCCACCGTTCCAGCGCACTCCGCGACGAAAAAGGCTTCATCCTTTAGCGCCTGTTCATATACTTCCAGGGGCAATACCGTTCCACTGTATTTGTAAATATCAGGCCTCCAGTCAATATGCATTTTCTGGACCTGCTTCATGATTGTCTCCACGGTATGATATTCGTCTGGTTTTGCGTTTCTGATGTGAATTTTCATGATTTTCCTTTCAACCTACGGTGTATCTTAATATTTGCCGCACAGCTGTTACAGCGAAAGTTCTGAATCCTTCGATTCCCCGGATTTGACAAAATCTGACAATGAGATTCCGTCAAAGTACGCATTGGTCAGCCTGTAGAATTCCGTCCACATGGGCAGGGTCTTACAGCCGGCGGCACGTTCACAGGTATCAGACTCGCAGCTGAGGCAGGCCACCGGCGCCAGGTCCCCTTCCGTGAGGCGCAGAATATCCCCAACACGATAACGATCAGGGGTGGCTGTCAGACGATAACCGCCGCCCTTTCCCTGAACTCCTTCAATTAATTTATTTTTAGTCAGGACAGGAAGGATCCGTTCCAGATATTTCAGAGAGATATTTTGTCTCTCGGCCACTTCTTTCATGGGAATATAACCGTTCCCGTAATTTTCCGCCAGGTCGATCATGACCCGAAGGGCATATCTTCCCTTTGTTGAAATCATCATAATTTCAACCCCTTTTTCTCGTAATAATCCTGTAATGCTTTCTTGATTGCTGCCTCTGCCAGCACGGAACAATGAAGCTTGTGAGCGGGGAGTCCGTCCAGCGCCTGGGCTACCGCCTGATTGGTGAGGGTAAGTGCTTCCGAGACAGGTTTCCCTTTTATCAGTTCTGTTGCCATGGAGCTTGACGCGATGGCGGAACCACAGCCAAAAGTCTCAAATTTTACATCTTTAATGATGTCATTTTCAATCTTCAGATAGATTTTCATGATATCGCCGCATTTTGCATTTCCTACCTCGCCGATACCGTCGGCGTCTTCGATAACGCCCACATTTCTGGGATTCCGGAAATGGTCCATCACTTTTTCACTATACAAAGCCATAATAAAACCTCACTAAAGTATAAATTCTTTTTTCCCGCTGACAAGATCCCGCCAGACAGGAGAAATGCTTCGCAGATATTCTACCGCTTCCCTTACCGCCTTTACGGTGTACAGAATTTGTTCTTCCGTATTTTCTTCCGAAAGGGTAAGGCGGAGGGAACCGTGGGCAATTTCGTGTATTCTTCCGATAGCAAGCAGCACGTGACTTGGATCCAGGGAGCCGGAAGTACAGGCGGAGCCGGAGGAAGCACAGATTCCCCTGTCGTCGAGATACAGCAGAAGGGATTCGCCCTCGATTCCCTCAAAACAGAAGCTCACATTGCCGGGGAGTCGATTTGTCGCGTCGCCGTTGAGAATCGAATGGGGAATCTGCGAAAGTCCTGCGATAAGCCTATCCCGCAATGCGCTCACCTGTTTCGCGGTATCTTCCATATGGGAGCAGGCTTCGCAGAGTGCGGCGGCCATTCCCATAATGGCGGGAATATTCTCAGTGCCTGCCCGTCTGCCGCGTTCCTGGGCGCCGCCCTCGATCAGAGGCGTCAGCGGGATTCCTTTTTTGGCATAAAGAATGCCGGTTCCCTTTGGTCCGTGAAATTTATGGGCCGAAAGGGAAAGCATGTCAATATTCTGTTCATTCACATTGATGTGCAGATGCCCTGCCGCCTGCACCGCATCCGTATGGAAAAGGACATTTCCGGTACGGCATATCTCACCGATTTTCGCTATCGGCTGAATGGTTCCGATTTCATTGTTGGCATACATTATGGTGACAAGGCAGGTGTCGTCACGAAGTGCGGCTTTTACTTGTTCCGGGGCAATGATACCGTTCTCATGAACATCCAGAAGCGTGATTTCGAAGCCTTCTTTTTCCAGCTTTTTCAGGGTATGCAGAACGGCATGGTGCTCAAAGGCCGTGGAAATAATGTGCTCTTTCCCCTTTCGTTCTCCCATTCGCGCTGCGGACAGTATTGCCTGATTGTCCGATTCGCTTCCGCCGGAGGTAAAGGTAATTTCCTCGGGTGAAGCGCCGATGCAGGCGGAAATCTGCCGCCTTGCCTCCGCCAGCGCTTCGGCCGCCGCCTGCCCGGCGGAATGCAGGCTGGAAGGGTTCCCATAGACGGTGTCCATATAGGGAACCATGGCGTCTATCGCTGTTTTGCTCATTTTCGTTGTGGCTGCATTATCCAGATAAATTCTCATTGTTTTGCTTATCTTCCTTCTGGTGAAATTCACCTGTTTTCCTGCTGATTTCCGGTCATCTTTCCCGTAATTATCCGGTAGAGTTCTCTGTATATTTGCACAAAACTGCACAAGTCACCTCCGGACAGATTCATATTCCGCTGGTACAGGCAGTTCCACACACAGGCTATTCCGCAAGAAACGGCGTGGACAAATATCTGTTGCCAATATCCGGCAGAAGTACCACAGATCATTCCGCAAAAAGCGGCGTGGACAAGTATCTGTCGCCGGTATCCGGCAGAAGTACCACAATGGTCTTCCCCTCATTCTCAGGGCGCCTGGCAAGCTCTATGGCGGCAAAAGCGGCTGCCCCGGAGGAAATGCCCACCAGAACACCCTCGCTTCTGCCAATGAGTCTTCCTGCTGCAAAGGCGTCTTCATCGGAGACAGGAATGACTTCATCATAAATATCCGTGTTCAGGACATCAGGGACAAAGCCTGCACCGATCCCCTGAATCTTGTGTGAGCCTGCCTGACCGGATGAAAGCACAGGAGAGGAGGCGGGCTCCACGGCCACGACTCTGACCGCAGGATTCCTGGATTTCAGGTACTCGCCCACGCCGGTTACAGTGCCGCCGGTTCCAACGCCTGCCACGAAGATATCTACTTTACCGTCGGTATCTTCATAGATTTCGGGACCCGTACTTTCTCTGTGAGCCTTCGGATTGGCGGGATTGACGAACTGTCCGGGAATGAAGCTGCCCGGGGTGACAGCGGCAAGCTCCTCCGCTTTCTGAATGGCGCCGCTCATCCCTTTGGCGCCTTCGGTAAGCACCAGCTCGGCGCCGTAAGCTTTCATCAGCTGACGCCGCTCCACGCTCATGGTTTCGGGCATCACGATGATGATTCTGTAACCTCTGGCCGCGGCAACGGCAGCCAGACCGATGCCGGTGTTGCCGGAAGTTGGCTCTATAATGACGGAGCCGGGCTTTAACTTTCCGCTTCTCTCGGCATCGTTGATCATCTCCTTTGCAACCCGGTCCTTTACGGAACCTCCGGGATTAAAGTATTCCAGCTTTGCGAGAATTCTTGCCTTCAGATGATAGGCTTTCTCAATATGAGTCAGCTCCAGAAGGGGGGTTTTGCCGATCAGCTGGTCCGCGGATGTATAAATATTTGACATAAGGTACCTCCATAATGCAAATTTGATTGATGTGTAGTTTACTATACTGCGTCAAAACCTTTCCGCAGGTCGGCTATGATATCGTCGATGTGCTCCGTACCGATGGAAAGCCGGATGGTATTGGGCTTGATTCCCTGATCCTTCAGCTCCTCGGCGGTAAGCTGGCTGTGGGTGGTGGTTGCGGGATGAATCACGAGGCTCTTCACATCGGCCACGTTTGCAAGCAGTGAGAAAATCTTCAGGTTGTCGATAAATCTATGTGCTTCCTGCACGCCGCCCTTAATCTCAAAAGTAAAGATAGACCCGCCGCCATTGGGGAAGTATTTCCGGTATAATTCATGGTCCGGATGGTCGGGCAGAGAGGGATGATTGACCTTTTCCACCTGAGGATGGGCCGCAAGGAATTCCACCACCTTTTTCGTGTTCTCACTATGCCGTTCCAGACGCAGGGAGAGGGTCTCGATGCCCTGCAGCAGCAAAAATGCCGCGAAGGGGGAGATGGTAGCCCCGGTATCCCGCAGTAAAATGGCGCGAATGTAGGTCACAAATGCCGCAGGACCGACAGCTTTTACGAAGGACACGCCGTGGTAGCTGGGATTGGGCTCCGCGATGGCCGGATAGTTTCCGGAAGCGGCCCAGTCAAATTTACCGGAATCCACGATGACGCCGCCCAGGGTGGTGCCGTGGCCGCCCAGGAATTTGGTGGCGGAATGTACCACGATATCCGCACCGTGCTCGATGGGACGAAGCAGATAGGGGGTGCCGAAGGTATTATCCACCACCAGAGGCAGACCGTGCCTGTGGGCAAGCTGTGCCAGAGCGTCCATATCGGGAATGTCGCTGTTGGGATTGCCCAGAGTTTCAATATAGATGGCCCGGGTGTTCTCCTGAATGGCGGCTTCCACTTCCCCAAGGTCATGAATATTCACGAAGCTGGCCGTAATGCCGAAGGCCGGGAGCGTATGGGCCAACAGATTGTAGCTTCCGCCGTAAATGGTCTTCTGAGCCACAAAATGGCCGCCGTTTTGTCCCAGGGCCTCCAGGGTATAAGTGATGGCTGCCGCGCCGGAGGCCAGAGCCAGCGCCGCCACGCCGCCTTCCAGAGCGGCCACACGCTGCTCCAGCACATCCTGGGTGGAATTCGTCAGCCTGCCGTATATGTTGCCGGCATCGGCCAGGCCGAAACGGGCCGCCGCATGGGCCGAGTCCCGGAACACATAGGAAGTGGTGGCATAGATGGGAACTGCGCGGGCGTCGGTGGCCGGGTCCGGATGTTCCTGCCCTGCATGGAGCTGTAAAGTTTCAAATTTGTAATCAGACATAATGTTTTCTCCTTTCGTTCCCGGAAATACCTACCGGAAAGGTTGGTATTATAATAGACCACCTTTTTTGTTTTGTCAACAGGCAAGTTACATTTTTTTCCAGATATTAAAATAGCTGTATGCCGAACAGACAAAAATCCGACATATGAAACTTTATATTCATTTGCGGACAGCTTATTATCAGGAGTTGATTGTCACACAGGATATTCAGCTTTTTAGAATCCAGGAGGATTCGGAAAGGGAAAGAATGGCGAGATTATTGGGATTTATTTTACTCCTCGCAGTAAAATGTCTGATGGAGTAAAGGCATGGGTTCTGGCCCGTCCAAAGGTCTTGATAAAAGTATGTATAAATACTATAATACTGATAACAGAATCTGTTTTGGATTCTGTTATCGGACTGGATATGACAATACGAGGAGGTATCGGTATGCAGACAGAGGGACATAAGCTATGGGGCATATGGGGGCAGGCCAACGCATTATACAGCTCCTGGGCAGCTTCCAGAGGCATCAATTATTATCTGCTGTTCGTCCTGTACGCCCTGGACGGACAGGAGGCCATGACGCAGAAGAAAATCTGCATCCTTACGGGCCTGACCAAGCAGACAGTCAACAGTGTCATGAAGTCCTTGAAGGAGGAGGGGTATATCGCCCTGTCCCCCGGCAGCGAAGACCGCCGGGAAAAGCAGATATCCCTGACGGAGAAGGGAATGGCCTATTCCGACGGACTGCTGGCGCCCCTGCGGGAACTGGAACATCGTGTCTTCCAGATCATGGGAAGCGACAGGGTACTGCGGATGGTAGAGGATATCACATTATTCAATACCGTGCTGGAAAAAGAGATGGAAAAGGGAATGTAAAAATGCATGACAGAGCCACAGAACCGAAAGGGCACCTCGGCAGTAGGGTGTCTTTTTTGATTCAAAAAAAATTATTTTTCTTCTTGACTTTTAGTACATATACGGACTATAATGCATATAGTACATGTACAGACTAAATAGAAGGAGGTTCCATATGATAAGCGACACCATTTTTATGGAGCAGCTGAACAATTATTACGCTGTGTGGCAGATAAACGACAGCACAGCATTTTTCGTGGAATTATTTCTCGCAGCAGGAGGAAAAGAGCAGCAATGAAGCAGACAAGCGATGTAAAACAATTTTTCAAGTATGTAATCCCGTCCGTACTATCCTTTGCCCTGTCCGGGGTCTATACGATTGTGGACGGCTTCTTTGTGGGGAACAGCATCGGGGACCTGGGGCTTTCGGCGGTGAACATCGCCTACCCCATCGTGGCCGTCATCCAGGCTCTGGGTACGGGAATAGGAATGGGAGGCGCCATCTACTATTCCATCAACAAGGCGGAAAAGAAGGAGGCTCAGGCAAGGGAATATACGGCGGGCTCCATGTGGCTGCTGATTCTCTCCAGTGTGATTCTGACCATTGCCATCTTCCTTTTGAACAGCCCCCTTTTAAGGCTGCTGGGAGCAGGCGGGGAGATGCTGACCCTGGGGGAGGAATATATAGCGGTGATCGCTGTGGGGGCGGCTCTGCAGGTCATCGGCACGGGCCTGGTCCCCTTTATCCGCAACCACGGCGGCGCATTCTATGCCATGGTCTCCATGATTGCCGGGTTCGTCACCAACATCATCCTGGACTACCTGTTCGTATGGGTCATGGGGCAGGGCGTCGCAGGGGCGGCCTGGGCTACGGTAATCGGACAGGGAGTCACCATGGTGATTGCTCTCCTCTACCTGCTTGACAAAAAGCAGTTTACGCTGGCAATCCCTTTTCCCAGGATGGGGAAGGTAGCGGCGGATGTGATCAAGATTGGGATTGCGCCCTTTGGGCTGGCCATGTCCCCCAATATCTCCCTGATTATCATCAACCGCTTTTCCGTCTCCTACGGCGGGGATCCGGCAATCGCCACCTATGCCTGCATTGCCTATGTGATTTGCATCATCTACCTCATCCTGCAGGGGGTGGGGGACGGATGCCAGCCCCTGCTTAGCCAATGCTATGGCGAAAAGAACTGGGTGAACCTGAAATCCATCCGGAGGCTGGCCTACGGGTTTGCCTTTGCCCTGTCGGTGATCGGCTGCATCATCCTGTACCTGACGAAAGGGAGCCTGGGAGTGCTATTCGGCGCATCGAACGAAGTGAATCTGGAGATTGCCAGGATCATGCCCATCTTCCTGGTATCGGTTCCCTTTGTGGCAATCCTGCGGATCACCACGGCCAGCTTCTACGCAACGGAGAAGAGCGTCTATTCCTATGTGCTGACTTTTATAGAGCCTATCTTCATGCTGGTGCTCATGCTGGTTCTGCCGCCTTTGTTCGGAGGGCAGGTCATGATCTGGTGGAGCACGGTGTGGGCCAGGATCCTGGCGGCAGTGCTGGCCCTGCTCCTGAAGCAGCGCGTGGACAGGCAGGAGATGGCTTCATGACAGGTTAAAAAACGGGAGAGAGGAGTGATGAAATTTCCTGTTTTCCGCTTATGCTGATACCGTTGACGGAGATATTCTTCAGGATGATCTTCAGGATGACGGGGGTTTTGTCCTTTTAATGTCGGCGGTTTTCTGGTATACTGGGTAAAACGGATTGGATGAGGTGCAGGTATTGAACGGCAGAGTGTATGAGTATGAGTCCCTGATTTATGAGGCGGGGGAGACAGGGGGCGCTTATGTCATTTTTCCCTATGATATCAGGAAAGAGTTTGGGC
>CAQUWW010000134.1:6041-8245 GCA_948896875.1 uncultured Acetatifactor sp. | reverse complement strand
GAAGGCGCACAGATAGATTTACAGATGCGCACTATGCAGCTGAAAATCTATCGGAAGAAAAGTGTGTCGAGGAAGCACTGCGGAACTATAAGTAAGGAGGATAAAAATGGCACTGTTGGAAGTAAAAAATCTGAGGAAAATATATACCACCCGTCTGGGTGGAAATAAGGTACAGGCGCTGGATAATGTGAACTTTACGGTGGAGCAGGGTGAATATGTGGCGATCATGGGGGAGTCCGGCTCCGGGAAGACCACCCTGTTAAACATCATGGCATCTCTGGACAAGCCTACGGCAGGCGTGGTGATTCTGGCCGGGAAAAATATGGCGGATATCAGGCAGAAGGAACTGTGTGCGTTTCGGCGCGACAATCTTGGCTTTGTATTCCAGGACTTTAATCTGCTGGATACGCTGTCGCTGAAAGACAATATATTCCTGCCGCTGGTGCTGGCCGGCTGTGATTACAGGACGATGGAAGAGCGCATCAAACCTTTGGCGGCGAAGCTGGATATTCAGGAGATTCTGGAAAAGTATCCTTACGAGGTGTCGGGAGGACAGAAACAGCGCACCGCGGTGGCCAGAGCCCTGATTACAAGGCCCCAGATTGTGCTGGCGGACGAACCCACGGGAGCGCTGGACTCCAAGGCTTCGGATAAGCTGCTGCGTATTTTTGCCCAGGTGAATCAGACGATTCTGATGGTGACACACAGCATACAGGCGGCAAGCCGTGCCGGAAGAGTGCTGTTTATCAAGGATGGCTGTGTGTTTAACCAGATATACAGGGGCAGGATGAACGATGAAGACATGTACCGGAAAATATCCGACACGCTGACTGTGCTGCACACGGAAAAAGTGCAGGCAGCGGCGCAGGCCTGAGAAAGGGGTGGAGATAATGAAGAGACATTTTTCGCTTCTGCCCCGGATGGCAGCCACAAATATCCGCAAGAACAGCTCGGTCTATTTCCCCTATATCGGAGTTGGCATTTTTGCAATGTTTACTTATTTTGTGTTTGATCTGATTCTGAAAAACGATATCATGTATACGCTTCCCAAAGGGGCCTATGCTCTGGTGCTGGTAGAAATCGGATTTGTCCTTCTGGGACTGATCATGATTCCATTTCTATACTATACCAACAGCTTTCTCATCAAGCGCCGGAAGAAGGAGTTGGGATTGTACAGCATATTGGGACTGGAGAAAAAGCATATCGGCATCATGATGTTCTGGGAGAGTCTGATGATTTACTGCATTGTGATGGTCGGTGCAATTATACTGGGACTTCTGTTCTCCAGGCTGGTCTTTCTGCTTCTCCTGAACCTGGCAAAGATGCCTGTGGATGTGACATTTGTCATCAATCCAAAGGCCATTATGGATACGCTGGTATTCTATGGGTTTATTATGGGACTGAACCTGTTTGTGAACCTGGTTCAGGTGGGAAAGTCCAACCCGGTGGAACTGATGAGCGATGCCAGAAGAGGGGAGAAGGAGCCTAAGCATATTGGAATATGGAGCATTGCAGGGCTTGCTGCCATGGTACTGGGATATACTATGGCCATAAATGCCACATTGGATAGTCAGGTCTTTGGGGATTTCTTTCTGGCGGTTTTTCTGGTTATCATCGGCACTTATCTGCTTTTTACTTCCGGAAGTGTGGCGGCGTTGCGCTTCTTCAAAAAGCGGAAGGGTTTTTACTACAGACCCGAGAATTTTATCACGGTATCAGGTATGCTTTACCGGATGAAAAAAAGTGCGGCAAGTCTGTCCAATATCTGCATTTTTGCAACCATGGTCATCATTACGGTGGTCTGTACGGTTTCGGTCTATCTTGGGATGGAATCTATCATAACCTCCGGGTTCGGCAGAGGTTTTGAAGTCTATTTCCTTGGTGAGAATAGAACAGACCGGAATGCGCTTCAGGATAAGACGCAGGAGCTTGCGGAAAAATATGGCGTTACGTTGGAAGAAGAGCTGCTGTATTCTTATGTGGATATTCCTTCCTATCAGAAGGATAAAATATTTTGTAGTAAGGGAACTCCTTACGAATACACCGGATGGACCCATCTGCATCTGTTGACGCTGGAAGAATATAATGCGCTGGAGGGAACCGACGAGACTCTGCAGTCAGACGAAGTTCTGCTGTTTTCCAGCGGTGCGGATTACGGGGAGGAGAAGGTCCGGTTCACAAATTCGGAAAAGGAGCTGGAGTAT
>CAQUWW010000134.1:0-6031 GCA_948896875.1 uncultured Acetatifactor sp. | reverse complement strand
GAAGAACTGCGGGAGAGCAGTATCCGGGAAAAGCATGAGAATGATACGTTTAACGAGCTCTATTTTATTGTTTTTGCAGACGAAGAGGAACTGGGAGAAGTCAGCATGCTCTATGGCGTAGACTGTGTCAGCCAGCAGACTTTTGTGTATGGTTTCTGGCCCCGGGGAGAGGAAGGAAATGTGGACAGCTTTTCCGCCGGTCTGGAACAGTATGTCAGCAGTCTGCCTGGATTTGCACAGTATTATGACCGCAGAGCCTTTATGGAGGAAACGGAGAGCATGTACGGGGGGCTTTTGTTTATCGGGATCTTTTTCGGGTCGATATTTATGATCTGTCTGCTGATTATCATGTATTACAAGCAGATTACGGAAGGCTTTGAAGACCAGAGGAACTTTGAGATTATGCAGCAGGTGGGAATGGGAGATGCGGAAATCCGCCGCACCATCAGAAAGCAGATCAGTATGGTATTCGGGCTGCCCCTTGTGGGAGCGTTGTGTCACACCGCGGTGGGAATGCATATGGTATACATGTTGCTGGGAGCCATCCAGTTTTTTGAGACAGACCTTTTGATTATCTGTTCATTGGCCGGATGTGTGATATTTGCTCTGGTGTACAGCTTAAGCTACAAAAGGACTTCCATGGCTTATTACCGGATTGTGAAGGAAATGGGGCGCGATTAGGTATTGTAAAATAAGGAGCTTTCGATTATAATAGGCAGACAGGCTTTATACAAATCTGACTGAAGGTGACTTATTATGGAAATGATTAAGAAGTTCTTTGAACCGGTGGATATGACGGAGGGTACACCCTGGAAGAAGATTGTTTTCTTCACAATTCCAATGCTTGTGGGGAATATTGCCCAGCAGCTTTATAATACGGTGGACAGCGTGGTGGTGGGAAATTATGTGGGAGACAATGCGCTGGCCGCCGTTGGAAGCGCCGGTCCTATTTTAAATCTGCTGATTGTGTTGTTTGTGGGAATCAGTGTGGGCGCCGGAATTATGGTATCTCAGTACTTTGGAGCGAAGGAGAGAGAAGAACTTTCCACTACCATCGGCAACTGCATCACGTTGACGGGAATTGCCACAGTCTTCGTGATGGTGGTGGCCTCTCTGGTGGCCAGACCCCTGCTGGAGCTTCTGGATACGCCGGAGTCCATCATTGACTGGTGCCATACATATCTGCTGATCCTGTTTATTGGTTCGGGGGGACTGGCATTTTATAATATCCTGGGCGGAATCTTAAGAGGGCTGGGAGATTCCATGTCTGCTCTCCTGTATCTGCTGGTATCTACCTTTGTGAATATTGTGCTGGATCTGTTGTTTGTGGCAAAGCTGGACATGGGGGTGAACGGCGTGGCGCTGGCCACCGTGATTGCCCAGGTGATTTCCGCGTTGTTATGTCTGTTCAGACTGATGAAGATGACGGATCTTTTTGATTTGAAGTCCGTATATCTGAATCTTCAAAAGAAGCATACCATGAAAATCATTCAGCTGGGACTTCCCTCCGGCATTACTCAGGCGATTTTCTCCATGGCTATGATTGTGGTTCAGTCTCTGACCAACAGCTTCGGAGTAATGTTTATCGCGGCTAATGTGATTATCATGCGAGTGGACGGCTTTGCCATGATGCCCAACTTTTCTTTCGGAACGGCAATGACTACCTATGCGGGACAGAATGTGGGCGCCAAAATGTATGACAGAGTGGAGAAAGGCGCAAAACAGGGAACCGCCATTGCCATGGGGACTTCTGCTGTGCTGACGGGAATGATTTTGCTCTTCGGAAAGGCATTGATGGGAATCTTTACGAAGACACCGGAACTGGTGGAGCTGAGCCGGGATATGATGGGAATTCTGGCAGTGGGCTATATTGCAATGGCAGTGACCCAGAGTTTGTCCGGTGTTATGCGCGGAGCCGGAGATACGGTGACGCCAATGTGGATCTCTATTGTGACCACAGTTCTGATTCGTGTGCCTGTTGCCTATGGAATCGCATTTCTCACCAGATCACCGGAGTTTCCGGGGGGAAGGCAGGAATGTGTCTTCATCTCCCTGCTGGCTTCCTGGGTATTCGGAGCGCTTATTACCTTTTTCTTCTATAAGCATGGAAAATGGAAGGAGAAGGCGGTCTGAATATATATGCTCCCGGCTGTTCTATGTATTCTGTGTATAACGGCATACTGGAAACCCACTGCAGCCCCAGAATGTGCCGTAGCGTCCATTTCGCCTGATCAGCATACTGCCACATTTGGGACAGAGAGGGCCGGTCTGATTGGAGTTGCACTTATTCTTTTGTTCTGTCAGAAGCCTTCCCAGTTTTTCAAAGCATTTCTGATTCATAATACAGTCGTTCAGTGCGCGGTGGGCACCTTCAGTTTCGATGTGAAAATAAGCTGCTATGTCAGTCAACCGGTGCCGGGGCAGCAGCGGCAGACAGTTTTTGGCAAGATAGAGAGTGTCTACATAATTGTTTTCTATCGTCTGGTTCAGTTCTCTGTCTGCGCTGTTGTACAGAAAGCGCATATCAAAAGTATGTATATTATGACCAACCAGAATATCTTTTCCGGCAAACAGCAGGAAATCGTTCAGGGCTGTGTGGAGGGAAGGAGCATCTTTTACCATGGCATCTGTGATTCCATTGACATTGGATGCGGCAAAGGGAATGGGTCTGCCTGGATTGACCAGGGTGGAGAACTGATCGGTCATTTGTCCCTTCCGTACTCTTATAGCTGAAATCTCAATGATTTCGTCTCTTTCAGGGCTTAAGCCTGTTGTCTCCAAATCAAATACCACATAATCTTCTGGATGGGTATCAAGTCGTTTCCCGGTGTGTTTTATCATGATGTGCCGCCTTTTCTTCTGGTGTAACTTTAGAGGTATTTCAAGAATACTATAGGGAAGTGGAAAAAGCAAGAATCAGATTTTTAATAAATTATAAGATTATTTTAATGAAAATCAACCATACTTTCTGTTAAAATAAAATCAGTCACAGAATTTACAGTTTGTGGAAAGGCAGGCATATCAATATGGGAACAGTACTCAATTATCTGGAAAAATATGGCAGATATACATTTGAAGAAATGCCGCTGACAGAGGTGGACAGTCTGGCGCTGTGCCAGCTATCCTATCTGAAATTTGACGGAATGGTGGGGGAAAGCGGGGAACCGGTAATTCTGAAAAGCTTAAAGGACCATCCGGATTATGAGAAGCTGTTTGCGGACGTGCGTTATGAGAAGGTCAACAGAGCTTTGCTGGAGGAGATGATGAAAGGCAGGCGCTTTGGCGATATGAAGCTGAATTATTATGTCAATGTAATCGAGGAAAAATGGGAGACGCAGTTTTCGGCCATTACCTGTTTCCCGGATGAAAAGATTGTCTATGTGGCTTTCCGGGGAACAGACGAGACGATTGTGGGGTGGAAGGAAGACTTCAATATGGCATTTCTGTCACCGGTGCCCGGACAGGAGTACAGCGTCAGGTATCTGGAGGAGGTGGCCTCCAGGTTTCAGGGACCTTTTTATGTGGGAGGACATTCCAAAGGGGGAAATCTGGCAGTGTACAGTGCCATGAATGCGGGACCCGATATTCAGGAGAGAATTATAAAAATATACAGCATGGACGGTCCTGGCTTTCGGCCGGAGGTGCTGGAAAAATGTGGATATGACAGAATTTCGGAAAGGGTGGTAAAAATTCTGCCCAATTCTTCTCTGGTGGGCATGATTTTTGAGTCGGATATGCATTTTCAGGTGGTAAAAAGCAATACATTTGGCCTGTTGCAGCATGACCCCTATACCTGGCAGGTGACGGGAAATCATCTGGTGCGGGCAAATGATCTGTACGAGCGCAGGAGGGAAATGGACAATAATCTGAATGAATGGATCTTGTCCCTGGACGAACAGCAGCTCCGCACCTTTGTGGATACCATGTATCATGTCATTACGGCTTCCCAGGCGGATAATCTGATTGATTTTACCGCAGAGTGGAAACGCAGCATGAACGGCATTATCGGTGCGTTGAAGGAAGTGGACGAGGACACGGTGAAAATGCTCAGGGAGATGGTCAGATCCCTGTTTGAGATATCGAGAGCCAACAGGAGGCGGCAGATTGCCTCTAAAACCGAGGCCACATGGAATCTGCTTACCCAGAAGCAGAAATCAGAGAAACAAAGTGAGCCAAAACCTTCTCCCCTTTGACGCCGGAGCGCCTTTCATCAAGGCGTTCCGGATGCCATTGAACGCCGAGAATGGGCAGATCTTTATGGACAATGGCTTCCACGCAGTTATCCTGTGGACAGTGTTGTACCACCGTCAGACCTTTGCCCAGCCGGCCAAGAGCCTGGTGGTGAGCGCTGTTCACTGTCATTTCCCGACCATACAGATTATACAGCCAGGAGTTTGTGGCGTTTACGGCGCTGTGATATTGATCTTCTCCATCATATTGATGGCGTCGGGCGGCGTCGGGCGGCAGATCCTGAAGGACAGAACCGCCCAGACCCACGTTTATGATCTGCATACCCTTGCAGATTCCAAGAACAGGCATATGTCTGTCCAACGCCAGATCAAGGGCATGCAGCTGCACAACATCCAGTTTTGTGTCAATATTTCGAGAGCCGCGGTTCTGCTCACCGAAAAAGGCGGGTGTAATGTCGCCTCCTCCCGGGAGGAGCAGGGCATCGCAGGCGGATACATCTGCTGTGTTTAGGGTGACCACAGGGATCGCGGATATGGATTGCACATAGCGGACATAATTGAGTGTGTCCGCTTCTGTTCCGACTATGGCAATTTTCATGGATTCTTACTGCCTTTCTTCAGGGTTCAGGGCCCTGCTTATAGAAATTCCTTATTTTATCATATGTGTCGGAAGCCGGAAAGAGACCTTTGAAAGTTTCGTATCACGGTTCGGAAGTTTCCGTAATATATTTCGTGACTGAACTATTGTATTTCTGGCGTTTTGAGCTTATAATGGAAAAATATTGGGAAATATGGGCGGAAGGAGCCTTTGATGAATGAAAGCCTGGGTTTTGCATGGAATAAATATGATTCGTCAGGAGACATGGGAAAATCCTGTGCCGGTGAGCGGTGAAGTCCTGGTAAAGGTAGAGGCGGCGGGAATCTGTGGTTCTGATATTCCGCGGATTTACAAAACAGGGGCCTACTCGTATCCTCTAATTCCCGGACATGAATTTTCCGGTACGGTTGTCATGACCGGAGAAGGAGTAGATTCCCGATGGATGGGAAAGGCTGTCGGGGTGTTTCCGTTGATTCCCTGTGGAGCCTGTCGTCCCTGCCTGAAAAAGCAATATGAGATGTGTCGGCATTACAACTATCTGGGATCTCGCAGAAATGGCGGTTTTGCAGAATATGTGTCGGTTCCGGCAAATAATCTGATAGAGCTTCCGGAAGATGTATCCTTTGAAGAGGCTGCAATGTTGGAGCCTATGGCAGTGGCAGTTCATGCCATGAGGAGGGTGATGCCGGGAAATTCGGATACGGTGGCGATCTGTGGAATGGGAACCATAGGGCTGCTCCTGCTTATGTTTTTGATGGAAAAAAGAAGGACAGAGAGTGGAAATTTCGGAAGAATTCTGGTCATTGGAAACAAAGAGTTCCAAAGGCAGAAAGTATTGGAACTGGGGCTTCCGGAAAGTGCCTGGTGCGACGGGGGCCGACAGAAAGCGGGAGAATGGCTTCTGGAGCAGACGGATGGCAGAGGTGCAGATGTGTTTTTTGAGTGTGTGGGAAAGCAGGAGACATTGGCACAGGCGGTGGACTATACTGCTGCCGGCGGACGGATCTGTCTGGTGGGGAACCCCGCATCGGATATGCTGCTGGAAAGAAATGTGTACTGGAAGATTCTTCGCAGCCAGTTGACTGTTACCGGGACATGGAATTCCTCCTTTACCCATGAGCAGACGGACGACTGGCATTATGTTCTGGATCTGCTGCAGAGAAAGCAGATATGCCCTGACAGGCTGATTACACATAGAGTTTCTCTGGAAGAGCTGGGTCATGGATTTGAAATAATGCGGGAG
>CAQUWW010000133.1 GCA_948896875.1 uncultured Acetatifactor sp. | reverse complement strand
GTATATATGGCAATCGGTGAAGAGGACAGCTATTATGGTTCGGCACCTTTAAAGGATGCCTATGAAACGCTCTATGGGCTGTATGAAGGACAGGGGCTTTCTGAAGATGAGATCAGCAGGCTGTTGGTTTTGGATGTGAAAGACCAGACATGGTTTTCTGAGCGGGGCATTGGAGACCAGCACGGTGGAGGCGGAGCCTTTGCGTATGAAGACAGCATTATGGGCTGGCTGTTTGGAGAACATGGAATTTAACAAAACATTTGACAAAAGGAGGTCAAAATTTATGAAACGTATTATTACATTTGGTGTTGTGATTTCCATGCTGGTGCTTTTGGCCGGCTGTGGAAATTCAGGGAGCGCACCGGAAACATCAGGGCAGGACAACAGTATACAGCAGAGTGAAATAGGGCCTTCGGAATCTGATGAAGGAGTTTCCGGTGAGGTGAATGCCGATGGGGAATCAGATGCCGTCACGGAACCGGCTGCTGATGGGGAGGCTTCCATTGTTTACTTTACCAGTGACATTTCCCCGGAAGGGATGGTTGCCGTTTATGAAGCCCTTGGCTGGGAACCTACCGGAAAGGTTGCGGCAAAGCTTTCTACCGGTGAGCCGCCTGCCAGCAATTATCTTCGGCCGGAACTAATCAAGGATGTTGTAGAACTAGTTGATGGAACTATCGTGGAATGCAATACTGCGTACGGCGGTTCCCGGGCGGAAACGGCGATGCACTATCAGGTGGCGGAAGACCATGGTTTTACTGCCATTGCGGATTTCAAGATCCTTGATGAGGATGGTTCCATGAGCCTTCCAGTGGAGGGCGGCAGCCAGCTTTCCGAAAATCTGGTAGGGGCAGCTTTTGGCGATTATGATTCTTATCTGGTGCTTTCCCATTTTAAGGGGCATGCCATGGCAGGTTTTGGTGGAGCCATTAAGAATATCTCCATCGGGCTGGGGAGTCAGGAGGGTAAATGCCTGATCCATACCGGAGGGAAGAGCAACACCAGCCCTTGGGGCGGGGATCAGACTGCCTTTACGGAGTCTATGGCGGAAGCGGGGAAATCCGTATCTGACTATCTGGGAAATGGGGAGCGCATTGTTTATATCAGCGTGCTAAATAATATATCCATTGACTGTGACTGTGATGGGAACCCTGCTAAGCCGGATATTCATGATATTGGGATTCTGGCATCCTTCGATCCGGTGGCCATCGATCAGGCCAGTATTGACCTGGCATTTGCGGCGGAGGGCAGTGAATCCCTGCAGAACCGTGTAAATGGCCGGAATGGTCTGCACACTTTGGAGCATGCTGAAGAGATTGGCTTGGGAAGCCGCACTTATGAATTGGTGAACATTGATGATTGACATATTGCGCAGAGAGTTTGTTTATATTTGGTATTATTTTGATGTTCAGTTGCGGCAGATTTTCCCCTATTGGGTGCTGGGTATGGTGCTGGGTTCCGCCGTATCCGTGTTTGCAAAGGAAAAGATCCATGATGCGGTGCGTTCCTTAAGCGGCAGAAAGCTGGGGGCATTCGGGGTAGTGCCTGCCAGCATGCTGGGGATTGCCTCGCCGCTGTGCATGTACGGGACCATCCCTCTTGCAGCCAGTTTTTCGCGCTATGGCATATCGGATGACTGGCTTGCCGCTTTTATGATGAGTTCTGTTTTGCTGAACCCGCAGCTGATCATTTACAGTGCGGCGCTGGGAACAACGGCTTTGGTGGTGAGGATAGTATCCTGTTTTCTGTGTGGGATTATTGCGGGACTGCTGGTGCGGTTCTGTTGTGGAAAAAATCTTTGCTGTGGCAAAGATGGGTCTTTTTTCAGGTTTGGTGCATTTCAGGAGCCGAAAAGCCGGGATACTGATCCCAATATTTTTCTGCGTTTTCTCAAGAATCTTGGCAGGAACATCAAAGCAACAGGATTGTATTTCCTGTTTGGTGTAGTGCTTTCGGCGCTTTTTCAGAGATATGTGCCGGCTGATACCATGACAGCCATATTCGGCGGCAACGAGGCATTCGGGGTGCTGATGGCAGCTACGATCGGGGTTCCGCTCTATGCTTGCGGAGGCGGGACCATCCCGCTTTTACAAGCGTGGCTGAGTGACGGAATGAGTATGGGCAGCGCAGCGGCTTTCATGGTGACCGGCCCGGCAACAAAGATCACGAACCTTGGCGCACTGAAGATTGTATTGGGTGCGAAGAATTTTATTCTTTATCTGGTTTATATTATGGTGTTTGCCTTTGCCACCGGCCTATTGATAAATTTTCTTGTGTAACTTATAATTTGTATGAATACAGAAAGGATTTCTGCCATGAAAGAGAAAATCTTAACGGTTTCAAAAAAGTTTTGGGATGCAATGGAGCGGGCTGATGAACTTGGTATGCGTGAGATTGCAGATGCAAATTGCAATTTTGTGCATATCGGAATCACCTGCAAGCTGGATCGTGAAATTAGCTTCTATACAAGCGGTGAATTCAAACCGACAGAAATAAAATTCAACAGTCAGAGTGTCGATATCTATGGAGATACTGCTGTTGTGATCACAGACTGTAATTATGGTCTGTTACTGAATGGGAAGCCGACAACTCACCACTTTGCTGTGACTGAGGTATACAGTAAGTCTGGAGAAGAGTGGAGGCTTGTAACATTTTCTTTTACCGCATTGGTATATTAAAAATAAGTGGTCAGAAGGAGGCGGGATAGATGTATAATCCTCAACTTGAAACTTTTCTGCGGGTAGCAGATGCAGGCAGCTTCAACAAAGCTGCGGAAGAATCTTTTATCACGCCTACTGCGGTCATTAAGCAGATTAATCTGTTGGAAAACTCCTTAGATGTAAAACTGTTTGAAAGGACACACAGGGGACTGATCCTGACAAAAGCGGGTAAATCCTTGTACCGGGACACAAAATATATCATCCAGTATTGCAGGGATTCCGTGACACGGGCTAAAAATGCCATGCAGGAAGATACGAACATAATCCGCATTGGGTCTTCCCCAATGACACCAGCACAACTGTTGATGCAGATATGGCCGAAGATACAGGAGCATTGTCCTGATATAAAGTTCCAGATCATTCCGTTTGAGAACACACCGGAGAATGCCAGGGAGATTCTGGCAAATTTAGGGAAAAATATTGATATTGTCGGTGGGATTTTTGACGAAACCATGTTAAGTTTACGGAACTGCGCAGGGCTGCAGCTTTCCCGGGAGCCATTGTGCTGTGCGGTTTCCATTCATCACCGCCTTGCCGCAAAGGATAAACTTTTGATAGAGGATCTGTATGGGGAAAACCTGCTGATGATGCGGCGGGAATGGAGCCATTATGTTGATCGGCTGCGTGATGACCTTCAGCAGAACCATGATCAGATACATATTGTGGATTTTGAATTTTACAACATGAGTATTTTTAACCGCTGTGAAAACAGTAATGATGTGCTGTTGGCAATCCCAGGATGGGCAAGTGTGCATCCGCTCCTGAAAGTGATTCCAGTGGAATGGAACCACAGTATTCCTTATGGACTGCTTCATTCACCACATCCGTCTGAGACAGTAAAGCGCTTTCTTGAGGCTGTGCGGGCTGCAATGCAGTAAATAAATAGTATGTAATGTACAAAATAAGTTTTATATGTTATAACCTGTGGGTATAAACTGATAAACAAAACGAGACTTCTGTTGGAGTCTCGTTTTGTTTATACTTTAACCATAAAAATATGGGAGCAAGGGGAAAAGGTAGAGAATTTTTCGTTTTTGAAAACTACAAGGATACTATAACGATAGAACCTGACGGGTTTTCTGATACGGAGTCCAGTGAAGAATAAAGAGTGGAGGAGACATAAGATTGAAAAAGAAAGCGACATTATTGATAAGCGCGATATTGGTATTTTGCCTTACTGCCTGTGGGGCCGATCGTGACGGCAGTCAAAGCAATGCGGACAACAAATTCGGGGGAAATGATGAACCGTCCACAGAGAATGTTCCAGCGACATCACCGGGAGAGGCATTGGGAGAAGGAAGTACGGAAATGTCAGAAGATCTGGCAGGCGCAGGAACCGACACAGCAGGCTCCAATATACTGATAGTCTATTTCTCCGTACCGGAGGATGTGGATATTACCGGAGTGGATGCCGTAGCTGGTGCAAGCGTTGTAGTTAAGGACGGTGAGAAATTGGGAAACACCGAGTATGTGGCGGGGCTGATCCAGCAGACCATCGGCGGAGACCTGTTCTGTATTGAAACCACAGAACCCTACCCTCTGGATCATGATCCTCTAGTGGATCAGGCAGCGGAGGAGCAGGGGGCGAATTTCCGCCCGGAGCTTGCCGCTCATGTGGAGAATTTTGAGCAATATGAATATGTGTTCGTGGGGTACCCGAACTGGTGGGCAGACTTGCCTATGGCAGTATATTCTTTTCTGGAAGAATACGATTTTAGGGATAAAACAATCATACCCTTTATTACCCATGGAGGCAGCCGGGCTTCCAAAACGGTGGAGACAATTTCGCGGATACAGCCGGATGCCTTGGTGATGGGAAATGAACTGGTTCTGTCCCGTGGAGAGGTGGCGGAAAGTGAGGAGACAGTCGTGGATTGGGCACGGAATCTTGGAATCAACACAGAAGCGGCACTGCCGGAAGGACAGCGGTAAAAGGCACTGAAGACAATAATAAGTCCACAATAAATGGCAATCAAATTATCTGAAAGGAAGAGAAACAGTATGGCAAAGAAACAGACGGCAGGCAGGGACAGGCTGGGCGGCCTGGCACCCAAATTTGCAGAACTGAATGACGATGTATTATTTGGGGAGGTATGGTCGAGGGAGGAACAGCTTTCAGCGCGTGACCGCAGCATGATCACGATTGCGGCACTGTTCTCGGCAGGACTGTATCCGCAGCTGAAATCCCATCTGGTTCTTGGAAAAGAGCATGGGATCACAAAAGAGGAAGCAGTGGAAATGGTAACGCAGCTGGCGTTCTACTGTGGATGGCCGAAAGCATGGAGTACGTTTCCGATGATTGAGGAAGTATATGGCGAGGAGGATACATTGCAATGAATGATTTTGTTTATTCTTACCCAACAAAAGTATATTTTGGACAGGGAGCAGCAAAAAAGGCTTTGACAGCAAAATTGGTAAAATTTGGGAAAACGGTGATGATCGCTTATGGAGGAGGCTCCATAAAAAAGAATGGCATATTTGATGAAATCTGCGGGTTATTAAGAGAGGCAGAAAAGGAGATTGTTGAATTTTCGGGGATCATGCCCAATCCGACTTATGCGAAAGTGCAGGAAGGAGCTGCCCTTGTAAGGGAAAGAAAGGTTGATTTTATCCTTGCCGTAGGCGGCGGTTCCGTTATTGACTGCAGTAAGATCATTGCAGCGCAGGCGGTCACAGAGGAGGATATATGGAATATGGAGTTTATGGAGCACAAATATCCCACAGAATTTGTGCCCATGGGAGCAGTGGTTACAGCCTCTGGTACGGGCGCTGAGATGAACAGCGGGGCTGTCATCACTAATGAGGAAACAAAGCAGAAAGCCGGCGTATTGGGTGCTTATGCGGCTTTTGCGGTATTAGATCCTGCATATACCATGACACTGTCGGAAAAACAGGTGATTTCAGGAGCTTTTGATACTTTAAGCCACTGTATGGAAACTTATTTCGGCAGTCCCCGTGAGACCACCCTATCAGATGAGATAGGGGAAGCTGTGATGCGGAATGTGATCCACAACATCCGTGCATTGCTGAAAGATATGGGGGATATGAATGCCAGGAGCGAGCTGATGTGGGCTTCTGCCATGGGTGAGAACGGAATCCTGAAGATTGGCAAGGTAACAGATTTTCAGGCACACCAGATTGAACATCAGCTGGGCGCTTATACAGACTGTAACCACGGGCAGGGGCTGGCAGTGATCCATCCGGTGCTTTACCGGCATATGTATCAGGACGGCGCAGACCAGTTTGCACGCTTTGCCAGAAATGTGTGGGGTATCCCCGAAGAAGGGAAGACGAAGGAGGAACTGGCAGAGGCAGGTGTCCAGGCGCTTGCGGATTTTGTGAAAGAGATAGGGATGCCGGTTACCTTTACAGAAATGGGGATTACCGACAAGAGTGTGCTGCAAAAAGTTGCTGACAGCTGCAACCTCACAGCAGGGTGCTGTAAAAAGCTGTCCAGGGAAGAAATCCTGGAAATCCTGGAGGAATGTTTCTGACCATAAATACAGGTTATGGAAATTTAAACCAGTGTCAGTAATGGGGATATGAAAGTACCATTCAGATAGAACCCAAAGGTATATACTGCATAACGAATCGAGACTTCCAAAGGGGTCTCGATTCGCTTATTATGGAAGTCAGAAAGGGAATTGGTTGATACCACTAAAGCGGCATGTGAGAAAGGAGTATAGTAAGAACATGAGCATCTTATTTATTAACGGAAGTCCCAACAAAGAAGGGAATACGGCAAGGCTGGCTGAAAAGCTGCTTGCAGGGAAAGAGTATAAGTCATTACATTTAGTTGATTACAGGCTGTACAGCTATGGACAGAAGTTTGAGGATGACCAGTTTGCAGAGATTGTAGATGCGATGGAAAAGGCAGAGGTGATCGTTATCGGTTCGCCGGTTTACTGGCACAATATGAGCGGCTCTGTCAGAAATCTGCTTGACCGTTTCTATGGTCCTGTCAGCCAGGGCGCGTTGTCCGGAAGAAAATTTGTATTTCTGTTTCAGGGAGCAGCACCGGAAAAGTGGATGCTGGAGAAAGCAGAGTATACAATGAGCCGTTTTGCGCGGATGTACGGCATGGAGTATGTCGGGATGGCGGCAGGCAGTAAGGAAGCGGAAGAAATCGCAAAGAAATTATAAGCAGAATTATATGAAGTTTGAAGGAATGTATGAGATAGATAAGGAAAGTATAAGGTAACACAGGAGGAAGACGATGGATAAGCGTATATTGGGAAAAGGGCTTGAAGTGTCTGCGGTGGGGCTTGGCTGCATGGGTTTCAGCCATGCCTATGGAGCACCGACAGACAGAGGTGAAGCCATTTCCATGATACACAATGCATATGAAATGGGATATACATTTTTTGATACGGCGGAGGTATATGGTACACCGGAAGACCCGCATCAGAATGAGGAGCTTGTGGGAGAGGCGCTGAAATGGGTCCGGGGGCAGGTGCAGATTGCCAGTAAGTTCGGAATCCATTTTGATACGGACAGTTCCCAAGTGAACCATCCGTTAGTTCCGGATTCCAGGCCGGAAGTGATCCGCTCCTCCGTGGAAGGTTCACTGAAACGTTTGCAGACAGATTATATTGATCTGTACTTTCAGCACAGGATAGACCCTGCGGTACCGCCGGAAGAAGTGGCGGGCACTATGTTTGAATTGATTAATGAAGGAAAGATTCTGCATTGGGGCATTTCGGAGGCCAATAAAGAATATCTTCGCCGGGCACACGCAGTCTGCCCTGTAACGGCTGTGGAAAACCGCTATTCCATGATGGCAAGGCAATATGAAGAACTTTTCCCTGTGCTGGAGGAGCTGGGAGTCGGTCTGGTGGCATTCTCCCCTATGGCAAACGGCTTTTTAACAGGGAAATACGGCAAGGGAGTACAGTTTGACAAAAAATATGATTACCGGAGCAATATGCCTCAGTTTACGGATGAAGCCATTGACCAGAATCAGAAACTTTTGGAGCTGCTCCACACCATAGCGGAAAATAAGAATGCAACACCCGCACAGATTTCCATGGCATGGATGCTGTGCAAAAAGCCTTGGATCGTTCCGATTCCCGGTACGCGCAAATTGGACCGTATGCAGGAAAATATGGCGGCGGCCGATGTAAGGCTGTCGGCGGAGGATGTAAAGATTCTGGACGATGCGCTGGAACAGATGGAAATGTCCGAGGTATTCGGCGGTTCCCGCATTGTAAAAGAAAGTAATACAAATTAAATGATTGGAGATTGACAATGAGAAAGAATTTTGGAAAGAAAACATGGTTTTACCCGCTCCCGGTGCTGATCATCGGAAGCTACGATGAAGACGGCAGGGCAGATGCCATGAACGCTGCCTGGGGTGGTATTTATGATAGTGACAAAGTGGTGCTGTGCTTAAGCGAGAACCATCAGACAACACAGAACATCAAGGCGAGGGGAGCGTTTACCATCAGTTTCGCGGATGCAGCCCATGTGAAAGAGGCTGATTATGTAGGTCTGGTTTCGGCAAAGGAAGTTGCGGACAAGATGGAGAAGGCAGGATTCCATACCATAAAGAGCGAATTTGTGGATGCGCCGCTGATTGAGGAGCTTCCC
>CAQUWW010000132.1:7721-8313 GCA_948896875.1 uncultured Acetatifactor sp. | reverse complement strand
CTTCGACTCTGTCCAGCCCTGCCGCAGCAGCCAGAATCTTTTGTGTCATTGTCATTCCCATATGTTTAAACCATCCCTTTCCCAATTCTCTTTTCTCACAATTATATATTCTCAGGGGGTACTTTCGTTTCTTATCCTTCCACCGTAGACAGAATCAGGCTGAACTTCCCATGCAGCCTCACTTCCCCATAGCCGGACGGAAGAATAAAGTGATCGCCTTTTCGTATTTCAACATCGTCCACACTTCCCTCTCCTTCCAGAACAGACGCCGCCAGGAAAGGGAAATCTTGTGCAAATGACGCCTCGCCATTTACATCCATTTTAAATACAGTGTACTTTTCACAGCTGTAAATCTGGTTCAAAGTATTTTCCGGCAGATTCAGGGTGGATTTGACACAGTCCTCCATTCCCTTTGCCGGTACCGTGATCACATCCAGACTTTTGTCAATGTGCAGCTGTCTTGCTTTTCCGTTCTGGAGCCGGCCATAATCATAAAGCCTGTAAGTAATCGCACTGTTCTGCTGGGTTTCCAGAATCAATGTGTTGGCCTTGATGGCATGTACTGTTCCGGGATCAATCTGAATAAAATCTC
>CAQUWW010000132.1:0-7711 GCA_948896875.1 uncultured Acetatifactor sp. | reverse complement strand
TCCTTTACCATGGCTTTCAGCTCTTCCCTGGTTCGGGCATTATGGCCGATCACAAGAGTGGCCCCTTCCGGACAATCCATAATATACCAGCATTCTGTCTTGCCCAGACTGCCGTTCTCATTTTTCTGTGCATAAACGTCGTCCGGATGGACCTGAATGCTTAAGTCATCCTGAGCGTCAATAATCTTCGTCAGCAGAGGATACCTGTCATTCTCCAGTCCTCCAAACAGTTCGGAATGCTCCCTCCAGAGCTCCGACAGCTTCTTTCCGGCAAAGCTGCCGCTACGGACAGTGCCGTCTCCCTCCGGATGTGCAGAGATTCCCCAGCATTCTCCCAGGTCATTGCCTTCCACCGGATAGCCGAATTCTTCCCGCAGTTTACAGCCTCCCCATATATTATGGGTACAGACAGGTTCTAAAAAAAGGATTTCTCTCATGCCAGCACCCCCAGTCTGATGGCTCCCTTAATTCCAGGATCCTCTCCCAGCGCCGGAGAAACGATATAGTCTTCTATGGAGTCCAGAATCGCTTCGTGAGATACATACCCGTTCAGCAGACGCTTTACTTCTTCTCTGACCATGGGGAAAAGCTTTTCCTGATGCATGACACCGCCCCACAGAATGATTTTCTGAGGAGAATATACCAGAATGTAATCCATAATGGCCTGAGCTATGTAGTAAGCCTCCAGTTCCCAGACTTCGTCCCGGTCCGTCAGTTCCACGCCTTTCTTTCCCCAGCGCGCTTCGATGGCAGGGCCTGCAGCCAGCCCTTCCATACAGTTTTTATGAAAAGGACATTTTCCCTCATAGGGATCCGCCGGATGTCTCGACAACAGAATATGGCCGGCTTCCGGATGAACCAGTCCGTGCAGTAAGCCGCCGTTGAGATATACGCCGACACCCACGCCGGTACCCACTGTAATGTAAATCGCACTGTCCAGTCCCTTTGCCGCACCCCAGGTCACTTCTCCCAGCACAGCGCCGTTCACATCCGTATCAAATCCCACCGGAATGCCAAATGCTTCTTTGAATGTCCCTACGATATTGCAATATTCCCATCCTGCCTTCGGAGTCTTTGTTATGTATCCATATGTTTTTGACCGTTTATCCAGATCCAGAGGACCAAAGCAGCCAATTCCAAGAGCCTTGATCTCCCATTTTCTAAAATATCCAATCATGTCCTCAAAAGTCTCTTTTGGCTGTCTGGTGGGAAAGGATACTCTGTCCATAATATTCCCATTTTCATCTCCCACCGCACAAATCATCTTTGTTCCGCCTGCTTCAATCCCTCCAATTAGCATATTCCGCCCTCCCTGTAAAAGATTTATTTCAAGTATATCATACGTCCAAATGATGTCAAGGGATTATCACATCGAAATCAGTCTTGAAACTCATCATACGTAACAGTAAATTTATGACTGAAAGTGTAAATAACCAGTAGATTTTTCAGATAAAAGAGAGTATATTGGACCATAGTGAAAAAAGTGCCTTTGGCACCTTACTGATTCCATGTCCGTCTGACGACGGACTTTCCTATACTGGACAGAAAGAAGGAAATTGAAAATGCATAGATCTCAGAAAATTGACATGACAAAAGGACCTATCATGAAGCTGGTAGTACTGTTTGCACTTCCTATCTGCATAGGCAATGTCCTGCAGCAGCTCTATACCACTGTCGATACGCTGGTGATCGGCAACTTCTGCAGTCCCGTCTCTCTGGCTGCGGTAGGAACCAGCGGACAGCCGGTGGAGGTATTTCTGTGCATTTTTGTGGGAATTGGCACCGGTGTATCCATACTGGTCTCCCAATACACCGGAAGCGGCGATGCAGCCAGTTTGCGGCGCCTTATCTCCACGGCCAATTCCTTTCTCTATCTATGTGCGATCCCCCTGACCATCCTGGGTTTCCTCTGTGGTCCCCTGATTTTGAAATGGATGCAGACGCCTGAGGACACCTGGGATCTTTCCGTCTCCTATCTGCGTATCATTTTTCTGGGAACATTGGGAAATATGGGTTATAATATGAATGCCGGCATTCTAAGGGGTGTGGGAGACAGTCGTTCTTCCCTGTTATTTCTTCTGGTATCCTGTATCGTAAATATCGTGCTGGACCTTTTATTTGTGGCTGGTCTGAGGATGGATGTGGGCGGGGCGGCCCTGGCTACCATTCTGGCGATGTACTGTTCCTGGATTTTCAGTATGCTGTATATCCGGAAAAAGTATCCTGAGCTGGAATTCAGTATTCTTTCCAGGCGCCTGGATAAAGATATGCTGCACTCGATTGTCTGTGTCGGCCTCCCTCTGGGACTAAATAACTCCATTTATACCATCGGCCATGTCCTGATGCAGTCCCTTGTCAATGCCCAGGGCTCTACTTTTATGGCCGCCTGTTCCGTAGCCACCAAAGTCACGGGTGTGGCAAATATCGCCATCACCTCCTTTTCCTCAGCCGCAACTACATTTGCAGGACAGAATCTGGGAAATCAGGATTATATTCGTCTGAAAAAAGGCGGCACTACCATTCCTCTCTATTCCGGACTCTTCACCTGCATTTTGGGATTGCTTGTAACCTTTTTCTGCCGTCCCATTCTCGGACTTTTTACAAAAGATGCGGCAGTTCTGGAGCTGGCCACACTCTATATCAGAGTCGTCCTTCCATTCTCCTGGGTCTATGCTGTGTTTAATGGCATCATCTGTTTTGTCAACGGCATGGGAGAGGTGAAATATCCTACCATTATCAATATTCTCATGCTTTGGGTTGTACGCATTCCCAGCGCTTATCTGATCGGAAGGTTCATCGATGGGACATATATCATGGCCTGTTTTCCCATCAGCTTTGTCTTCGGTATGCTCTGCATGTTCGCCTATTTCCTGACCAGAAAGTGGAAAAACATCCGATGTCTGGCTGCCAGACAGGCCGCCGGAACAGATTCCGTATAAAAGGTTTATCTGAAATCTGCACTCTTCTCTGAAATTCCCTGCCCTGTATTGGGACGCACAGCGCAGTAAGTGGCATCCGCAATGAAGATCAGCAGCAGGACAAGACATAGCCAGAGACGCCATTTCCCGGAAAGTTTTTGATATGCCTTCTCATAAAGTGGCAGAAAAAGACAGATCAGCGCAACACCGCCAGCCCCGAAAACCGCTGCTCCGGTCAGGCATATTCGCCCGTTCAGATTCAGGAAATGTCCGCTGTAGTCCCACCACCGGATTCCCCAGCGGAGTTCCAGAAAATAGCTGGTCAGATATTCCAGCACAGAACAGGTAAGCATTGACAGGAAAAACAGCCGGACCGGCTTTTTGCGCAGAGAACGAAAACAGAAGCACAGCATCAATCCGCCCACCCCATAGACAGGAAGGTAAGGACCTCTGTATATGCCTCTGTTGATAAACGCATGATCGGTAACGTAAAACAGGACTACTTCCCAAAGCCATCCGATAAAGGCCAGGGAGAAAAACAGCAGAACATAATAGTCAAATCTGTGTAAATGTTTTTTGCTCATATCCAGAGTATGAGCAATTTCTCATTTTCTATACGGTTCTTCCCCGGTAGTCACCTTGAACAGATCTCCGTCCACCTCCAGCGTCAGCTGACCACCCTGTAATTCTGTAAAGCTTTTGGCAATAGCAAGCCCCAGACCGCTTCCTTCCGTATTTCGGGAAGCGTCTCCCCGCACAAACCGTTCTGTCAGCTCGGCGGCTTCCACCGTAATCTCCTGGGCAGAAATATTTTTCAACGTAATGACCACGGTATCATCAATACGGAACCCGTTCACATAGACCCTGGTTCCAGGCAGCGCATACTTTGTAATATTTCCAAAAAGATTTTCATAAATGCGGAAGGTTTTCTGGCTGTCAAGCGGAAGAATGACTTTTTCCTCCGTTAGATTCATCCGCACATCCAGCCCGGCCGCATCGATTTTATCCGACATTTCGAAGGCTACCTGCTTTACCAGGTTCATGATATCCACATCCATGATATTCAATGTGATATTCTGTGAGTTTGCCTTACTGAACTCAAATAAATCTTCAATCAGGCTTTTCAGCCGAAGTGATTTTCGTTCCAGCGTTTCCATATATTCGGTTCGCTGTTCCTCCGTAATATCCGGATCTTTTAACAGATTGATATACGTAATGATAGCTGTCAGCGGCGTCTTCAGATCATGGGACATATTTGTAACAAGTTCCACCTTCATCCGCTGACTCCGAACCTCCATATCCACTGCCTTCTGCAGGCCGTCCTGTATCTTAAACACTTGCTTCCTGAAGGGTTCGAATACGCCCAGATCTTCATGAATGGTCACGTTCAAATTACCTTCCGCAATCTCATCCACCGCCTTTAGCAGGATTCTGTAACGTTTCTGCAGTTCGCTGATATATTTTCGAAGGACCACATACAACACAATGGAATAGACCAGAGTGATTGCAAACCCACCATACCACAGACAGCTGATGAGAAACAATACCACACCATTTAACAGCAGCAACTTGATAATGGTGATGTTGGAGTCATGAGTCAGATCCATATGAGCCAGCGATCCGTAAATACCCAGTACTTTTCTCTTCATATACGGGAAAAATCCATAGATCAGACTTCTGCACTTAATATACTCCTTCACACCAAACTCCCTCAATGCTCTGGCACAGATTCCCAGGTACCAGCAACAGAAGAAAAACAGCGCAATCGCCGTTAGATTCATGACACCCACCAGAAAATCAGCCATGTCCGCATCCCCAAGATACTCTGCAAACGCCCCCCCTGCCTCGCCTTCGGCCACATAGCCGATTAATGCAATGACAGGCTCCATAAATAGAAAAATGGCACAGCCGACACAGAAAAGAATCTCGAAAGGCAAGGAACAGATTTTTTCTGTTTTCCAGGGGGTCATATCGGAAGGCAGCGGCAGGAACAAACCCAGAAGCGCCATGAACAGCATGCATATCAGCAAAATTCCAGGCAGCCCCGACATCACATAGGCTCTTATGGGATCGTCATAGTAGGAACTGTAATAGCGAATATCAAAGTCATAGCCGGTGTCTGTGGAAAAAATCCCCACATAGAAGTCTCCTTTCTGAGTCTCCCATGCTTCTTTGGAAATGGAAAAAGTAACTCTGCAATTTACCGGCGGTCGAAGCTTTCCATATTTATAAAACAGGACCGTATTATCCCCTGTCAATCCCCGCAGAGAGCTTTCTCTGACCGCCTCGTTTGCAACTTTCCGGATATAGCTTTCATTTTTTCCGCAAATGTCGTCTCCGATGCTTACGTTTCCGGCATTGTCAAAAGTAAAGCTGAGCAAAAAGTATTGTTCCTGAGGCTGCCGGTTCCTATCTTCCACCGACATATTTGTAACATATCTTCCGGTGGACAAATCTTCTATTATATAGTCATAGCTGCTGTTCAGATTCCGGAATCCCGTCTCCAGATTCCCAAAATATGTCTGTATTGTCTCAATCATCTGCCGGAGTTCATAAAAGTCATCCCGGCTCAGATTGTATCTGTTGCTTTCTTCCAGGTACCTTTCCAGCCAGCTCCTGTCCAAATCTCCCAGCACAATATACTCTTCCAGCCGCTCTTCGGTAATCAGTCCCTGCTGCAAGGCATTGGCCAGCCAGTTCTCCTGTGCGTTCTCCTGGGAACCATATGCCTCCATATTCTCCAGTTCCTCCTTCAGATCCAACAGGACATTATATTCCGACATCTGTCTCTCATCCAGAATCCAGTCATATTCTTCATTGGGCTCCAGATAAATATCGGTATAGTCCAGCAGTTCTTCCTGACTGACATTATGCAGATCACGATATAGCAGATAGCAGCTTTGAAAAAGCCATGTAATATTATCTCTGGTCTCCAGCGGGCTTTCCTCGCAGACCTCGGCTCTGGCACGAAACACCCCGTAAAAGCAGCTGAACAGAATGGCAAACAGAAGGCTTATGATAACTCCCCGAAAAAACCAAATATTATTTTTATAGCATATGCGAAATCTGCCTTTCCCGTTTCCTTCTCTCCGGGCAGCTTCCTCTTCCGGCACTACTGCCTGCCCTTCCGTCTGCTTTTTCTTACGATTATGACCCATATGCGCCTCCTGACAGACTACTATTGCCTGTCTATCTTATATCCGACTCCCCAGACTACCTTCAGGTATTTTGGATTTTTTGGATCTATTTCAATCTTCTCTCTGATATTCCTCACATGTACCATGATGGTATCCGTATTGACTGCCTTTTCATTCCAGATCCGCTCATAAATTTCATCTGCTGAAAATACTCTGCCAGGATTTTTGATCAGCAGCTGTACAATTTTAAATTCCATGGGAGTCAGCTTTACCGTTTCTCCATCCACACTTACCTCCACTGTGTCTTCATTCAGCTCCAGGCCGCCGATGGTATAGATATGATCCTGATTGCCCTCTTCTTTTACGGAAAGATATTTGGAATATCTGCGCAGATGGGAGTTCACCCTGGCCAAAAGTTCCAGGGGTGTAAAAGGCTTTGTCACATAATCATCCGCTCCCATATTCAGCCCCATAATTTTATCCACTTCTTCGGATTTGGCAGACAGCATGATCACCGGGAACTCATACTCTTTTGAACGAAGTTTCATCAGCATGGTCACACCATCCATTACAGGCATCATGATATCCACAATAGCCAGATGTATTTCCTCTTGTTCGATCGCCTTCAGCCCTTCCGCACCGTTAGCCGCCTGAAATACTTCATATCCCTGATTTCGCAGGTAAATCTCGATACCCTCTCGGATCTCCTTATCGTCTTCCACTACCAAAATATGATACTTTTGTTCCATACACTGCCCTCCGTTTGCCTGCGGTTGTTCCGCTTTTTCTATGTTGTCTTTAGTGCAATATCATTATAATAAAATCTCCGAGAGAATTCTATTATCAAAGTTCTATTATAATAATGAACTGCTTTTAAGGCAACCATTTCTTCACGATAAAGGCAATTTTGCATAGTATTTAGTATAAATGAGAAAAATAAATGAAAGCTTCATAGATTTCTCAAGAAAATCTTAAGATATTTAGAATATATCAGGAAGCAGCTAATTATAGAGATGAAAAAGCGACTGCCCTGTCGTCAGGCAGCCGCTTTTCCGATTCATTCCTTATATTAGAATTAATTGTTGATCAGTTTGTCATCTTCGTTGTTCCAGCTGTAGAGTTTTCTGATCTCCTCGCCCACCTTCTCTGCAGGATGCTCGGATGCCAGTTTTCTCATGGCCTTGAAATGAACCTGCCTTCCTGCGGGAGACATATCAAGCAGGAATTCTTTTGCAAAGGTTCCGTCCTGAATATCGCTGAGGATCTTCTTCATTGTCTTCTTTGTCTCCTCCGTAATCAGCTTCGGTCCAGTGATATAGTCGCCATACTCTGCGGTATTGGAAATGGAATATCTCATACCGGCAAATCCGCTCTGGTAAATCAGGTCAACAATCAGCTTCATCTCATGGATACACTCAAAATATGCGTTTCTCTCATCGTATCCGGCCTCTACCAATGTCTCAAAACCGGCCTGCATCAATGCGCAGACACCGCCGCACAGCACAGCCTGCTCACCGAACAGATCTGTCTCGGTCTCCGTACGGAAGGTAGTCTCAAGCACGCCGGCTCTCGCGCCGCCGATGCCCAATGCATAAGCCAGGGCAAGATCCTGTGCCTTGCCGGTGGCATCCTGCTCCACAGCGATCAGACAGGGAA
>CAQUWW010000131.1:2657-8410 GCA_948896875.1 uncultured Acetatifactor sp. | reverse complement strand
CGGCCCTTGCACCCGCAGCGGTTTGGGGATTCCCTGGGGATAGAACAACATATCTCCTTTTCCCAGAAGCTTCTCCGCTCCCACCATATCCAGAATGGTACGTGAATCCACACCGCTGGACACAGAGAATGCCACACGGCTGGGCATATTTGCCTTGATCAGTCCGGTGATGACATCCACACTTGGACGCTGGGTGGCAATGATCAGATGAATTCCACAGGCCCGGGCCAGCTGTGCCAGACGGCAGACGGATTCCTCCACCTCACTCGCACATACCATCATCAGATCCGCAAGCTCATCCACAATAATGATAATCTGCGGAAGCTTCTTCGGCGCATCCTCTGCTCCCTTTTCCCGCATTGCTTCAACTTTTTTGTTGTAGCCTTTCAGATCGCGCACATTGTAATCCGCAAATTTCCGATATCTATCCTCCATTTCGGAGACGCCCCAATGCAAAGCGGCGGAAGCTTTCTTGGGATCTGTCACCACAGGGATCAGCAGGTGCGGAATTCCATTGTATATGCTGAGCTCCACAACCTTTGGATCCACCATAATCAACTTGACATCATCAGGATGCGCCTTATACAAAATGCTCATAATCAACGTATTGATACAGACGGATTTCCCGGATCCGGTAGCTCCTGCAATCAGCATATGAGGCATTTTGGCGATATCCGATACCACCACTTTTCCCGCAATATCCTTTCCTACGGCAAACGCAATATTGGACGGAAAATCTCGGAATTCCTTTGTCTCCAGCAGATCACGCAGAGAGACTGTGGCATTTTCCTTATTCGGCACCTCGATTCCCACTGCCGCTTTGCCTGGAATAGGCGCCTCGATGCGGACATCAATTGCCGCAAGGTTCAGCTTAATATCATCTGCCAGACCCACTATTTTAGAAACTTTCACTCCCTGTTCCGGCTGCAATTCATAACGGGTCACACTGGGGCCCTGGCTGATATCCGTAATTGTCACTTTTACGCCAAAAGTGTTCAAGGTCTGTTGCAGGCGCAGAGCCGTCTCCTTCAGCTCACGTTCGGAATCTCCTGTGGTCGCCTTCCCCTTCTGTAAAAACGTAACAGGAGGAAACATATATGGCTTCGGTTCTTTGGACATATCAGCTTCCTGCGGGGAAGACTCAGAGCGGGCAGCCGGCTGTAACTTTGCCGTCTCCTGTTCTGCGTTTTCCTGCACGGATGTATCCTGTCCCACAGCCGCCTCCGGCCGCTCCTTATGTATTCTGATAGACTGTTCCGGCAGCTTCGCCACCGGTCTCGGCCTCTGCTCCTTCACCGGGTCCGGTCGTTCTGCTTCAGGCGGCTCCGGCCATTCTTCCTCATGGAAGGTCACCTGATGCACACCGCGGATTCGCACTTTTTCCACATGAAGTTCCGGTTCCGCCTCCTCCGGAATGGTATCCTGTCCTTCCGGGCTTTCCTGTTCCGGCGTCAGGAGCCGTTCCTGTTCCACCACGGCCGCGCTGTCCAATTCTTCCTCCAACATGATTTCATGGATATCGTCGCGCCGCTGTATGGTATCCTCCGGTCTGGATAAAGTAGTGTCCCGCATCACTCCGGAAATCTTTTTCTCCATCCGCAGTATCTTTTCATTTTCCTTTTCCTCGGCTTTCAACCTGCGCTCCTGCGCCTTCCTGGCCCGCTGCTCTTCCTGGGCCTGCCTCCTGGCCATTGTCTGCTCTCTGCGCCTCTCGGCCTGTTCCGCCTGTTCCTGCCTGCGTCTCTCCGTGTGCTCCATCTGCTCCTGTCTGCGGATTTCCGCCAGCTGTCTGCGCCTCTCTGCATCCTCCCTGGACAGCTCCCGCATGCGGCTTCCCCCACGCTTCATGCTTCCCAGCAGGGATTTCTCGGTCAGCAAAATCAGACTTACCACACAGCACAGAATCACCACAAGTACCGCTCCCAGGGTCCCGAGATAATTCTGCAGCAGAAAACTCAGACTCCCGGCCAATATACCGCCTCCGTTTTTCTGGATGCGGCAATTCTCGTACAGCAGTTTCATGTCATAGGCTTCCATGCCTCCTGCCATTTTCACAATCAAATCGCACATGATGCCGGCCATCACGAAAAGGCCGGTCCCCGCAGCCAGTTTCCGCGCCGCGCTGGGACTTCCTTCATTGGCAGACCAGAAAGCAGCCGCCAAAAACAAAAGCACAGGCAGCGCATAGGCAGTCAGACCAAAGACACCGAAGAGAACACCGCTGACGGCATTCCCCACCGGTCCAATGATCCCGAAATTACAGCAAAACAAAAACACCATAACAGCAAACAGTACAATCAGCCCTATCTCATGAAAAAGAGCACTTTCCTGTGCCGCCCGGACGGCTTCCGCTTTTTTTCTCTGTGCGCTGGTTCCCCCGGTGCTTTTGGTCCTTTTTTTACTTGAAGATGATGTTTTTCTTCCATTGGAAGCAGCCATCTATGATCAACCTCTCTTGTTTCTATATCTATTTATCGTCAATGTTTTCAATTATAGCATTTTTTATCCCTATTGTCATTAAATATTTTGTTCCGGAATCATAGTATGCAGTTTTGCTATGGCCTTATCAATGCCGCCAACCTCATCGATAATACCATACTTCACAGCCTCTTCTCCCACCAGAATTGTGCCTACATCCTTGGTCAGAATCCCCGTCTCCGTCATAAGCTCTTCCAGGGTCTTCTTGTTGATATTGCAATGACCGCACACAAATCCCGTAATCCTGTCCTGAATCAGCTTAAAATAATCAAAAGTCTGGGATACACCAATGACCATACCATTCATCCGCACCGGATGAATTACCATGGTTCCGGTGGGGACAATATAGGAGTAATCCGTGCTCACTGCTATAGGGACTCCGATGGAGTGGCTTCCACCCAACACCAGCGAAACGGTAGGCTTGCTCAGAGACGCGATCATTTCCGCTATGGCAAGCCCCGCCTCCACATCTCCGCCCATGGTATTCAGAAGCACCAGCACCCCTTGTATCTCTTTGCTGTCTTCTATAGCGGCCAGACTTGGCAGAATATGTTCATATTTTGTAGTCTTGGAGTTATTTGACAGATTCTCATGTCCCTCAATCTCTCCGATAATGGATATCAGATGAATATTTCCCAGCTTATCACTTTCATTCAGAGTCGCCTGCCCGGTCTCTTCGATTCTTTTATCCTGATGTTCCTCTTTCTCAATTTTCTTATCTCCTTTTTGCTCGGCCATGCTTATCTCCTTTTCCCGGAATCTTCCGTTTACATAATCAGGGAGCGTACCTGGTACACTCCCTGATAGCATTGCCGTTTTTTATCTCAATTATCCGAAATCACAGCGGCTTTCTAAATAAGCTGTCCTCAGAAATCATAATCGTCATCCTCACCCACAGGATAATCAAAATTATCTTCCTGTCCGGCCTGAAGCGGATAATCCATCACACGCTTCACATGCTTTTTGGGTAAGGGAAGAGGATTTTTCAGAAGCTGCACCTTATTGGGTTCCTGCTGTACTTCCTCAGCCCCGGCTTTCTCATCCGCTGCGGCATCAAGGTCTTCTATCACAATTTGATCCTCCCCTTTTTCCTCGGGCTCTGTTTCCTCGGCCTCCTTCTCTGCCTCCTCTACCCGGAGACACTGCGCCAGACCAATTCCCGCCAGGAGCACCAGCAAAAAATAGGTATAAAAGAAACACAGGTTCTCTTCTGCGAACATTCCGAAACACCCTGCAGCCACCACACCGCACAGCGCCAATACGCCAAAAGAAATCCTCTCCCTCTGCCTGTCACACCAGAAGCTGAAAATCCCCAGCGTCAGACCTCCCGCCAATATCCAAAGTTCAGCTTTCAGCTCCGACACGCCCAGGGTCACCGGCAGCCGAAAATCCTCCGGCTGATACAGCGCCAGCCAGGCCTCCTACACTCGCAAAAAAGATTTGCCGCTCAACAAAGCATCCGACAAAATATATCCCAAAAATCCTGCCGCAGCGCCGGCCAGGCAAAGCAATGCTGACACAAATTTTTTTCTCTTCTCCTCCTCTTCTCTACGCCCGCACAAAATCACCCACAGAGCAAAAATCAGAAGAAGGATTCCCGAAATATCCAGATAACAGCCAAAAGCCGCAATGATTCCCATCAAAAAAGCAGCCACGTTCTCCCGCTTCCGTTGAAAGCCTGCGGCTATCAGCGTGGCGCACACCATAAAAATCAGAAAATACAGCATTACAGGCGACAATACAAGTGCATTTTGAACCATATATGGCGCACACATAAAAAAACCAAAAGCCGAAAGGGCCGCAAGCGCCCCTGCCGACTTTCTCATCACAAAAAAGAATACAAGCAGCGCAGCCACCTGCAACGCGATCTGCGCCCAAATTCCCACCGCATAATGATTCCCAAGAAGGAGTAAGAGCCCATGAAGCATTTCCACATAGAGATAGGATGCGCCATGTACAATCCTGGGCATTCTCTGTTCGGCCACCACCTGGGCTGCCTCATAATACTCTGAAGACCAGTTTGCAGCTGCCATTCCCATCACTCTGAGCCAAATCCCTGCCAGCGTAAAGCCAAGCACCAGCACACCCTCAAACACTACCAAAAGATTCCGCTTTTTTTCCACGAAATTCTTGCAGGCACTCGTCCATCGCCGCAGACAGAATACAAGGATTCCCCCCAGAATTCCAATGCCAGCCGAAATGCCTATCCCCCAGCCGAAATGCATTCCCCTCTCCGCACAGAATCCGGAGGTTGTGACAAGTAACACCATACCGGTTACGAAAACATATATCAGCCACATCAAATAACCAAACGCATTCTTATTCCAGCTCATTTCATCCCTTCCGGTTTGTCCGGCAATGTATTCTCCTGACAAAGAATCTTCTCAATATTGTACCTTGGTCTCTGCTTTACCTCGATGTAAATCTTGCCAATATACTGTCCCACAAGTCCAATGGCAAGCAGCTGCAGGCCTCCCAGGAACCAGATGGACAGAATCAAAGAAGTCCAGCCGGCCACCACATGTCCGCTAAAATAGGAAAACAATGCATAAATCAGTGCCAGTACGGAAACAAAAATGATGAACAGTCCTAACCCAAGAATCAGGCTAATGGGCTTTACACTGAAGGAGGAAATTCCATTAAATGCCAGCGCCAGCATTTTTTTCAAGGGATATTTGGATTCTCCCGCCGCTCTTTCCTTGCGGTCATAGTAAACGCAGTCCGTCTCATAGCCAATCAAAGGCATCATTCCCCGAAGGAACAGATTCGTTTCCTTGTAATTTGAGAATTCCTCCACCGCCCGTCTGGACATCAGTCGGAAATCGGCATGATTATATACCGTCTTCACTCCCATCAGATCCATCAGCTTATAAAAGGCCTGGGCCGTCGTACGCTTGAAAAAAGTATCTGTCTTCCGTTCCTTCCTGACTCCATAGACAATATCATTTCCGGCGTGGAACTTATCTATCATCTCTTCAATGACATTCACATCATCCTGCAGATCGGCGTCAATGGAAATCGTCACATCGCTCCTGTCTTTCGCTGTCAAAAGTCCTGCCGTCAGAGCAAACTGATGCCCTACATTTCCGGCCAGCTTCACACCGCTGACCTGCACCGGATAAGCGGCATGCTCCGCCTCTATCAACTCCCAGGTACGATCCTTACTTCCGTCATTTACAAACAGAATAAAGCTGTCCCCGGCAATTTTACCCTTTTCGATTAAATCCGTCAAAACTCCCCGTAATGCTTCTGAGGCAAGCTTTAAGACCTCCTCT
>CAQUWW010000131.1:0-2647 GCA_948896875.1 uncultured Acetatifactor sp. | reverse complement strand
ATAGCACGGCACCACAATTGCCAGTTTATCCATACGCTGTCCTTTCTTTATTCATCCCAATTATGGTATACCGCCTGGACATCATCGTCCTCGTCCAGCAGGTCCAGGATTCTCTGAAGGGATTTCACCGCCGTTTCATCGGTCAATGCCACATAATTCTGCGGAATCATTGTCACTTCCGCACTCATCATTGGAATGCCGGCCCCCTCCAGCGCCTCTCTTACCGCATCAAAGTTGTCAGGATCTGTCAGCACCTCATAGCTGTCCTCTTCCTCATTGAAATCTTCCGCTCCCGCATCAAGGGCCGTCATCATCAGATCATCTGCCTCCATCTCGCACTCTTCCCTGTCAACGATGATCTGCCCCTTTTTATCGAACATAAAGGAGACACAGCCGGGCGTACCGATATTTCCCTGTCCTTTTGTAAAAGCGCTTCTCACATTTGCCGCCGTACGGTTTTTGTTATCCGTAAGCGCATCGACGATAATTGCGATTCCATTGGGTCCGTATCCTTCATAAGTCACATATTCATAATTGACATTTCCCACATCGCCGGCCGCCTTTTTGATTCCTCTCTCAATGGTATCGTTTGGCATGTTGTTGGCCTTTGCTTTGGCCACCACAGTGGCAAGCTTAAAATTGTTGCTGGGATCCGGGCCGCCCTCTTTCACAGCCACGGCAATCTCCCTGCCGATGATCGTAAAAATTTTGCCCTTAGCCGCATCATTTTTTTCCTTTTTATGCTTTATGTTTGCAAATTTTGAATGCCCTGACATACTTTTTTCTCCTTTTGTTCTACTTTCCTGTTTATTTTTCTGCTTCCTTTATTACGGGCTCTCCTGTTCTGGTGACAAGCACGCTTTGTATCATTTTGTTCTCGACCGACTGGATTTTGAAATTAAAGCCTTCATAGTCCACATCAAATTCCTCGTCAGGCTCCGGTATCTTATCCAGCTTCGATATCAGAAATCCGTTTAACGTATCAAATTCTTCCTCTTCAAAAGAGAGTCCAAACCTTTTTTCCAGTTCTTCCAGGGGCGTCCTGCCTGCCACGATATATTCGTCGCCGCCCTTTTCTTCGATATATTCGCTTATCTCATCATACTCATCCAGGATGTTGCCCACAATTTCCTCCAGGATATCCTCCATGGCCACCAGCCCGTCTGTCTGTCCATACTCGTCCACCACGATGACCATCTGCTGCTTTTCAGCCTGCATCTCCCGGAACAGCTCGTCGATATGCTTTGTCTGCGGAATGAACACCGGATCCCGCATCAGTTCTTCCAGATCTTTCAGGGGACAGCTTAAATTCTGCGCATCCGCATGAAAACGAAGCGCATCCTTCAGATGGAGAATGCCGATGATATGATCAATATTCTCCTCATAGACAGGGTAACGACTGTTTTTCCCTTCCATCATAAAGGTAATCGCATCCTGTAACACCGTATCCGCATCGATTGCTACGATATGCTTTCTATGCGTCATGATATCCTGTGCCTCTTTATCCCCAAACTCAAAGATGTTGGAAATCATCTCCGCCTCGCTGGCCTGAATCAGGCCCTGTTCGTGCCCTTCATTGACCATATGGATGATTTCTTCCGTCACATCGGTTGCATCCGCTTTTCCATTGACGCCGAAGATACGCAGGATCCCGTTGGTGGTCACTGTGACAAGCCCGGTAAAAAAGGACAGCAGCTTCGTGACAAAAAACACCGGAGTGATACAGGTATACGCCCATTTTTCAGGAGCTCTCGACGCAATTTTCTTCGGCAGCAGAACTCCAAGCGTAAGCGTTATGTACAAAAGTAAAAAGGTAGAAATAACCGCCGCCACCGCCAGGATAATTCCTGTCGGCACTTCTTCCAGATTCAGCTGACGCCGCGTTATCGTCTGCAGACTTCCTGACAGAGTGCGGAGGAGCAGACTCAGATGAACCGCTCCGATCACGATATTGATCAAGGTAGTGATCAGCTGCACCGTATTGATATATTCTGTAGGATTGCTGATAATCGCTTTCAGTCGGATTGATTTTTTGTCCTTCTCCTCTTCGGCCCTCCTTTCGATTTCCTTTTCGTTCAGGGAGTCAACGGCCGCTCCAAAGCCATAGAAAAACATATCGATAAAAAGCAACACTACAAAAAAGATAATACTGGCAGTAGGCCCACCATCGTCCATTTTAATCCTTTCCTCCAAATAATTTTATTTCATAAATCAACTTATCATACTATACCATTTCCGGGTCAGTTCGTCAAGAACCGGGTTTCAGAGTCGTATCAGGAAGTGTCCGTCAGTCTTTCATTAGAACTATGTAAACAGCTCCAGACTAACCATCAGCGCCCTGTTTACCCTGTTCATAATCTCTCCGTCCAAATGACATACTTTATCCTTCAGTCTCTTCTTGTCAATGGTCCGAAGCTGTTCCAGCAGAACTACGGAATCCTTATCCATATCATACAAAGCCGCATTGAGCTCAATGTGTGTAGGCAGCTTCGCCTTGTTCATCTTAGAGGTGATTGCCGCGCAGATGACCGTGGGGCTATGCTTATTGCCCACATCATTCTGAACAATCAGCACCGGCCTGATGCCTCCCTGTTCCGAACCGATTACCGGTCTAAGATCCGCATAATATACATCTCCTCGTCTCATT
>CAQUWW010000130.1 GCA_948896875.1 uncultured Acetatifactor sp. | reverse complement strand
TAAAATCAAGGGGATGTTTTGACCACTTATTTCCGAAAGTAAATTGACACTACCAAGGGGGTTCATGTGATTGAAAATACCGGCTATTTGTGATAGCATAAAATAATGATAAAATGAGAACCAATTCAGAACAGGAGGTTACCAGGATGATAAAAGGATTCAAAATGAAGCTTTATCCCGGTCAGGAGGCAGAGTATGAGAAAAGGCATAATGAGCTCTGGCCGGAGATGCAGGACATGATTCATCAGCACGGCGGGAAGAATTATACAATTTTCCTGGACAGGGAGACGTTGACTCTCTTTGGCTATATAGAGATTGAGGATGAGGCACTTTGGGCGAAGGGCGCGGATACCGCAATCAACAGGAAGTGGTGGGATTTCATGGCGGACATCATGGAGACCAACCCGGACAACAGCCCGGTAAGTATTGATTTGAAGACAGTATTTCATCTGGATTAATTAAACGACAGGCCCGCCTGCATTCTGTAGAACCAGAGTGCAGGCGGGATTTTTTATTCATGACAATAGAAGCCTCGCGAAGCGTGGAAGCTATTGTTTTCGGCAATATCTATAATCTAAGAGAACGACAGAAATAATTCTAATCAGACTGCCATAGTGGCAGAACTTCTCCTTAGTGAAAATAACCCAAAAAGAAAAGCTTTTTTATAGAAAAGACGGCATCCAGCTGTTTCGCAAATACACCGAAAGGCAAAATGGCGGAAAAAATATTGGTATTTTTATTTTTTTGAGCAAATTATCTTTAAAATGGGTACCCAATCTTGAAATTGGGGTGTAGTTGACCAGAGAATGAATACTGTATAATTTTTTTGTAAACAAAATATAAAAATGAGGTGATTGGAAGCATGAAGAGACAAAAGAAAATAACACCTATTGTGGTCCGAAGAACCTGGAAACAGGAGATTCAGCATAGCTGGCCCTTATATGTGCTGATTCTGCCAAGCTTCGTTCTGGCAATTATTTTCTGTTACATTCCCATGGGCGGCCTCATAATGGCATTTCAGAATTATAAGCCATGGCTGGGCATCACGGGTTCTGAGTTTGTGGGATGGAGCAATTTCCGTCAGATTTTCGAATTCCAGGAATCTTATCAGGCAATTATCAACACGGTAATCATTGCAGTGAGTAAAATTATCCTGGGATTGGTGGTACCCATCATTATGGCACTGTTGCTGAATGAGGTACGCAATGCAGGATTGAAGAAAGGAATTCAGACTCTGGTTTATCTGCCCCATTTCCTGTCCTGGGTTACGGTGGCCGGTATGCTGCGTGATATTCTGGGACTGGACGGAATTGTGAACTCCTTTTTGAAACTATTTGGTGTAGAACCCATTTTCTTTCTGGGAGAGGCCGGCATGTTCCGGCAGATTGTAGTCATCTCTGATCTGTGGAAAGGCTTTGGCTTTGGAATGATTGTATACCTCGCCGCGATTTCCAATATCGACCAGAGTCTGTATGAAGCGGCGGAAATGGACGGTGCGAATCGCTGGCAGCAGACCTTACATATTACATTGCCGGGAATCATGCCTATGATCATCGTTATGGCAACCTTGAGTCTGGGCAATGTGCTGAATGCCGGATTTGATCAGATATTCAACTTGTATTCCCCGCTGACTTACAGCACCGGTGATATCATTGATACTTATGTCTACCGCCAGTCTCTTGTGAACGGTCAGTACAGCTTCGGTACGGCAGTGGGCTTGTTCAAATCAGGTATCGGGTTGGCGCTGACAGCCATTTCCTACAAAATTGCCTATAACGTGGCAGGCTACAGAATCTTTTGATGGTGTATTTGCGGAACTGGACGGAACTAAAATCAGTAAGTGCCCGAACAGTACCCAGATAAATTTACGGACGCATCTCTACGCGGCCGGGAATTTATCTCAGGGGCAAGGGTACTGGAGGGCACTTACGGAACTGGAATAGGAGGAAAAACAATGCGGCGAACATCTGTAAGTCGGAAAATATTTATCATATGCAATACTGTGTTTCTGGTGGCAGTCGCACTTTTGTGTGTGCTTCCGCTGCTGAATCTGCTTGCCATTTCTCTGAGCGGCAAAAGCGCTGCCAACAGTGGCGTTGTTACTTTCTGGCCGGTGGACTTCACTATGATGGCATACGAGAAGACGTTTCACAATAATAACTTTATCCGTTCCATGGGGATTGCGGTGCTTCGTACCGTTCTGGGAACAGGTTTAAGCATGGCGGTGATTACCACTGCGGGATATGCCTTGTCCAAGGACTTCAGAGGCAGAACCCCGCTGATGTGGTTCTTCGTATTCACCATGCTGTTCGGAGGCGGATTGATTCCGTCCTATATCGTAAATACCACGCTGGGATTGAAGAACAATTTCCTTGTCTATATCATTCCGGGTGCGTTCAGCTGTTATAATCTGATTCTGATTATGAACTTTTTCAGGTCGATTCCAAAGGCGTTGGAGGAAGCGGCACTCATAGACGGAGCCAGCTTTTTCAAGGTGTTGTGGAAGATTTTCCTGCCGCTGTCAAAGGCGGGACTGGCAACGGTGGCCCTGTTCATCATGGTGGGAAACTGGAATGAATGGTTTACCGGAATCCTGTATATGTCCGACACGAAGAACTATCCGCTGGCCTCTTTCCTGCAGGTAATCGTGGTGCAGGGAAATCAGCAGGATCTGGCTTTGGATCCTACTTCCGCCGCAGCCATGTCGGAGCGTACTATCAAGGCCGCACAGGTATTTATCGGAGCATTGCCCATCCTGCTGGTATATCCATTCCTGCAGAAATACTTCGTAAAAGGAATGGTTGTGGGTGCCGTGAAGGAATAGGCGCAGGGAACCGCAGCATGGTTACAGGATGCATGATTTGAAGAAAGAGAATCACCAGCCTTAGACGCTGATGAGAATAAAGAAGTTTGGAGGAGGAATAGAAATGAGAATGAGGCAAGTAAAGGCATTGGCTCTGGTTGCAGTGGCATCAGCCATGGTGCTGAGCGGCTGTGGAAAGAGCGGAGGCGGCGGAAGTACCGCAGCAGCAACGAGAAACGCAGACGGAAAGTATGACCCGGTACTGACCATTCACATTGCAAAGCAGCTGGATGAGAACACGGGACGTTATGGGGATGGCGAGGATATCAACAAGAATCCCATGACACAGATGGCAGAGGAAAAACTGGGCATTAAGATGGAGACCACTCTGCTGGGCGGCGATGCAGGTAACTATGACACAAAGCTGCGCCTGGCTCTGACAGGTTCTGAGGAGCTGCCGGATGTATTCCCGGTATATGGCACACAGATGATTGCGGACATGATTGAGTCCGGGCGTGTAAAAGAGCTGAATGAAGATATTGAGAAATATATGCCGGCACGCCTGAAAGAGGTTTATGACCAGTATCCCTCCACTTATTATCCGGTGACAAAGGACGGCAAATCTATGGTATCGCCTGTTCCCCTCATTTGACAGAAGGCCAGGTCATGATCATCCGCCAGGATTGGCTGGATAACCTGGGACTTCAGGCGCCTACCAATATCGAGGAGTTCGAGAAGGTAATCAAAGCCTTTACCGAGGATGATCCGGACGGCAACGGCAAGCAGGATACCTATGGATTTGCCTATTCAGGAAATGATCTCTACAATACCGGATGGGTAGCGGATCCTGTAACTATCTTCTCAGCCTATAGCGGAACACATTATCCCGGAAGCTGGCAGGAAGATGAGAACGGAGAATTGTCATACGGTTCCATCCATGAGGGAAATAAAAAGGCTCTGGAGAAAATGGCCGAGTGGCATGCCAACAAGTGGATTTTCCAGGAAGCGGCGGCTACCGGTGCATGGGATGCCATGGGACAGTTTACAGAAGGCAGGGCAGGCATTTTCATCGGACGTCCCTGGGCTATCGATTCTGTACGTGACGTGACCACAGTGGATCCCAATGCGGTAATCAGAGCATATCCCACACTTCGCCAGGACAATGGAGATCCTACCTACCAGGCGGCTGAGGTGAACGATGGCTGGCTGATGTTCAATAAGGATTTCAACAATATGGAAGCTTTCTTCGTGTATCTTGACTGGCTGTATGACGCGGCTTTCGGAACCGGAGATTTCCAGTATGGCTATCTGCAGGATTATGATATTGTAAATGACGAGGTGGTATTCAGCAGCGAGCTGTTTGATCCTCCTGTGACGGATCCTTTTATGCCTGGCAAGAGTACGGTTATGAAGAATTCACCTACGCTCAACACCACAGACGCTTATGTCAGCGTATCCTCAGGCAAAGAGCCGGAAGATGGTTCTGAGATTCGTGCGGCGGCAGCTTTCCAGACGGCACCGGACACTGCGGAAGGGTATGTGATTGCAGGTCAGCATCAGGAAGAACAGCTTTCCAATGTATTCAACAGTGCGCCTACGGCGACAATGCAGAAGAACTGGGAGCAGCTTCAGACCATGGAGAAACAGGTTTATACAAATATCATTTATGGAAAAGAATCTATAGATGCCTTTGACAAGTTTGTGGAAGACTGGAAGGCCCAGGGTGGTGACGACATCACGAAAGAAGTCAATGAATGGTATAAGAGTGTGAAACAGTAAAGTGAATTAGCAGACACTTTCAGGAAAAACAGGCTGTGTCAGATGGCACAGCCCGTTCCCGTTCCCGGAAAATAAGAGATCTTTCTGATTTCCGTCCGAATTTTGTTGAAAATATGATATAATGTCCCCAGTTTAACGAATGGAGCCCATGGTATGAAGAAAATAACCTCTATCTACATGATTTTCGTTATCTATCTGGTAATGGTTTTAGCAGGATTTATTGTCCTGTATCGCTACAGTACCACAAGTCTGAGAGAAGCTCTGATGAGCGTGGCGAAGATGCAGATGGATTATTCCGATGTGTTGCTGGACCAGAAGATCCGGGAGATAGAGATTGAGGCAGACGGAATCCTGAACAGCGGAAATCTGCGGAATATGCAGATGACTATGACAGAGAAGTATGATGCCTATCGTTATGTGATGGGGGTCCGGGAGCTGAAGGAATATCTGAACACACGGCAGAAGACCAATGTGGGCATGGCGGAATTCATTTTATATTGGCCCGGTTCCGGCCGGGTTCTGTCCACATCCACTGTGCTCAGCGTCAAAGAGGAAGTTCTGGAGCAGGCGGAGGACAATGCGTGGTTTGAATATGACAGAGAGATCTACTTTTCACGGAAGTATCGAACTGGCTGGAATCTTCGGGATGACGAGCCCTATCTGATTATACGGATGGAGCGGGATTTCCTGTATAAGATTAAAAATATGGCTCTGGATGTGGAGAATGGGGGGAGTTTCCTGATGCTTCCGGACGGAAGGAGCGTGTTTTCTGTCAATGACAGGGAGGCGGCGATTCTGAACGAAATTCAGGAAGAAGCCCGGGGGGGCGCCTATGAACTGTCTGTGGGAAGAGAGCGGTATCAGATGTTAATGTCCGAGACGACGAAGAGCGGCCTGCAGCTGGTGGGCTATTATCCCATGCGGGAGATGCTGAGTCCGGTTCGGTATGTTACAGTGATTACCCTGGGAGTTCTCTTTCTGCTTCTGACAGTGGGGCTTTTGCTGCTGATCCTTTACTACAAGAACATTCTTCTGCAGCTTCGGATCATTACGGAGAAACTGCATCAGGTGGAGGAGGGAGATTTGTCAGCCCGGCTGGTGACGTTGCCGCACAATGAGTTTGCCTATGTATTTCAACAGTTCAATACTATGGTGGAGAAGATCAGGGATTTGATTCAAACCACGCTGAAAGAACAGCAGCTTCGCAGCCAGGCAGAGCTGAGACAGCTTCAACTCCAGATCAATCCTCATTTTCTCTACAACAGTCTCTCTTATATCGTAACCGTGGCGGACAACCCGGGTGCGGTGACACGGATGGCAGTGCATCTGTCAAAATATTACAGGTATTGCACCAGAACCATAGTCATGGGAACCGTGGGACAGGAGATAGCTTATGCGGAAGCTTACCTGACCATTATGTCTATGCGGAAAAGTATTGTATACAGTATCACCATTCCGGAAGAATTTCATGAATTGAAGATGCTTCCGCTGGTTCTGCAGCCGATTATTGAAAATGCGGTAGAACATGGGATTGAAGGCAGAGAGAACGCAAAACGGATATTTATCCGGGCCTTTTCGCTGCCTGATGGTGTGATACAATTCGAGATATCGGATGACGGAGAGGGAATGGAAGAAAAGGATATGGAGCGGTTGGCGCGGCATATCCGGAAAAAGGAACGCGATGAGAACGAGAGCGTAGGACTCTGGAATGTACACCAGCGGCTGATAAACTACTATGGTGAGGCGGCAGGACTCCTGTTTAAAAGGAGTGTTTGGGGAGGTCTGCTGGTTTCTTTTCAGATTATGCCCGGAGGAGAGGGCCGAAAATGACAGTATTGATTGCTGATGATGAGAACTATATGGTGGAATATGTAAAGCGGCTGGTAGACTGGGGAAGCTACGGTTTCGATAAGGCGATGACAGCGGGTGGAGGCTCCCTGGCCAGAGATCTGCTTGTCAGACACCGGCCGGAGCTGCTGATTACGGATATCAAAATGCCCAAAGTGACAGGACTGGATTTGTCGCGCATCATAGAAGAACTGGAACTGGATACAAAGGTTATCATAATGTCCGGATACAATGATTTCGAGTATGCGAAACAGGCCATTCGATACGGTGTATCCGAGTATCTGGTGAAGCCTGTGCTGAAAGAAGATCTGGAGAGGACGCTGGACCGGATTCTGCACCGTGACCTTGCCAGTAAGACGGAAAGCAAGCAGAAAGCCATAACAGGGGATAAGGCCACAATGATTTCCTATGTGAAGAGTTATATCAGTGAAAATTATGACAAGGATCTGTCACTGGATACTCTGGGGGCATTGGTTAATCTGCATCCCGTATACCTTTCCAAAATCTTCAAAGAGACAGCGGGGACAAATCTGTCAGGCTACATTACAGAGGTGAAGATGCAGAAAGCGGCAGAGCTGCTTGTGCAGACCAACAAGAAAGTGCAGGAGGTGGTGGAGGCAGTGGGATATCAGAAAAAGCAGCACTTCACGAAATTGTTTAAAGACCGCTTTGGCATGACACCGAAAGAGTATCGAATGAAAAATATGTGATTGCATATGCGTTTTTCCGGGGAGGCACTGTTAAAACAATGTCTCCCCGGAAGCGGTTATTCATGACAATTTGTGCGGAGCCTGCTGCCCATGCCCGCATAATCCGCAGGAAGCGTGGAGAAGACGTCTTTTTATGGTATGACATCGTTGGGGCTTTCCTTCCCGGCCAGGAAATCCACAGCATTCTGCAGAGTAGTGGTGGCGATGGCCTCCAGCGCTTCTCTGGTGAAGAAGCCCTGATGGGATGTGATCATCACATTGGGGAAGGAAAGAAGCCGGGCTGTGGTAGAGTGCTCCAGTATCTCATCGGACCGGTCTTCGAACACATTGTTGGTCTCTTCCTCGTACACGTCCAGCCCTACTCCTGCGAATTTATGCATCCGGATGCCCTCGATGAGGTCGTCGGTTTTCACCAGTGCTCCCCGGGAAGTGTTGACCAGGATGACACCGTCCTTCATTTTCCGAATGGTGTCGATGTTGATTATGTGGTAAGTGGAATCCATCAGCGGGCAGTGGAGAGAAATGACATCGCTGTCGGAAAGCAGCTGATCCAGAGACACATATTCCACGAAATCCTTCAGAGACTGGTTTTCATACACATCGTAGGCGATAACCTTCATGCCGAAGCCCCTGCAGATGCGGCACATGGCGGCCCCGATTTTACCGGTGCCGATGATGCCGGCGGTCTTCTGATAGAAGTTGAAGCCCATCAAGCCGCTTAAGCTGAAATCATTTTCCCGCACTTTATTGTAAGCCTTGTACAGACGGCGGTTGCTGGCCAGAGCAAGGGCCATGGCATGCTCCGCCACGGCCTCCGGCGAGTAACCGGGGACTCGCATGACGCGGATACCATATTTTCCGGTAGTTTCCAGGTCCACATTATTAAATCCGGCACAGCGCATCAGCACCAGACGGATGCCTTTGGCATGCAGGATTTCCAGGGTCTGTGTGCCCACATCGGAGCTGACAAAGGCGCACACGGCGTCAAAGCCTTCTGCCAGAGCGGCGGTTCGCGGGTCCAGATCGGACTTCGTGTATTCGATGGTAATTTCCGGAAAGTTCTGCAGACAGGCTTCAAAGCTTTCTCTGTCGTAGTTTTTGGTGTCATAAAAAAGTATCTTCATTTTCTACCTCGTTTCCGAATGCCGGGGGACTGGTCAGGATACTGACCGGGGCATCCATTCAAATTCCTTTTTGCAATATCCATATTAAGTTTATCTGTTTCTTCTTATAGTATAGTCCATTTTGGAGGAGAAATAAACCTCTTTTATCGGTAGTGTCAATTTACTTTCGGAAATAAGTGGTCAAAACATCCCCTTGATT
>CAQUWW010000129.1 GCA_948896875.1 uncultured Acetatifactor sp. | reverse complement strand
CTTCATAACCTTCTGCATCAAACATCTGTCTGAATGCAAGACGGCCAATACGGCCAAAACCATTGATTGCAACTCTTACTGCCATTTTTAGATTCCTCCTGAAATATTTTTATATGTTTCGACAATTCTTGTCCCAATTTACGGGCACAACGGATTGTCAAAATTTTATCAGCAAGGATATTTTACCCAATCTTGCGGGATAATTCAAGATGTAAATGAAAAATAATTGCCAGATTTTCGGAAATTTTACAGTTTGTTTAGAATTTTGGGGTATTTTCAATTTTCAGATTTTGGTATATCATAAGACAGGTAATTCCGCTAACAGACAGCTGTCAGCTTCTGTCAGCTCAGAAATCACAAAACTGCTGCGTCAGTTCGTCGTCTCAGACAGAAAGGAAACATTATGCCAATTACAGCAGATTGCCACTTACACTCTTCTTTCTCCGTTGATTCCGATACTCCTATGGAAGAAATGGTCCTGCAGGGAATCAGTCGGGGACTGAATACCATGTGCTTTACCGAGCACAATGATTTTAATTATCCTGTTTCTCCCGATCTTCCGGAAGACGCCTGTGTACTAAGTACCGATTCCTATCTCTATGATCTGGCCGGGCTGAAGGACAAATATGCGGACCAAATCCGTCTGCTTTTTGGCGTGGAACTGGGGTTGCAGCCGGAAGCCCTGCGCCGAAACGCGGTATATGTCAAATCCTATGAATTTGATTTCGTTATCGGTTCCTCCCATATCTGTCATGGAAAGGATCCCTATTATCCGCCCTTCTTCGAAGGACGCAGCCGGGAAAGCGCTCTGCGGGAATATTTTGAATCCATCCTGGAAAACATTCGGAAGTTTTCCAACTTTGATGTATACGGGCACCTTGATTATGCCGCGAGATATGCTCCTGGAAAGGATGAATGGTATACTTATGAGGCATACAGGGATATCCTGGATGAAATTCTGAAGCTTTTGATCGACAAGGGAAGAGGAATTGAGCTGAATACCGGCGGAATCAAAAGCGGGATGCGCGATTTCCATCCCTGCATGGATGCGCTGAAACGGTATCGTGAGCTGGGCGGCGAGATCATCACCATCGGCTCCGACGCCCATGACACGAAGGATGTGGCCGCGTATTTTGACCGCGCCGCAGATGTGTTAAAAGCATGCGGATTCCAGTATTACTGTGTCTTTGAAAAGAGAACCCCTTCTTATAACAGACTTTAAATGAGGGAAAGTGCCGCGGCTCCCTCGTTCGGGCCGCGGCACTGTAGTATCGTCTATTCCCAGTCCTCCTCTTCCAGGACCTCATTCAGCGCATCCCGGGCGTCCACAATCCCGTCATGGTCACCGTCTTTCAGCGCGGCTTCAAAGGCAGTGATATATCGGTCAAGTTTCTTCCTGCGGTCACCCAGAGATTCCTCGTACATTCTTTCTGCCCGCAGCAGCACCAGCCTGTTCTCCTCGTAATCACGAGGCTGAACCTTCAGATAGGCCAGTTCTTCCATCCTCTTCCTGATCTCCTCTTCCGTCATCTCATTATCCTGGCCCTTAATGATCATTTTCTGCGTTTCCCCTGTGGATACCACAGTGACCTCCACTTCCAGAAGAGAATTGATGTCGTATGTATAAGTCACATCCACAGATTCCCGGCCTTTGGGTCCCTTTGGAATCTCTATCTCCAGTTCTCCCAGAAAGAGATTATTCCTTGCAAAACGGCTTTCTCCCTGAAGCACTCTGACACGTACCTTACTCTGATTATCCCTTGCGGTATAGAGCCGCTCCGTATGGCTGGCGGGAATCACCGTATTCCGCTCAATGATGGGGCAGAACCTGCCGTCTTCGTACTTACCTTCCTCATATTCCACCACCACTTCCGTGCCCAGCGTAAAGGAACAGACATCCGTGAGAATGACTTCTTTTACTTCTTCCCGCCGTTCCTTCATGGCCGCCTGCACAGCTGTCCCCAGCGCAACCGTCTCATCCGGATTCATTTTTGTATCCGGGAACTTCCGAAACAGACGAATCAGGAAATCTCGTACAATGGTCAGTCTGGTTGCCCCGCCGATCAGAATGACTTCGTCAATCTCTCCCAGTTTCAGCCCTGCGTCGGAAAGACTTTTTTTCACCGGCTCCCGAATCTTCATCAAAAGCTCTTCGCAGGCTTCTTCATATTCCTTATAGGTAACGGTCTGTTCCAATGTCTTTTCCCGATACAGAAACCGAATGGTAACTTTATCCGTGTCGTTGATGGCACATTTCGCTTTCTCCGCCTCCCGGAACAGCCGGGCCTGCTCCTTCTCTGACAGATTCTGCATCTGCAGATTTGCTTTCTGCAGGAAAAGTCTGGTCATAATCTCTGTAAAGTCCTCTCCCCCCAGATAATTATCTCCTGCGACGGCACGCACTTCCAAAATATTATGATACAGCTCCAGAATGGACACATCAAAAGTACCGCCCCCCAGATCAAAGACCAGAAAACGGGTGTCTTTCGTCCTGTCATAGAGCCCGTAAGCCACAGCCGCGGCCGTAGGTTCGGAAATCATACGCTCCACCTTCAGGCCGGCCAGTTCTCCTGCTCTTTTGGTAGCCTTTCTTCTCTTATCGTCAAAGTAAGCAGGCACACTGATGACAGCTTCTGTCACCTCTTCCCCCAGAAAGCTCTCCGCGTCCTCTTTCAACGCGCGAAGTACCAGACTGGACAGCTCTTCCGGTCTAAAATGCCTGCCACTCAGAACATAATCCCGCTCTGTCCCCATACTGCGCTTAAATGTTTCCGCCACAGTGTCCGGATACAGACTTTTGCGCTCTCTGGCTGTCTCTCCCACATATACATTGCCGTCCTCATCCACACTGACAACAGAAGGCGTCAGCCTTCTGCCCAGTCTGTTGGGAATGATTTTTGGTCCTTCATCCGTAAAATAGGCAACCAAACTGTTCGTCGTACCTAAGTCAATTCCTACTATCATTTGATTCCTCGTTTCTTATCATCCTTACTACAGGCTTTTTTCATTGTATCACCGGATGACCCGAGATGTCCACGGAAATTTTTGCTAGCGGAGCAGGATATGCTTTATCGCCAGCATGTACTCATCCCAGGGCTGCATTTCCAGATTCCTACGGACAATTTTCTCCGCTTCCTCCCTCTGTCCTGTGCGCAGCAGATACAGAACGCGCGCTCCCTCCATCTCCTTACACAAGGGACAAGTGCAGAAATGGCAGATTTCCGTACTTTTCTCCCTGTCCAGAATCTCCTGGAGCACCCCGTCGGCTTCCGTATAATACGCTGCCAGAAATTCTATCTGCAAATGCCCTTTCCCCCGATTGTAATATCCGATTCCACCGCTGAATTTCTCTTTTTTCAGCCATTCCTGCAGTTTTCCCGCATACTTTTTCCCTCTCTTGTTATCTCCGCAGAGAATGCAGGCAAAGACAGCATCACAGATTTTTCCTTCCATGGAATCTGCCCCTGATCCATTTTGGAGCATTTTGTCAAAGGCCTTCAACGCGGCGGTCCCGTCTCCAAACAGAAGCTCCGTCCAGCCCAGACAGTTGTAATAGGCAGGATAAGATCCTTTCTTCTGCTTTTTTCCAACCCCTGCGGCAAACAAGGTCTTCCATACATTGCCTGAAAATTCAACCTTCAGTTCTTTCTTCCACTGCTCAAGTATCCGACGGGCCTTCTCCTCCTGTCCGGAGGCATTATAGAGACCTGTCAGCTTTTCAAAGCGGACCCACTTATCCTTTGCATAAATGTGTTCATAAATTTCCGCCGCTGCTTCTATCCGCCCTGTCCGCAGATTACACTCCGCCAGATTATCCTCGAACCAGCTGCTCTTATTTCCCTCAGCCAGGCTTTCATACTGCTCATATGCCTTCAACGCCATTTCGTAGTCGCCCAGCAGAGAATGGAGGTTACCCATATCCGTATATATGACAGGCGACATCTCCTTATCCATGTATAAAACTGCCTTTTTGATAAAGAAAAGTGCCTTTTCATATTCTCCCAGATATTTATGAACGAAACTCAGTCCATTCAACGCATAGGGATTGGAAGGATTCAGCAAAAGCGCCTTCTCGAAATCCTCTCTGGCCTCCTGATAATGGTGGGCTGCCCTGTAGAAAATAGCTCTTTCCACCAGCATATAGTCATCCGCATAATTGTACAGGTATTCTGTTATCAGTGGCAGACCTTTCTCATAAAATCCTTTTTTGCCTTTCTCCGCTCCCTTCAGGAAACTCTCCCGAAAACTTTTCAATTTGGTATTCAACTCGCTGATTTCCATGGCGCCATGCTCCATCTGATATGCATACGCATCCAGAATCACACTTTTTACACCGTTTTTTTCCGCATCTTCCAACACTTTTTTCAGATCGTCATGTCGGTCCAGGTCCAGATACACTTTTGCCATATATTCATAAGCTTTGGGAAAAGACGGGAAATATCGAATACACTGACTGGCGGCTCTCACCACTCCCGAAGCATTTAACTGCCTCCTGTACGCTTCCAGGGAAGACGCAAACGCTGCAAACACCTGATATTCGTCTGCCAGCTGTCCCGAAAGTTCCAGACTCTTCTCATATTCTCCCAGTTCCATATAGATCTGAGCCTTCTCCAGCAGAATCCCCACATCCTTTATGCTGCCGGTCACTATATGTTCACTTTCCTCCAACGCCAGCAAAAAGTTCTCTCTATCCCTGAATCCCAGATTGTGGTAGCACTGCATACGGATCAAACGCGCCTGCCGCAGCCTGTCCCGGTCCTTTTTCTCCTCGTTTTCATCGGGCTCTGTCCTGTTCTCCATCTTTTCCCTGAGAGAAGTTTCCCAGCATCTGGTCATCGCAATGGAGTCTTCATACTCTGCCCGTTCCACATAAAGCTTTGCCAGCAGTCCGTTATATTCCGCTTTCCTCTCCGGCGGCAGCTCTTTTTCCAACTTCAGGGCCAGCAGGATTCCCCTGGTGGTCTTGCCATCCTGCAGATAGCACCAGCAAAGCTCCAGCGCCGGCTTCCAGTCCCCGTTTTTCCGATACTGTTCTTCCAGCTCCCGTTCCAACTCCTCATTCACTTTTCGGAGAAGCTCCAAAAATACGTCGTCACTGCCGGCAGCCAGCACTTTTTCCGCACACTTTTTGGCCTCTTTGCATCGCTTTTGTTCATAATACCACTGTGTCAGGCGGACATTTGCCATATAATGAGAATCATTGCTGTCCTTCAACTCCTGGTAAAATTCTGCCGCCCTCTTTCTATATTCCGACCATTCCCTTTCTTCCGCTTCCTCTGATGCCTGCCAGAGCAGCTCAGCAAAATTATAACAAATCATGGCGTCTTTCGGATACGCTGCTCTCTGCTTCTCCATCAACGCGATCCCTTCCGCGGGCTTTCCCTGTCTGAGCAGCAGATTGGCACGGCTGATCTCCAGTACCGGATGCCGGATCCCCAGCTGATCCGCACTCCGGATGCAGTTCTGTGCGTCTTCCAGCTGATTGTCTCTGAGTGCCTGCCAGCAACGATCATAATATTCCAAAAACAAGTCATAATCGGCGTCATCCGCACCCTCAAACTGATCAAATTCCAGATCCTCTCCCCGCTCACATCGCCCCACGATATAGTAGACAAAATTGGCCGGGAATTTTTCTCTCAGGCTTTTCGCATCCCGGACAATAAAAAGCTTCTGGTCAAAAAGCTTCCAGACATCCGTGGGCAGTTTGAAATGATTGGTCAAAAACTCCAACAGTTTCTGACGACAATTTTCTTCCTCCTCCAAAGAGATAAACAGGTCCTCGTCAAACAGCGCTTTCCAGGCCTCCACATCCCGCCTGGTGCGAATGTTGGCATAGATCGCCGCCGCTCTCTCCAGCCACAGCCCGGAAGGCGTGGTGTCCCGTGGCTTTTCTTCTTCTGGTTTCTCTATCTCCTTCGCATACTTGCAGGCCGCTTAAAACCCTGGGGATCGTCCTCCGGATTGGTCTTCACCAGCCGTTCTCTGTAAGCGGCCTTGATGGCTTTTTCCTCTTTTGTCATTTCTATTCCCAAGATCAGAAAAGCTTCTGTCCGATTCATGTCGACTCTCCTCTATTATAGTTCCGCAGAAGCCGGGCAGCACCCAGCTCCTGTGATACATTTCCATCTGCAAGTGAGCAGCTGTAAATGTATCAGGGTTCTGCTCGGCTTCTGCTGTTTTTTATCCGAAAACTTGATGCTGAAAAAAGGGCGGAAGAATCCTTCCGCCCCCTCACTACACATTCTCTAAAAAGTAAACTTATCCGCAAAATATGCATCCAGCTTCTTGATTTCCACTCTCTCCTGCTCCATGGAATCCCGGAAACGAACCGTTACACAACCGTCCGTCTCGGAGTCAAAATCATAAGTGACGCAGAACGGAGTCCCGATTTCATCCTGCCGGCGGTATCTCTTACCGATATTCCCTCTGTCATCATACTCACAATTATATTTCTTACAAAGTTCGGTATAAACCTTCTCCGCGCCCTCGCCCAGCTTCTTCGAAAGAGGAAGCACGCCGATCTTCACCGGAGCCAGCGCAGGATGGAAGCGAAGGACGGTGCGCATCTCCCCGCCTTCCAGCTCTTCCTCGTCATAGGCGGCACACAGGAAAGCCAGCACCACCCGGTCGGCCCCCAGCGAAGGTTCGATTACATAAGGTATGTATTTCTCCTTCTTCTCATCGTCAAAATAGCTCATATCCTCCCCGGAGGTATTGGCATGCTGGGTCAGATCATAATCCGTACGGTCCGCAATCCCCCAGAGCTCTCCCCAGCCAAAGGGGAACAGGAATTCAATATCTGTGGTGCCCTTACTGTAGAAACACAGCTCCTCAGGGCTGTGATCCCGAAGCCGCATCTCGTCCTCCTTAATTCCCAGAGCAATCAGCCAGTCCCGGCAGAACCCTCTCCAATACTGGAACCATTCCAGATCCGTACCAGGCTCACAGAAAAATTCCAGCTCCATCTGCTCAAATTCCCGGGTGCGGAAGGTAAAGTTCCCCGGCGTAATCTCGTTGCGGAAGGACTTACCGATCTGCCCGATGCCGAAAGGAATCTTCTTCCGGGAAGTCCTCTGTACATTCTTAAAGTTCACAAAGATCCCCTGGGCAGTCTCCGGACGCAGATATACCACGCTCTTCGCGTCCTCCGTAACCCCCTGGAATGTCTTGAACATCAGATTAAACTGGCGAATATCCGTAAAATTATGCTTCCCGCAGCTGGGACATGGAATATTGTGTTCTTCCACAAATTCCTTCATCTGTTCCTGGGTCCATGCATCCACGCTCTCCGTAAGCTCGATGCCCTGCTCCCCGCAGAAATCCTCGATCAGTTTATCCGCCCGAAAGCGCTCATGGCATTCCTTACAATCCATCAGAGGGTCGGAGAAGCCGCCCAGATGTCCGCTGGCCACCCAGGTCTGAGGGTTCATCAGGATAGCGCAGTCCACACCCACATTGTAGGGACTCTCCTGAATAAACTTCTGCCACCACGCCTTCTTCACATTATTTTTCAATTCCACACCCAGATTGCCGTAATCCCAGGTATTGGCAAGACCGCCGTAAATCTCGGACCCGGGGTAAATAAACCCTCTTGCCTTTGCCAGTGCCACTATCTTCTCCATTGTCTTTTCCATTTTAAACTACCCTTTCTTCGTAATAAATTCTACGGCAGACTGCATTATCCACCGTTTCCATCCCAATTCGCCTTCCTGTCACGCCGCCTCCCATACAATAGAAAACATTTTTGCTTAGTACCCTCATTTCAGGAGAATATAAGTCCATCCCTCTTCGGAAGCCTTAATGCTTCCATCCTCATTGACCGACGCTCCCTCACTGATATATTCCACCTTGCCCGGACAGTAAATATCCGCTTTGATATCGGTAATCAGTATCTTTTTATCCGCATTCCACACCGTAATCGTCGAACCGTCCTTCACGCTTTTCATGGTCACATCTCCGGTACCGGTAGGAAAACCGTTTGTCTCGGCCTGCTTCACTATACCGAAAAAAATGGTCTCCTCTGTGTAATCCGTACAGCTCTCCCAGCTGTCAAAATGGTAGACCACCGCTACCCTGCCGCCCTCCAAAGATTCTACTTTTTCAACGGTTACAGCAGCTTCCTTTCCCTTTTCCTCATTGTAATCCGCGGCTTCCTGCTCCGCCATGGAAGTCAGCTCCGCCACGTTATAATACGCTTTCCCGAACTCTCCTATCTGCCATACTGTAACTTCTCCGTCCCTGTCCACAGATATGGCCGGTTTGTCCACCACATCCGGCAGCTTCGCTTCCCCACATCCGGCCAGAAATACAATACACAGACCAACCATCCCGATAAATGTTCCAACTCTTCTCATAATCCGCCCCAACTCTCTGAAATTCTTTAGTCATTGTATCAGAAAGATTTCTTTTTTTCAACACAGAGTTTGCAGAACTTCCAGACTTTTAAACTTATGTCCCACAAATTGCTTCATATAGCGGGCTGCAACAGCCTCCAACTGTGCCAGCACCGGCTCCGTCACCGTGAAAGCATATAACCTTTCAACCGGACTTGACGTTATG
>CAQUWW010000128.1 GCA_948896875.1 uncultured Acetatifactor sp. | reverse complement strand
TAGAGCACTCGGCTGTTAACCGAGTTGTTGTAGGTTCGAGCCCTACTCGGGGAGTAAAGTGCCAAAGAGATGGCACTCAAAGAAGCCCGTAAACATCAGTGTTTGCGGGTTTTTTAGTTTAAAAATTCAGCTTCAAGAGGGGCGTCATTCATCAATCTGCCTCCAGTATATCAAATTTCCCTGATATATCGTAAGGTCTTTATGATTCTTTCCTGGTCTGCAGGTGAAAACTGGTGCAGGACATCAAGCGCTTCGGCATCCCGGAGGGCGGATGCATTCTGAGGCTTCGCATCTATCAGCCCCGCATTCAGAATGGAATCCACAGATACGTGAAAAAGTTTTGCGTAATATGTGAGGACGCGGAGGCTCAATTTGGCCCGGTTATTTTCCACATTACTGACGAAGGAGACAGTGCAGCCAAGCTGATCTGCCATCTGCTCCTGTGTATAAGCATGTTCTGTTCGCAAACGCTTTAATTCTTTTCCAATTACTTCATAATCATAAAATTCCATCTTAGCTTCTTAGCTCCTCTATTTCCGGACTATATTCATAAATATATTTTATTATATATTTTTGATAATAGAATCTTGTCTTAGATTCTATTATATATTTTTGATAATAGAATCATTTCTTAGATTCTATTATATTTTTTTGATAATAGAATCATTTCTTAGATTCTATTATATAAATAGGTTGAAAACAACCCGGAAATTTAGTATACTTATATATACTTATGGATATATAAAAATGCAAAAGGAGGAAAAATGGAGCACTTTCAATATAAAGGAAATACATTTGCCGTAGAGAAACTGGAATACTGGTATAGAAGAGGACATGACGAGTATTGTGTCTCCGTAAAGGAGATATCCGCCGAACTGGTTTGTTTGCCGGAGACCTATAAAAATGCGCCGATTACGGAATGGAAGGAGAAAGATGCCGGAAGCGGTAATGGATGGTATAGGAACAATGCGGGAGATAGAGAAAAGAAGAGGGTTTTTGACAAAGCGAGGGTTTTGTACATACCGGCATCTATCAGAAGTATCAGGATTTATAATGGTCTTTTTCCGGAGCTGGAGCGGGTGGAGATCGATTCCGGCAATGGGGATTATGTCACGGACGGACGGCTGATCATTTCCCGCAAGGACAATGAACTGGCTTATTGCCCTGTCTGTAAGGGGAGGGATATGGAGATACCGGAATCTGTCAGGAAGATCCAGGCGGATGCCTTTTTCGGAACACAATACGAAGAGATCCGTTTTCCGAAGAAGGAGCCGGAGATTTCTGCAGATGCATTCAGGGGCTCCAAATGGCTGGATATGCAGAAGGAAGCGGTGGTGATCGGAAGCATGCTGTACAAGTTCCCCGAGGATATGCAGGAGCTGGTTGTGCCCCGGCATGTGAGAAGATTTCATCCGGAAGTATTTAAAGGCTGTCATAGTTTGAAGAAGCTGGTGACCCCTATTCTGCCTTTGGGCAGGGATATAGAGAATCTGGAGAGATGGGGGAGATGCAGCTTTCTGACGATAACGTCCGGGACGGCCCATATAAATATCGCATTGCTGCGAAAGTGGCATAGCCTGGAGAAAGTGGTGGTTGCGGATGGGCATAAGAAATACAGAACCCTGGATGGGGTGGTGTATTCCCGGGATGGCAGGATATTGGTCTGGTATCCGGCCGGGAAGAAGGGGGAGGTGTTCGCAGTTCCGGAGGGAGTGCGGAAAATAGGGGAGTTTGCTTTTGAAAATCAGGGGTATCTGAAGAAGGTTCTAATGCCGGAGAGTGTTGTCACGCTGGGAACAGGCGCCTTTTCGGGCTGCAGGAATCTGGAGGATATTGGACTTTCCTCAGGGATCAGGGAGATACCGGATGCCGGCACCTACCGGGGAGCCGGTGTGTTTGCGGAGTGCCAGAAGCTGAGGAGGATCGTGCTGCCGGATAAATTGAGTTATCTGGGGAGCTTTGCGTTTTATAACAGTGGCCTGCGTTCTATTGTACTGGGAGAGGGGCTGGAACAGATTGGAGAATATGCCCTGATGGCGGCAGGTTTAAAGGAAATCATACTGCCTCCCGGTGTGAAAAGAGTCGGAAAAGGAGCGTTGTTCTATGTGGAGAAGGCGGAGGTGTATGAGGGCACGGCAAAAGGAATTGTTGCGGCAGTCAATACAAACTGGCCGGATATGAAGAACAATACTATGAATCTGAAGTGGAGTGGATGTCGGATCGTGGTTCGGCACAGGAGGAGCGAGAAGAGGGAGCATTTTCTGATTCCGGAAAGTCTGAAAAAGAATGCGGCATATCATCTGGAAATCGCATGGAATGGGGAGCATATTGATTATGAGGAATATGATCAATGTCTGGAGGAGATTACAGATTCGGAGGAAAAGCTGGAATTTGCGGAGCAGGGACTGCGGCGCTTTCGGGAAGGAGAAGACAATACATATCTGGATTATATGCGAAGAGTTTCTCTTAAAATGGGATTCCGGCTGTTGGAGGAGGGGAAGGAGAAGGAGTTTCTCCTGTTTTTAAAGCAGGACTTTCTGAGCGAAAATGCTCTGCTAAAGTTATTGAAATGCAGCAATGAAAGGGGAGAGACCGTGTGCTCGGCCTATATTACAGAGACGTTGAGCAGGAAGAAAAGGAAGGGCAGCAGTTTTCGGATATAAGGAGGGGATTCCTATCATTTTGGATGAAGACAAGAAGAGCAGAATATGTCTGGAGGTATTGAAACAGGGTTATAGGAAAATTTATTTTGAATTGCGTTTTCTGGAGCAGGCACTTTTCCGCCTGATACCGGAAGAAAAGGAAGAGATTTTCTTCGGCAGCGACGGGGAGAAATTGTATTATGGCAGGGAATATTTGCTGACAAGGTATTTGCAGTCGCCGGAGGCTGTCTCCTGTGATTATCTGCATACGGTGATCCACTGTCTGTACCAGCATCCGTTTCAGGCATGTGGATGGGAGGGGAGATACTGGAATCTGGCGGCGGATATCGCTGTGGCGGATGTGTTGAGCGAAATAGATGTGGTGTGGATTTTCCAGCAGATTCCCCAGGAATGCCTTGAGATAGCGGACCGGATCCGGCAGGAAGTTCCTGTCATGTCGGCGTTTCATATAGCCGCATTTCTACGGAATGAATTTTCTGAAGTGGAAAGCTTGTATGGGTATTGTTTTGGTGAATTGGAAGAGCTGTTTCGACGAGATAGCCATGTGTGCTGGAAGAGCGGGCAGGAAGAGGCGGGAAAGGCGGAGCCGGAGGAGAGAGCGGCCGGGGAGGAAGCCGATGAGGCGAAGTCGGAGGAGAGCGTGGCCGGGAAGGAAGTCGATGAGGCAGAGTCGGAGGAGAGTGCCGGCGGAGGAGAAACCGATGAGGCAGAGTCGGAGGAGAGAGCGGCCGTGGGAGAAGCCAATGAGGTGGAGTCGGAGGAGAGAACTGGCAGAGGAGAAGCCGATGAGGCAGAGTTGGAGGAGAGTGCGGCCGGGAGAGAAGCCAACGAGACAGAACTGGGGAATACCGTCGGGGGAAACGGCGGCAGAACAGACACGGGCAGGCGGTGGCTGGATTCCAAAAAGCAGAGCCAACTGTCGGAGGAATGGAAGGAAATCGGGGAAGCGGTTGCCTTAAACGCCGGCAGTTTTTCCAAAGGGCAGGGAAAGGTACCGGGCAGCATGCTTCTGACAATACAAAGACTGACCAGGGAGCGGTACGATTATGGGGAGTTTCTGAGGAAATTTGCGGTCATGAATGAGCGCATGAAGGTCAATATGGAAGAGTTTGACTATACTTATTATTTATATGGTCTGCATTTACTGGGGAAAATCCCGCTGATTGAGCCATTGGAGTATAAAGAAGAATTGCAGATCCGGGAGTTTGTGATAGTGATTGATACATCCGGTTCGTGCAGCGGGGATTTGGTGGAACGGTTTCTGAATAAGACCTACAATATTTTAAGCCAGATGGAATGCTTTGCGCAGCGGATTGTTCTGCACATCATTCAATGTGATGCCGCAGTACAGGACGATGTGAGAATAGAATGCGCGGAGCATATGGAGGAGTATATTGCGGGGATGGAGCTTAAGGGAGGCGGCGGGACCGATTTCAGGCCGGCGTTTGCCTATGTGGATGAGCTTCGAGGCAGCGGAGAGTTTAAAAGACTATGCGGAATGCTCTATTTTACGGATGGATACGGTACATTTCCGGAACGACCGCCGGATTATAAAACAGCTTTTGTTTTTGTGGAAAGAGAGGATGCGGTCAGGGTCCCTCCCTGGGCCATGTGCATCTATCTGGATACAGAGTCGCCGGTGGAAGTACTATAAAAAACAGACGGTCAGTGCCTGTGAGAAAAGTATTTTTGCAGGGGTACCTTTGTGGGGAGTATCTTTGCAGGAGAGTGAGTCTATAAAAAACAGGGTCTTTGGAACGGATTGGAGAGGAAGAGATGAACATTAAAGAAGCGAAGGAAGAGATCAGGAAGTCGGTGGAAATTTATTTGGCGAAAAATGAATTTGGAGAGTATGCTATTCCGGTATCCAGACAGCGGCCTATTTTCATGGTAGGCGCCCCGGGAATTGGGAAGACGGCAATTATGCAGCAGATTGCCTCGGAGCTGAACATAGCGCTGGTGTCCTATTCCATGACACATCACACACGTCAGAGCGCGCTGGGACTGCCGGTCATTGAGGAGAGAGAGTTTGACGGGAAGCATGCAGTGGTATCGGAATACACTATGAGCGAAATTATTGCTGCAATCTATCATGTGATGCAGGATTCCGGGAAAAGGGAGGGAATCCTGTTCCTGGATGAGATCAACTGTGTCTCGGAGACGTTGGCGCCGGCTATGCTGCTGTTTTTACAGTATAAGATATTCGGAAATCAATCTGTTCCGGAGGGATGGGTAGTGGTGACAGCCGGTAATCCGCCCCAGTATAACAAGTCGGTCAGGGAATTCGATGTGGCTACTTTAGACCGTTTGAAACGGATTGATATCACCGAGGACTTCCCGGTCTGGAAGCAGTATGCTTACGGGCAGGGAATCCATGCGGCGGTGATTACATTTCTGGAGATTAACCAGCAATGGTTCTATTCTATACGATCCACAGTGGACGGAATACAGTATGTGACAGCCAGAGGCTGGGAGGACCTGTCAGCGGCCATGCAGCTTTATGAGAAGAAAGGGTTTGCGATAGACAGAAGGCTGATCGGACAGTATATTACGGATACGGATATTGCAAGGAAATTTGAAATTTACTATGATCTATACCGTAAGTATAAGTCGGATTATCAGATACCGGATATTTTATCGGGGAAGTATAGTGAAGATATAGCCGGGAGATCGCGGAAAGCCGGAATGGACGAACGTCTTTCCCTGCTGGGATTGCTGCTTGAGAAATTGAATGAGGGATTCAGGATGACTGTCAGCCGGGAACATAGTCTGCAAATGGTTGTCAAGGAGCTGCGTTGCATTAAGAAATCACTGAAAGAGGATCAGATTCCGATTCCGGTATGGCTGGAGGCACAGGCCGGCGGACTTGAGAGACTGCTGCAGGAAAGGATGGCGGCCAGCAGCGTGACTGACAGGGAGAAGGAAGAATATCTCATGGCCATCCACCTGCTGAAGGAATATCAGGAAAAGGTGAAAACGGGCGACCGGCAAAAGGATTTCGAATCCGTGAAAAAGCAATTTGACCGGGAGGTCAAATTGCACGAAAAGCAGGTCAGGGTGCAGCAGGATATGCTGGAAGCCGCATTTGCCTTTATCAGGGAGATTTGGGGGAATGGCCAGGAGATGGTATTCTTTCTGACAGAGCTGACGGCGGGAACGGACAGTCTGCTGTTTATCAATCAGTGGGGATGCGACTCTTATTTTACCTACAATCAGGAGCTGCTGGTCTATGATCAGGAAAAGAAGCTTACCGCGGAAGTCCGGATGTTGATGGAGGTGTAAATGGTTCCTCAATCTTTTTTGAGTGCCTCATCGGCATTATGTTCCGCTGCGGGCCGGGTTCCACGTCCCTGATGACGGACAAGGGACATGGCCACAAGAAAATTCCTCTTTGGTAATAGTCGCCTCGATTACTGAACAGAGCTATTTTTTTCGAAGAAATGATCAATCTCTTTTTTTACGGATTCCGAAGGGAGGGATTTGGATAAATACCCATCGGGTTTGAGTGAGATTACTTTTTGAACGCTTTCCCTGTCCACTCTGCAGGTTAGAAAAAATATGGGGATATCCGTAAAATCCTTTTCGGAACGAAGCATTTCCAACACCTGCATTCCGTTGCAGACAGGCATCTCATAATCCAACAATACCAGATCCGGCCGGACGAGAGTAATACTTTTGATGGCGGACATGCCCGAAGTCGCTGTCAGTACCTCGTAGTCTCTGCCCAACAAAGCCTGCATTGATTTTCGCATAAAATCAGAGTCATCTACTACCAGTATTTTCTTTTTTTCGCTGACAGTATTTTCGGGACGTATACGATCCTCGATCTCAGCTACGGTATTCTCAGCTATAGTTGAAAGGTCTTCTTTGCTCCGGGATATTTCAGAGGAAGTCATACAATATGCAAAGTATCCTCTGCCAGTGTCAAAAAGAAGGCTGAATTGGGGACTCTGCCTCTCATATATTTTGTAAAACTGTTCATATGTCAGCAGATGTTCTTCTGTCATTTTAAATTCTCTCAGTGAAGAAAATTGCTGCTTCATCCGTTCTATGAGCTGTTTTGCCGCATATTTTGCCACAGTGGACAGCATCCTGTCTTCAGTTTCTGATTTTGTGTTTATAATATTGCCAACTGTACTACCTATTAATTGTTTTTCAAAGAGGAGAAAAAATTCACATCTTTTATTGTCTTTGCCTGTATAGATCAGATGGCAATATATTCCATTTCCGAACTTTTCTCCGGCATAGCAGCCGCTGATTAACTGAGAGTTCAACCGGAACATGCTGTGCAGCAGACTGGCAATTGTCTGTCCCATCACGGTCTGTTCTTCTTCCGGCAACAGATTTTCCCAATGCTTTATAGGCTCGCCGTTTACAATCATATGATCTTCAATCAATGTATGGCCAATTAGCCATCCTGCGCATGTGCCAAGAAAGTGTTGAATAGAGATTTCGGAAAAATCGGTCAGTTCCAGCTCGCTTTCAAGGGCAGGGAGCATCCGCTCACGGAAATCCTTGTGAATACGTTTATGTGTTTCAAGTCCCGGATAATTAATAGAGGCCATATAGGTCTCTTCGTCTGCAAAGTGCTGGATAGCATGATCTTTAAAGTACTTAATCGCTTCCTGGCAGGCAAAACGACTTTTTTCCTCTCTGTGCCCAAAGTTAAATAGCTTATTGAGAATGCTGAAGAGCTTTTTATGTTCTTTGTCTATGATAGCTATTCCTACATTATATTGTTTATCCCACATCAAATGATTTTCCATATGCTTTCCTCCTGGTAAAGTTTTTTGCACTGTGGTGTCTGCAATAAACTCTTGTCCTGAGGCGATATAAAATGCTTTCAGGTATCTGTTTCTATAATCTATTCCGAACATTTCAAAATGTGTCAAAATATGAGTTTTTTCACACCTTTCAACATGACATGTCTATTTAAAAATATATAAAAAGCAGAAGAAATATGAAATTTCCTCTTGCCAAATGTGATAAATTATGGTAACATATCATTCGTTAGGTTATCAATTAGATGGTAATTGTGTATCAGTAAGAACAAGCCGGGAAGGCGGAAAACGACGCGGCTCCATGGTCAAGCGGTTAAGACATCGCCCTTTCACGGCGGTAACACGGGTTCGATTCCCGTTGGAGTCATTTGAGAACTAAATGATGAATAAGGCGCAGTAGCCAAGCGGTAAGGCGTGGGTCTGCAACACCCTGATTCACCGGTTCAAATCCGGTCTGCGCCTCTGAAGAACCCCGAATTGCCGGGGTTTTTTACTGTTCTTTTTTCCCTGCGATGCCCATGTTTCCTTAAGTTTTCGTTCCTTCGTAAAGTTTTTCCCAAAAATATACTATTTCTTATAAACACCGTTAAGGCATAGGTCTTACAGCTGGTCAACCAAATCATGCATTGGCCTGTATCTGACACGCGAAATCGTAACAAGACAGGGAGGCCATATCAAAATGGTTTCGGAGCCGGGCAAGGGTTCGGAATTTTCCATTATGCTCTCTACAAGATAACACGTGGCAGCCGGACATGGAATCACGAGTTTGCGAAGCAAATCTCGCAAGAATGCGAAGCATTCTTTTTTATGCCGCTTCGGACATTTCTGTAACATTTGGATTTTATAATGTCCGAAGAATGAAGTTCTAAGAACGAAGATCTAAGAACGAAGTTCTTTGTTGACAGGCAGAAATCCTTGAAAGGAGCATTTAATTTATGAATGTATTACAGACAATCAATCTGAAAAAGTATTATGGCAGTGAGCCGAATATTACCCGCGCCCTGGATGGAGTCAACCTCTCTGTGGAACAGGGGGAGTTTGTGGCGATCGTCGGAACCTCCGGCAGCGGTAAATCCACCTTGCTTAACATGATGGGCGGGCTGGATACGCCTACCTCCGGCAGCGTCATTGTCCG
>CAQUWW010000127.1 GCA_948896875.1 uncultured Acetatifactor sp. | reverse complement strand
AAAAGAATAAGTTCATAAGCGATATTTCTTGCTTACAAACTTATTATACGAGGAGGTATGATATGGCAAAAGTAGTATTGGGATACGCACCTACGAGAAGAAGTATTTTTTCCGCACCGGATGCGGTAAAGTATGCAAATCTGACAAGAGAACGACTGAAAGAGCTGGGAGTGGAGTTTGTAGATATTGACGACATTGCGGAGGATGGTCTGCTTCACGATGACGGAGACAGAATCCGCATCGGAGAGAAATTCAGAGCGGCCGGAGTGGACGGCCTGTTTTTCCCTCATGGGAATTTTGGAACGGAGTACGAGGTGGCAAGGCTGGCAAAGGAACTGAATGTACCGGTGCTGCTCTGGGGTCCCAGAGATGAGCGGCCGGATGAAAATGGAATTCGACTGAGGGACAGTCAGTGTGGTCTGTTCGCCACAGGAAAGGTCCTGAGAAGATTCCGGATTCCTTTCACCTATCTGTGCAACTGCCGTCTGGAGGATGCGGAATTTGAAAACGGAATCCGGAATTTTCTGGCCGTATGCAATGTGGTGAAGACATTCCGCCGCACAAGGATTCTGCAGATCGGTCCCAGGCCTTTTGACTTCTGGTCCACCATGTGCAACGAGGGAGAGCTGCTGGAGCGGTTCCATATTCAGCTTGCGCCTGTGCCGATGCCGGAATTGACAGAAGAGATGAGACGAGTGAAGGAAGAGAAAAACAAAGTGGAAGAGACAATCCGGTATTGCAGAGAGAACTTTAAGATTGCAATCAAGGATGAAGAGCTGGAAAATGTGGCGGCGTTAAAGGTGGCAATGAAAAATCTGGCGGAAAAATATGGCTGCAATGCCATTGCAATCCAATGCTGGAATGCGCTGCAGGGAGAGATTGGCATTATGCCCTGTGCCGCCAACAGCCTGTTGAACGAGGAAGGCCTGCCGGTGGTCTGCGAGACCGATATTCACGGCGCCATTACCGCGGTTATGGCAGAGGCTGCGGGTATGGATGAGGCCAGAACCTTCTTCGCAGACTGGACAGTGCGCCATCCGGACAATGAAAACGGAGAATTATTGCAGCATTGCGGGCCCTGGCCTTTGTCGGTGGCTTCCTGCAAACCGACCATCGGCTATCCGCTGGCATTTTCCCATCCAGGCGCTGTGGAAGCGGAAGCGAAGCATGGCGATATGACCCTGTGCCGTTTTGACGGGGACAACGGAGAATATTCCCTGCTTTTGGGCAATGCCAAAGGTGTGGACGGTCCCTATACCAAAGGCACCTATGTGTGGGTAGAGGTAAAGAATCTGAAGAAGCTGGAAGCGAAAGTGGTGGAGGGACCCTATATCCATCATTGCGTGGGTATTCATAAGGATGTGGTGCCCGTATTGTATGAAGCATGCAAATACCTGGGAATTCAGGCGGATCTGTATGATGATAACGAGGATGAGGTGAAAGGACGCGTATGTGGTTATAAGCCTTGACAAAAGTACGCCGTTTCAAATGGAAGGCTTTCTGTGAAAGCAGGAGAGAACCGGGACACAGCGGAGGGAAAGGAATGAGACAAAGATGATGAATTTGGAAGAGAGGGCATATGGCTTAAGGCGGGATATTATCGAAGAGGTATACCGCTCCGAAGCAGGCCATGTGGGAGGAGACTTGAGCGTCATTGACATATTGACGGTATTATATTTTAAAGTAATGAATGTATCACCGGAGAACTGGACTTCTCCGGACAGGGACCGCTTTTTCCTGAGCAAGGGACATTGCGTGGATGCGCTGTACATGGTGCTGGGCGAGAAAGGGTTTTTTGACAAGCAGGAGGCCATTCAGACCTTCAGCGCTTTCGGTTCCAGGTACATAGGTCATCCCAATACAGACGTGCCGGGGATTGAGATGAATTCCGGCTCTCTGGGACATGGCCTTGCACTGGGAGTGGGGACGGCTCTTGCGGCGAAAATGGATCATAGAACATACCGCACCTATGTGGTGCTGGGCGACGGAGAGATGGCGGAGGGATCCAACTACGAGGCCATGATGGCGGCAGGACACTACAAGCTGGATAATCTCTGCGCTACGGTGGACCTGAATCGACTGCAGATCAGCGGCACTACCAAAGAGGTGATGTGCAGCGACGACATGGCGGAGAAATTCCGGGCCTTTGGGTGGAATGTGATATCTGTGGAGGATGGCAACGACTGCGGGCAGCTTCTGGCAGCCTATGAGCAGGCGGCGACTTATACCGGAAAACCTACGGCAGTGATCGCCCATACGGTAAAGGGAAAAGGAGTTTCCTTTATGGAGGACAACAAAAGCTGGCATCACGGCGTCATGAAAAAGGAGCAATATGAACAGGCTGTGATGGAGCTGGAGGCCCGCAGAGCCGAACTCTCCGACTTTAAAAACCAGGCGGAGGCATGCGGAGAAAAGCAGGCACGATGCGGGAAGGAGGCATGACATGGAAAATAAGATAACAAACCGTCAGGTAATCTGCGATACACTGATGAATGCAGCGCAGACAGATAAAAATATTACGGTAGTGTGTTCGGATTCCAGGGGATCGGCTTCCCTCACAGCTTTTGCGGATGCCTATCCGGAGCAGTTTATAGAGATGGGCATTGCGGAACAGAATCTGGTAACGGTATCCGCCGGCCTGGCTTCCTGTGGGAAAAAGGTATTTGCAGCTTCCCCAGCCTGCTTTCTGTCTACCAGAAGCTATGAGCAGGTAAAGGTGGATGTGGCCTACTCCTGCTCCAATGTGACGCTGATCGGCATCAGCGGAGGCGTCAGCTACGGCGCATTGGGCATGACCCATCATTCCTGCCAGGATATTGCGGCGTTTGCTTCGCTTCCGGATATGAGGGTATATCTGCCCAGCGATCGTTTTCAGACGGCGGAACTGATACAGGCGCTTCTGCAGGATACCAGACCGGCTTATGTCCGGGTCAGCCGTACGGCCAGCAAGGATATCTATGGGGAAAACATGAATTTCCAGCTGGACAGGGCCAATGTGCTGTCTCAGGGAGAGGATGTGCTTCTGGTGGCCTGCGGGGAGATGGTGGCAGAATGCCTGGAAGCGGTGGAGCTTCTGGCACAGAAGGGGATTCACGCAGGTCTGCTTGATATGTACTGTGTCAAGCCTCTGGATAAAGAGACTCTGCTGCGGGAGGCTGCAAAGACAAAACTGGTAGTGACAGTGGAGGAGCATTCCCCTTACGGAGGACTTGGCAGCCTGGCTGCGCAGGCAATCAGTGAGAAGGATCCGAAGAAAATAATAAATCTGTCTCTGCCTGACAGCCATATGATTGCCGGAACCAATCGGGAGATTTTCGCTCACTATGGACTGGACGGGAAAGGAATCATGGAATCGGTTTGCAGGATTCTGACCTGAACGTCGGAAAGGAAAAGGAGGCCATATGAAATATATACTGGGAATTGACCAGAGCACACAGGGAACCAAGGCAATCCTCTTTGACGCGGAAGGCAATCCGGTAAAGCGGGCCGATGTGCCTCACAGACAGATTATAAATGCCCGGGGCTGGGTATCCCATGATCCGGAAGAAATCTACCGGAATACTTTGCAGGCGGTGAGAGATGTGGTAAAAAAGGCAGGGGTCTCAAAAGCGGATATGATCGCCATGGGGATCAGCAACCAGCGGGAGACCACCGTCCTCTGGAACAAAGAGGGGAAAGCCCTTGCGGACGCCGTGGTCTGGCAGTGCAGCAGAGCCTCTGATATCGCGGAACGGATGGCGGACAGGGCGGATGCAATTTATGAGAAAACCGGCATGCCGTTGTCCCCTTATTTTCCTGCCTGCAAAATGACCTGGCTGGCGGAACATACAGAGGTGCAGCCGGACTTGCATTTCGGCACTGTGGACAGTTGGCTGCTCTACAGGCTGACAGAGGGCCGGGCGTATAAGACAGATTACTCTAACGCGTCCCGCACCCAGCTGATGAACCTGCATACCCTGCAATGGGATGAGGAACTGTGCCGGTGGTTCGGCATTTCGGAACAAAGCCTGCCGCAGATATGCGACAGCAACAGCTGCTTTGGCTATACGAATCTGGAGGGATTTCTGGACCATGAGATTCCGATTCTTGCGGTGCTGGGAGATTCTCACGGCGCATTGTTCGGTCAGGGCTGCCATGAGAAAGGGATGGTGAAAACCACCTACGGCACCGGTTCTTCCATTATGATGAATATCGGAGAGAACTATGTCCAGAGCAAAGCCGGGCTTGCAACCTCTCTGGCCTGGGGGATAGACGGCAAAGTCAATTATGTGCTGGAGGGAAACATTAACTATACCGGCGCGGTGGTAACCTGGCTGCAGGAAGACATGAACCTGATCAGCTCTGCGGAAGAGACACAAGCCCTGGCTTATCAGGCCAACCCGGCGGATACCAGTATTCTGGTTCCTGCGTTTACCGGGCTGTCCGCACCCTACTGGAAAAAGGATGCGAAGGCTTTTCTGTGGGGAATGAGCCGTACCACCGGGCGGGCGGAAGTGGTAAAAGCGGCATTGGACAGCATCGGATACCAGATTGCAGATGTGCTGAGGGCCATGGAGCAGGACAGCGGGGAGAAAATACGGGAACTTCGGGTGGACGGCGGTCCGGCCCGGAATGCGTATCTGATGCAGTTTCAGAGCTCTCTGGCAGATTTGACGGTCTATGTGGCGGAGAGAGAAGAGCTTTCGGCTATGGGCGCGGCGTATCTGGCTGGAATCACAGCAGGACTTTATCAGAAGAAGGAATTGTTTGCCAAAATGAAATATCGGAAATTTGAACCTTCCATGTCCGCGGAAGAACGGGCTGAGAAACGAAATCGCTGGGAAGCGGCGATGAAGCTGGTGATGTAAAGGAATCTGTTCTCTATTGTTTGACTCCCGGCTGGTTCCATGCTATACTACATAACGTCAGAATTTATCGTACTGCACTGGCTAAACGTATATGGCTGGCGTTATGTAGTCAGGTCACTCGGAAATTTTAACTGTTAAGCAGTATAGAATTAAAATCAGCTTGACTCAGCCATCAGAATAGGGGAGATTCTCATGGATAGTAGAGATTACGAGAAAATTTTGGATTCCATACCTGCAGTGGGAATTTACGTTGTCAGAGCGGATACTCATGAAATTTTGTATTTTAACAGCCGGATACAGGAAATGGTGCCGAATGTGGGCAAGGGAATGATATGCCATAAATTGGGCATGCATTTCTGCGCCCATTGTCCGCTTTTCAGAATCGACGGTAAAGAGGAAAGCCGGTCTGTCAGCTGTGAATTTCCCGTTGGCAGAGCCGTGGATCTATCGGCAAAACGGATTCTCTGGGAGGATGAGATTCCCGCCTTTGTGATTACGATAACACCTCATCTGGACGAGGTCAGCCAGATTTACAGGAAAATACTGCGTGTTAATCTGAGCCGGGACAGCTATGAGATTGTGAAGTCCGGTGCAGATGACTGGGCGGCAGACAGAGATGTGGATTCCTTTTCCGGATGGCTTCGACAGTTCATGAAAGTCGGCATTATCCACCAGGATGATATGGACCGTTTCCTGAGCTTTACGCATCCGGAATATTTGAAAAGTGAGCTGTGTACGGGACGAAAGTCGCTGACCTGCAGCTACCGACGCAGTTCTCCCAATGGATTTCGCTGGAATCTGATGGAAGTGGTTCCGGATTCGGAGTATACGGATCAGGAACAGATTGTGCTCATTTATATAAAAGATGTGCAGGAACTGATGAAGGAAAGTCTGGAGCTGGATGAGGCCAGCGTCCGCCTGCAGGAAGTGACACGTACGCTGGGAGAACAGAATTTTGGCGTATATGTCATTGATTTAGACGATGGAAAAGTGACTCTGATCCGGGAAGACGGCCAGACCCAGGAGGGATGGGCATCTCAGACGTTGATGTGGGATGTGGTCATGCATTCCAGACTGATCCGTCAGATTCATCCTGACAATTATGATAAATTTACACGGGAATTTTCCCTGGAGGGCCTGCGCAGCGCCAGGGCTCTTGGCATGCAGAAAACGGATATGCTCTGCCAGTGGAGAAGCGGAGACGGGTATCGTTATGTTGCGGTTATTGCTTATTTTAGCAGAGACCAGGGAACAAAGGGACATACGGTATTGGCGCTTCAGGATGTGGATAAGCGTGTGCGGCAGGAACAGACGCTTTCCCAGAGGGATATGCAGATGGCGGCCATATTGAAATCCAGGTTCGGCGTGATGACCACGATTCATCTGGACACGGATCAGTGTGAACGATTCTGGCTGAATGAAAACGCGAAACCTCTGAACAGTGGAACCGGAAAATATACAACTTTCTATCAAAAGGCGCTGGAATACTCTGTATATCCTGAGGATGCGGATGTATTTCGAAAGGTTATGAATCCGGTTCATATGCAGGAACAGGCTGATAATACCCGGGACTACTCGGAAGAATTGTGTCAATATCGTCTGAATAAGCCTGAAACACAATGGCTGGAGCAGCACGTTACCTACATACGCAGAGGCGAACAGGTATTGGTCAATGTTCTGGGCCGGGACATCACAAGGGAAAAGCTTCAGGAAGAGAAAAGAATCAAAAAGGCGCAGGAACAGGCAAACATCATCGGCAGTCTCAGCAGTATGTTTTTTGCCACTTATTACGGGGATTTGGAACAGGGACAGTTCCGCAGTGTGACACAGCGCGGGGAAGTGGAGAAGCTTCTGGGAAATGGAACGGATTATATGACGGCGCTTCGCATTTATGCGGAGAATTTTGTCCATCCGGAGGACAGGGCGGATTATCTTTATACTATGAGTACCCGGAATTTGTGTCAGGTGCTGCGGCCGGAACAGCCCTTTGTGACTTTTGCATATCGTAAGCAGCCGGAGAGGGAGAATATAGATCCGGAGGACTATGGCTGGATACGTGCCACAGCCGTAATGACTCAGGCCGACAAAAACGGCAGGGCGAAAGGGATCGTCTATGTGGCACAGGATGTGACGGAGAGCAAACGAAAGGAGATGCGGGAGCAGAGAGCGATTCAGGCCGCATGTCAGGCCGCCAATCAGGCCAGCGCTTCCAAAAGTGAATTCCTTTCCCGCATGAGCCACAATATCCGCACTCCCATGAACGAAATTATCGGAATGACACAAATAGCTTTTGACCACATGGATGACAATGGACGGGTCAGAGATTGTCTGGGTAAAATTATCACTTCCAGCAATAATCTGCTTTCTCTGGTCAATGAAGTCCTTGATCTGAGTGAAATCGAGTCCGGTAATGTGGACCTGGTAGCGGAGGAATTCAGGATTTCGGATTTGATGGATAATGTGGTGGATGCAGTACTTCCGGATATGAAGGAAAAGGGGCTGCATCTGATATGGAATCCGGCTCAGATAACCCATGAAAATGTGATTGGAGATCAGGGAAGGCTCCGGCAGGTATTTCTGAATATTCTGGCCAACTCCGTAAAATATACGTCGGAAGGCGGAAAGCTGGAGATTTCTGCCGTTCAACGGGATGCCACGAAATATGGCTGTTGTTCTTATGACTTTATCTTCCAGGACGATGGCATCGGCATGGAGGAAGCATTTATTCCGCATATTTTTGAGCCGTTCAGTCAGGCGGAGGATTCCCGCATCAAAGAAAATGGGGGTACCGGACTTGGAATGACCATCGCCCAGAATATTGTGCGCATGATGGGAGGCGGCATCAGCGTGGAGAGCGCGCCGGGAAAAGGAACCCGTGTTACGGTGACGTTGCTTTTGAAGCAGCAGTACCCGGAGGAGACGGGGGCAGAGTATCCGGCGGAAACAGAGAGCGTTTCTGAGGATGAACTTTTCCGGGGACACAGGATCCTGGTAGTGGAAGATAATATGATCAATCAGGAGATTGCCATGGAAATCATTGGTGCTACCGGAGCTGCCGTGGAATGCGCGTCAGATGGTATGGAAGGGCTTCGGCGCTTTGAGAGTATGACGGAAGGGTATTTCAGCATGATCTTTATGGATATCCAGATGCCGGTGATGAATGGGTATGAGGCAACCCGTGCCATTCGGAAACTTCCCCGGGCGGATGCGCTGTCCGTTCCTATTATTGCACTGTCTGCCAATGCGTTTGCGGAGGATGTGGCGGCCAGCCGGGAGGCTGGAATGAACGGACATTTGAAGAAACCGCTGGAGGTTCCGCTGCTGATCGCGGAGATGGGGAGGTGGCTGAACGCGGGGGGAATTCGCGTTTAGTTCATATGGGCCTGTGCCTTATGCAAGGACCTTCAAGGTCCTGAGGACTAAGTCAAGGCTACTATAATGGCCAACAGGGGGCTTCTGTCAAAGACCAGGATTACTGCAATGACTAACAGGGGGCGTTCCCCTAAAGCAAAGGGGACGGCAGAGAAGGCCGGTGGTTCTTTCCTCGGCGGGGTAACGCGCCGGTAAACTAATCCTTAACTGCGACTAAAGCGCGAAAGTACCGCGCTTAAGTCTCCGTAAAGGCTGGATTTTACCTCTGCTAAGGGCACCCCTTGTGTGCGCAAAGTGTCCATGCGGACACTTGCGAAAGAGCCACCGGCCTCCTCTGCCTGTTTCTCTGCATGTTTTACAGGAAAGGCG
>CAQUWW010000126.1:2463-8614 GCA_948896875.1 uncultured Acetatifactor sp. | reverse complement strand
CGGGATCCAGTGATTGTCGATGCAGGTTTCTCCCAGCTGCTCTCCGATATAGGCGCTGACCTGTCTGCATCTCTTTCCGTGTTCAATCCAGAAATCCCGACTGTGGGGATCGTAGCTGGAAAGGGTAAAATCCATATCCGCCATTTTATGGCTGAAATAGGTCGGATTAAAATCCAATCCCACCTTATGCTCCTTCGCCCAGCCCACCCAGGAGGCAAAATGGGCAGGTTCTATCTGATTCCGATCTATGATTCCCAGCGGATCGTCCAGATAAATGGCATGCAGGGCGACCTTCTTTTTCCCCGGCACCATAGACAGAGCCTTTTCCAGATTCGTGTAAAATTCCTTCTTATTCCTGGCCCTGCTGGGGTCATTTCCCGTGGCCTGTATTCCACCGGTCAGTCCCTTGTCCGGGTTCTCGAACCCACTCAAGTCGTCAATCTGCCAGCAGTGCATGCTCACCGGGATTTTGTCCAGCTCTTCCATAGCCAAATCCGTATCAACGCCTATCTGTGCATACATTTCCTTTGCAATCTCATATCCACGTTCTGTCTTGCTCATCTTCCCTCTCATTCTGCCGCTTTAAGCGGCTTATCATCCTTTCTTCAGCACCTTTTCCCGCAGTAAAGGCAGATAAATCTCCTGATCACGCATGACGCACCCTGTCTGGCAATGCCCTTTCTGAATCAGGTCGTAGCATTTATCACAGAGCATGCAGCATTTTTCTCTGTGCATGGTTCCTTCCCTCTCCAAATCCTTCGGGAAATCAGGATATGCCATAAACTGCCTGCCAAAGCCGCCTATATCAAACCATCCGTCCCGGATGGCACCTGCGCTCACATGCCCGCCGAATTGCTCCAGCCAGGTCATGCCTGTACTCACAAAAAACGCTTCCGGTACCGCCTCCTTGATCTCTTTGGTGGCTTTCATCAGCTCATACACACCCCTATAGGGGTTGATATCCGCCTCCGGCCCTTCCTCATGCTCCGCCATCAAGCCTCTCCCGAAAGGCTGATACCGCGGCATCATAGTTGTGATATCGATGATGCGCACCCCTCTTTCTACCAACATCCGGCACAGCCGTATGGGCTCGGTAAGATCCGGCTCCATGACTCCATCTTCCATCTTCATACCCCAGCCGTAGGGATAGGGCACACAGTCATAGGCATTTAATCTGACGCAGATATCCATGGAATCCCCCAGCTGCTCATGGATACCGTCTATAATTTCAAAGACAGCTCTGGTCCGATTCTCAAAACTGCCGCCATATTTTCCGGGACGAGTAAAAGCGGAGAGTAGTTCACGCAGGATATACTCATGGCAGATCTTGATATCCACTCCATCAAAACCCACCTGGGCCGCCAGAATCGCACCATCAACAAACCCCCGCACAATCTCCTGAATCTTATCATCCGTCGCTATCGTGATTTCTCCTTTACTCCCATCGATGCTGGTGTGAGAATCCATGTAAGGATTGGCACACACCGCAAGGGGAGTGGACTCCCAATTCTTATTGTTGCTGCGTCTGCCTGAATGGGTCAACTGAAGCACGTTATAGGGTTTACGGCCAAAATTCTTCACTGCCTCGGCATTTGCCTCCTCCAGCATCATCTTCAGCTTTCTCACCGTCGAAGGCCTGATAACCATCTGCAGAGGATTGCATCTGCCATCTTCCGAGATAGCGATAGACTCCCACCACAGAAGCCCTGCTCCACCGCCTGCAATCCTCCGATATCTGCGAAAATCCAGATCGGAAGGATTCCCATCCGGCTCCCCATCGAAGCCCTCACAGGGCTGAGAACAGATCCGGTTGGGAATCACCTTATTCCCGATTACAATTGGCGTAAACAGCACACCCGGATCCTCCGATACCGGAAATTCCATCCCGTCTGCCGCCATAGCAGCTGCAAAATCAGCGGGGGTTTTAAATTCCTGGAATTTATAAGGTTTTGATACTTTTTTCATGCTTCCTCTCATTCTGCCGCCACAGGGCGGCGCTCCGTCTTAATTTTAGTAAGTCACCTCTTGTTTCCTATATTTTAAAGAAGATTAAACACATTCTCATTTACATATTTCAGACATGCCGGAGCCACGCTGGCATAATCCTGAATATAGATGTCCAGCGAGACAGGTCCATCATATCCCAGGGACTTCAGTTTCCGGTATACCGCCAGAAGATCAATCTCCCCTTCCCAGGGCAGCTTATGGCAATGCTCCCCCATGCACATATTATCAATGTGGGAATAGCAAATGAAATCCTTTGCTTTCTCCATGGAGGCAAACAGATCTCTTTCCGACAAATAGAAATGGCCCACATCAAAATTAATCTTCAGCGCAGGACTCTGCACCCGTTCCGCCAGTTCCAGAAAACAGCTCAGGGAATGTACCAGCTGATTTGGTTCAATCTCTATGGCAAGGTTGATTCCCACATCCTCCGCAATCTTACACAGCTCTGCGGTTCTTTCGTACAGTTGCTGGTATACCTCTTTTTCGTGCAGCTCTCTCTGGCTGAATTCCATGAAAGTGGATAGTATTACCGTATTAGATACCGGATGATATCTGCCCGCCTTTTTTAAAAGCTTCTTCTCTATCTCATATGTATAGTCATCCCACACATAGTTCTGGTGGGCGGCCAGCGCAGTGATGGGAAAGGACAATTCTTCGCTCACTTCATTTACTTTATCGATCACATAGTCATCCAGATAATTAGTATCCAGCCACCTTCCCATGCCATGCTGGAGGCTCAGTTCCAGACCACCGTATCCCATAGCATGGAACATCCTCATGGTATCAATCAGGGAACGGTCCTGTATAATATGGCTTCTTCCTGCAAGATACATACTTGACTCCTTTCTTTGCCACCCCGGGCAGCAACAGGTTTTCACTCAGCCTTTTACCGCGCCGGATGTAATTCCTTGTACAAAATATTTCTGGAAATAGATAAACACCACAATCAGAGGCACTATAATGATAGTGATTGCTGCCGCAAAGGGACCCCATTCAATCCCATATTCCCCACGGAAATACAACAGTCCCACCGGAATCGTCTGTATCTTCGCAGATGAGGTGGCAGAAATGCTGGCCCACATATATTCGCCCCAGATATTGATGAAGTTAAACACCGTCACAGTAGCCAGGGCCGGTGTGACCAGCGGCAGCATAACCTGTAGGAATACATGCAGTTCCGATGCTCCGTCTATCCTTGCAGCCTCCGTCAGTTCCGAAGGGATGGAGTCAAAAAAATTCTTGAAAATATATACGGAAAAGGGAATCTGCCAGGCCAGATAGGGCAATATCAGCATGAGCAATGTACCGTTAAAGTTAAAGTCTATCATCTGGGAGTACAGCGGAATGTAATATGCTACCCCCGGTACAAAATTGAACATCATCAGCCCGGACAGGATCATGTTCGCCTTAGGTATCCTCATCTTGGAAAGGGCATACCCGCCAAACGAAGTGACCGCTACGGAACCGGCCACCGCCGTTACCGTAACAATTACGCTGTTCAGCGCATACTGACCAATCTTTCCTTCCACCCAAGCATTGACATAATTCTCAAATCTCCATATGGCGGGCAGTCCCCAGATATTGGTGTAAAATTCCTGGTTATTTTTAAAGGAAACCAGAATCGTAAAGAGCAGCGGATAAACCACAATTATGCACAGTACAATGGTGCATATCCTGGAAGTCAGCCTGACACGGTTGTCCGAAAACATATTGTTTTTTTCTTTTTTCCTCTTAATATTCATAGTTCTCTCCTCTGAAAACAAAACGCATCAGAATAATGAACAGCAGTACAATGAAGATAAAGGCCACGCACATGGCACTGGCATAACCGAACTTGGAATAGGTAAAAGCATTTTCAATGATATACATAGGCAGTACCACCGTCTGCCTGGCCGGTCCGCCTCCGGTCAGGGAGACCACCGAATCGTAAATCTTTAACCCTCCAAGCAGGGTAAACATGGAGGCCAGCTCAATCTGTGGTTTAATCAGCGGCAGCATAATCCTGGTGAAAATCTTCCATGTGCCTGCCCCGTCAATCTTAGCTGACTCAATCAGCCCCGCCGGGATACCCTGGAATCCTGCGAAACACAATATAAGCGTCAGGCCGAACTGGCGCCATATCTGAGCTGCCACCACCGACTGCTTTACGGTTCCCGAATTGACCAGCCAGGCCGTTGCCAGATTCTGAAGGCCAACCGCTTTCAATATATTGTTCAGAAGGCCGATATCCTCTGTAAAGATGAACATAAACAGAAGGCCCGTGATAGTAGGCGCAATCATATTAGGGACAAATAAAATCGTCCTGGTAACCTGCCCTTCCATCCTGCGCAGGAACAGATTCAGCCATGCCATCATGATTCCCACCAGTACGCTCAGGATGCCGGATACAACGGCAAAATACAAAGTGTTCATCAGAGCTTTCCTGAACATGGTATCCTGAAGCATGACGGTGAAGTTACCAAAACCGATGTAAGCGGCGTCACCGAAGCCCGTCCAGCTTGTCAGGGACAGGTAGAATGTCCGCAGCAACGGGTAGACCATGAAGATCACATATAAAAGGATAGATGGCAATAAGAAAGCGCATCCTATGACCATACTTTTGGGAATTCTTCTTTTTTTTCTATGCATATCTACGCCCTCGTCTTTTTCTTAAAAGGACGTGGGCTGCAGGTCCGCTCCGCAGCCCACGTATACAATCATCTTATTGTCCGCCCACTGCCAGACGGATCCTCTCCATTTCTTCCAGAGTCTGGTCTATGGTCATCTGTCCACCTAAAGGTGCGGCAAAGATCTGCTGCTTAATGAAAGTCTGCATCTCCGAACTGGTTCTTGTAGGATTCAAACCTGCCTCAATCTGACTGTTGTTGAAGATATCAATTACTTCTTCAAGCACCGGGGTCATATCCGTATACTCATAAATAGTCATGGACGGAATTTGATTTCCCGACACTACTGACTGCTGGATTTCCTGGCTCAGCGCCGCCTCGATATATGCAACGCCTGTGTTAATCTGCTCCGGTGTTGCATTGGAAGGAATGAAGAACACATCCGGTTCCGTGTTCTCCTTTGATTCGATGGAGGCCTCTGAAGTAGGCTTTAAAAACGTGCCAATCTCAAAATCGCACATCGGTACCAACGTACCAAGAGAGCCGCTGAAATTGAATATCACCGCACATCTTCCCTGGGCAAACGCCGCATTTGCGTCATCCGGGGTACAGTTGATACCACCATCACCAGGATACCAGTAACCTGCATCATACCAACCCTTTACCTCCTCGATACATTCCGCGATCACATTGCCTGCATCCGTACCGGGCGCTACGGACACATCTCCGTTGGCAACGCCGTACGCCGTGCCGGGCCCCACCTTGGCATCCAGTTCCCCGTAGGTCATGCCGTATAAGCAGTCCTGCATGGAAGCGGAGTTTGTGGAAAATCCAAAGATATCGTCCGCCTTCAGTGTCTTGAAAATTTCTTCCAGCTCATCCCATGTCTGCGGTTCCTCAAACCCATATTTGTCAAAAAGGTCTTTGTTATAATAGCAGGTATGGTATACACACTTAACCGGAATCGCATAAATCTCCCCGTTCTCCCCTTTACAAGGCGCCAGCATCTGCTCATTGATTCCCGCAAGCAATTCGGGATCGATCAGATCCTGTAAATCCAGGCACATACCGTTGTCATAGAAAGAGTTTACTCTGGTTCCCCAGTAATAACCCAGTGTGGGCGGATCTCCGGCAGAAATAGCCGTCTTGATTACCTGCTCCCTGGTGTTGGTATCGCAGGGAGGATATTCTACTTCCACCTCCGGATGGGCATCGGTCACCATGGCTGCCGCATCCACAGCATATTGATCCGGATTCCCTGTAAACCCGGAAATCGTCAATTTTCCATATACCTTATCTTCCCCTGATTCCGTCTCCCCGCCTGCGGATTCCGCTTCCGCCGTGTCATCTTTCGTATCTGTTTCCTCTTTCCCTGTCTCCGAAACTTCTTCTTCCTGTGACGCCGCCGTCGTTCCGCTTTCAGCTGTTCCCTTATTCCCACAGCCTGTAAATGACAGAATCAATGCTGCCGTCAAAATAACTGCCATACTCTTTTTTTTCATGTTTTACCTCATTTCTGCGCTGCTTTTTGCGCATAT
>CAQUWW010000126.1:2033-2453 GCA_948896875.1 uncultured Acetatifactor sp. | reverse complement strand
GTTTGTGGATGCAGCGCAGACACAAACTTGTGAATTGAAAGATTTGAAAATCTTTCAATCTTCCTCCTGTTCTGCCGCCTGTAGCCAACCGCTTACGGCGGCACATAAATTTTCTGTGGCATAGAAGTCGAACGGGAAACACTTGTCCTATTATTTCCTGCTTCTTCTTCCCATATTCCTATAAGCCATTCTAACTTGTTGGTTGTCCGACATGTTGGGGTATTGTAATACAAACACCTCCTCTCTTTTTCCATCCTCCCTTTTCCTGCCGACTCCTTTATGCACGCAAACACTGAAACAAATGTTATGCTCAGGAGATGCCAAAGTATAGGTGCTTTTAACATCTCCAGACATAAATTCAGCAATCTGACTTGACGAATGCCTCGATAGGACGCTCCCCGTCCCTTGGGGTATTTCAAT
>CAQUWW010000126.1:358-2023 GCA_948896875.1 uncultured Acetatifactor sp. | reverse complement strand
GCTCTATTGCCCGGGCGAGGTGACTGACTTATTATGTAAAAAATGTGTTACTCTGTCTATGAGCATGTCATAATGCTCGCCCATAATGTAGATTGCCCGTTCTTCATCCCGGTCTAACAGAGCCCGATAACACTCCTCATGCTGCTCAATACTCCTTTTACTGCCGTGTACAGCCACCACATCCCGCAGATACTCATGCAACAATATCTTTATGATATCCATCGCCTTGATGAACAGTGCGTTGCTGGTAAGGGATGAGAGATAGATATGATATCCCATATCCTCTTCAAAATAAAGCTCGTAGTCCTTCTCCACCTCCATCTGTTCCAAATAGATACTAAGTTTCTCAATCTGCTCCCGGGTAGCATTCCGGCACACCAGTCTGACGCTCTCCACCTGGATGCTTTTGGCAAATTCCAGTACTGTGATGCTATCGTTCTCGTTCAGCAACAGGGATGGCACCAGAAGATTCATATAGAAACCAATATCCAGCCGCTGTACATAAGTGCCCTTCCCCTGCCTGGACTTAAGCAGTCCCAGAGCGCTCAGCTTATGAATCGCCTGTCTGACTGAATCCCGACTAACGCCAAATTCCTCACTGAGCATATTCTCCGAAGGAATTAACTGTCCTTCCTTCCAGGTACCGCTGATGATCATTTCCATCATCTGCTGATAAATCTGGTCTGATACGTTGTTTTTTTTAATTTGGTTTATCATGATATCCGTTCTTCCACTCTTTATTCATCAGTTGTCCGACAAGTTAATTGTCGCACAAATCTACATTTTTGACAATATGATAAAGTACTAACATTTTATAAGGAAATTTGTGAAATTCTAACAATTCTTTTTGCAACAAGATTCACTTGATAGTTTTTTCTCCCCTATCCACCGGAACACCGCGCTTATGGTAGCAGAAAACTCTTTTTCTTCCACCTCCCGATTCAAAACAAAATAGTAATTGCCATAATCCGGAATAACCGATTTCAGAAAATCAAAGCCATTCAACAGCTTACCCCCGTCACAATAAACCAAAAAGAAAGTTCCATTTCTGAAACTTCTTTCTTAAAACATTCGCCATTATCCTATATACGACTGACAAAAGATTCTATCATTTTCAAAGCGGCCCCTAATGCGGCAGCCGCCACTTTATAGTTACAGCCTCTCACATAAGAGTCCTTTTCCCCAAATGTATTCCTTTCAGCTACCTTATTCCATATATCCTGAAGGTGTGTGCCCATATAGCTTCCAACATACCCTCCCAAAATAATGTCACAGTCCAGAACCATGTGGATATTATTTACTGCCATAGCAAGATAATCCGTATAATAATCCCATATCCTTACCGCATCCGCTTCCCCCTGGTCCAATAAAGTGAAAAACTGCTCCAGCTTTCCGTCCGTTATCCCGGGCAAACGCCCGGCAGCACAATAGGCATCCAGACAACCTTTTTTTCCGCAATAACAGGTGTCTCCATCTGCGGCAACCGTCATATGTCCCACTTCCCCACACCGGAAATTCTTGCCCTGCATCAATTCCTTCTTACTGAAGAACGCGCCCCCTACCGTATTGCTTAAGGATAGGTAAAAGAAAGATTCCGTTCCCTTCTCATGGAACCCTTCCGCATAAGCCCCTGCATTGGCATCATTCAGAAAAATGCAGGGATAT
>CAQUWW010000126.1:0-348 GCA_948896875.1 uncultured Acetatifactor sp. | reverse complement strand
CTCACTGCGGAAAAAGGTACGGCCTCCACCCCTAATATGTGGGAATAAGTGATCAACTCCCTGTCCAAATCCATGATTCCCGGAAATGATATTCCCACACCTAAAATCTTACTCCGGTCAATGTCGCCTTCATCCAAAAAATGCTCCAGCCGTTCGCTTACATTGCCATAATAGGCGTCCTCTGAAACGTATGGCTGGTAAATCCGCTCCCATTTCAGTATCTTGCCAATAATATTGGTAAGCACCAATGTAATATGGTTTTTGGTGATATCAAGCCCCACCGCCAGCTTTATATTTACCACCGCCGATAAAGCTTTCGCCCTTCTCCCTCCGGTTGACTCCAGCTCG
>CAQUWW010000125.1:2466-8637 GCA_948896875.1 uncultured Acetatifactor sp. | reverse complement strand
CAATTTCAGGGCCTCTGCGCCATTATCGGCGACTTCGGCCGTCACACCGTTCAGAGAAAGCATTTCCAGAGCAATTTCCTGATTCAATTCATTGTCTTCCACCAACAGGACATGAAAGCCGCTATAGTCCATGCTATTATCCATGGAAGAACTCTGATCGTTTCGGTCGATTTTGATCAGCTCGGATAATGCGTCCAGAAGCCTGCTTTTGAACAAAGGACAGGGAACGAATGCGTTGACACCGGCCCGGGTCGCACGGTATTCCAGCTGCACCCAATCGGCTTCCGAGACCAGCAGGATGGGGAAGTCCTGCCCGGCGGACTGGCGGACATGAGCGGCCAGCTCCAGCGGCGACATATCTTCTAATTCCTGTCCAAGCAACAGAGCACAGGGCATGTGTTCTTCATTTTGTGCCTGTGTCAGACTGGCCACGGCGCTTAAGCCGCCTTTTACATGGGAAGGAACCATCCCGGCTTCCAGAAGGTATTCTTTCAGCTTTTCTGCCCTCTGTGGAAGACTTTCTGCAATGAGGATTGGCTTGCCGTTCAGAACTTTATGCCTTTCCGGATCCTGCTGCGCAAAGGCCACAGGAATCGCTATCTGAAACAGGCTGCCAACACCTTCGGTGCTTTCTACCTGTATCCGCCCTCCCATGTGATCTATCAGACTTTTGACAATGGACATGCCCAGACCGGTCCCTTCAATTCGATTGACGGCGGCATTTTTTACACGCTCAAAAGGAACAAAGATTCGTTCCAGAAATTCTTTGCTCATTCCGATTCCATTGTCCTGACAGGTAAAATCCAACCACACTTTGTCCGTCTCCTGTTGCTCGACGGACGCTTCCACAGGATGCTGAAAGAACCGGACCACAATCTCTCCTTTATCAGGTGTGTATTTTATCGCATTTCCGATGATATTGACCAGAATCTGCCGCAGACGCAAGGGGTCTCCGATCAGATTTTCCACACAAATTTCCCCGATTTCTATTTTGAGACTGTGTCCTTTCTGCAGGGCCTGGGGACGTGTGATGACAGAGATATCATGAATTAAGTCGGCAAGAGAGAAAGGCTCTTCATTCAGGCTCATCCGATCACTGTCTATACGGGATATATCAAGAACATTATTCACCAGACTCATCAGGTGGGAGGAGGCGGTCTGTATTTTCAGAAGGCAATCCTGCACCCGGGATTTCTCATCTATATGAGACAACGCGATGGCAGTCATACCGGCGATGGCGTTCATAGGGGTGCGTATATCGTGAGACATATTGGATAAAAAGGCACTCTTAGCCTTGTTTGCCTCTTCGGCCGCATGCAGAGCATTCTTCAACATTTGTACTTGATCACTTTCATCCGATATGCACGTCGTAATATCCGGATTATCGATTTCAGCTTTTTGCATGGTATTCATCCTGAGCACTCCTTTGGTATCCGATGAAGAAATTTCCTCTATTCTATTGTACGTATTCCACTGCATCTTGTCAACTCCGCCGCGCCTTTTTGCATTTGGCAATAATGCGTTCTGCGGACAAAAAAGGAGCTGCCACTCCCGAAGGAGAGCAGCAGCCATGGAAGAAATATGTATTTGAGAAAAGATTATTCCTCTTCATGGTTTTCGGAGTGTCTTACTGTAATACCGTTTACTTCCACACTTCCGCCCAGCTCAATGACAAGGCATTCCCTGCCGTCAATTGTGCGGGTCTCGATCAGGTCGGTACGCTCCGGCTTTACCTTGATGACCACATCCGGAGTTTTGACTTCGAAGGAACGGGTATTCATTACATTATTCATCAACAGAGAAGTGTTTTCCCCCGCCGTTTCATCATAATGCCTGTCGAATTCCGCCAGTCTGTCGTTGGCCACGCCGCTGTCTGCCAGAATGGTTTTGACCTCATTTTTGTCCAGCATCACCGGTTCCGGCGATTCCTTATGTTCTTCTGCCAGTTCCGTAAAGCGATCATGAATACTTTTCACTGTTGCCATGTCACAGTCTTCCCCCAGCGTGTCCTCTATCAGAGCCTGGAAGGTTTCCTTCTGGCTGTCGGCAGACAGAGGCAGGGGACAACCAAAGAGCTGATCTACAAAACCTTCCTTTAATTCCTCGGAATTTTTGGAATAGTAGAGGATGCTGTGAATATCGGCACTTCTGTCAGTGAAAGCAGGAAAAAGGAAACCGGTCTCCGGGAGAGACACCACCCAGTCACGGGTGCGGTTTCGAAAGGTGTTGGCTTCCGCATCATAGCTTAAGCCGGGTTTGGACAGCTCCACAGGGCAGATGCAGGAAAGAATGTACTCATAGACTTCATCGGAGGCGTCTTCCATCTCGATGCCGTCGGAGGTCCTTCCGGGAACATCATAGACGTCATGGATCACCAGGATCAGATAATTTCCCACATATTCATAATTTTCGATAATCTTGTCATAGTAGGCCTCCAGAAGAGCGTCGTCCTTCAGCTTGCTGTCTCTTAAACGGAGCAGAAATTCGTGGGTGTTATCCGGAGCGGCGGCATCGCCAGTGCTGTCCGCCAGTTCAAGAGCAAGCGGAAACTCTAAGGTCAGCAGGTTTCGCCCCAGTGTTCCGGACAGAACTTTCCTCAGAATTTCAAAATATTTAAACATATCTTCTTCCGGAAGTGCCAGGAAGGCCTGCTTCAATTCAGTCTTTTTATTTTTCTCTCCGTCTACATAACAGCCGCAGATGCGGGTGATGGAACAGTTTTTGGGTGTGAGTAGTTTTTTGATTTCTGCAATCTCTTTTTTGGTCATGGTATTCACCTCTTATTCAGATTCAATTACAGCCACGTGTATCAGTATATAACAAATTTTATGGCAGGGCAAGTGTACAAATGGGTTGTGGTGGAAGAATTCTTGTGATACTATTATACACGACAGACAAAGCATTTATCAGAGAAAGGCAGGAACGGGCATGGGCGGAGAAAACAGAAAAAAAGAATTTAAGGGGAAAGGCTTTATCGGAGAGTTTAAGAAATTTATCACCAGAGGGAATGTGCTGGATATGGCTGTGGGTGTGATCGTAGGCGGCGCGTTTACTTCTATTGTGACTTCGCTGAATCAGGATATCTTAACGCCGATCCTTGGGATTTTCGGGGGCACAGATTTCAGCTATCTGTCAGTGACTTTGGGCGGGGGCGAAAATGCGCCGGTACTATATTATGGTAACTTTATTACAGCGATTCTCAATTTCCTGATCACGGCGCTGGTGATTTTCTGCCTGATCAAGGGGATCAATGCGGTGGGAGAGCGGGTAAAGAAAAAGGAAGAGGACAAGCCCGCCGCACCGACGACGAAAAAGTGCCCGTATTGTCTCAGCGAAATATCCATAGAGGCAGTCAGATGCCCTCATTGTACTTCGCATTTAAATGAGACTGAAAAAGAGACCGGAAAAGAAGCTTAAGAGGGAGACAGTATGTTTTTACGACAGGCCGGAAAAAGATTGATATACCTTACGGGAGGAATCCTGTTTGTTCTTATGCTGGGAGGCTGCGGGGGAGCCGGAGAAAAGACACAGAGTGCCATGCAGATGATTCAGGAGCTGAATTATCAGGGGGCGTTGGAACAGCTGGACAGCGCGGAAGAAGGCGGAGAGAATCTCCGTCTGATTAACAGAGCCAGAGGAATTGCCTGTATGGGGCTGATTGACTATGAGAGTGCGGCTTCCTTTTTTGAAGCGGCACTTGCAGGCAGCGACGGCCTGGTGCAGAACGTGGATTACGACCTGAATTTTTATTTGGCGGCCGCCTATACCAAGAGCGGCAGATATAGTGAGGCGGAAGCGATCTATGATGCGATTCTTGCTCTGCGCCCGGAGGAAGAGGACGCCTATTTTCTGCGCGGAAACGTGCGGCTGGCGCTGAACAATTACGAGGGCGCTAAGGAGGATTTTGACAAAGTCATTTCCATGAATGCCACAAATTATGATAGACTGATAGAGATTTTCGAGGTGCTGGATTATTACGGATATGGGGAGGCAGGGCAGGTTTATCTGCGGAGTGCGCTGGAAACAGGCGGCAAGGAAATGGATCAGTATGCCAGAGGCCGTATTTACTATTTCCTGGGGGAGTACCAGAGCGCCTATCTTGCCCTGGAAGAAGCGCGGGAAAAAGGCGGCGCGGAGAGTTATCTGTATCTGGGGAGAGCTTATGAGGCCACCGGGGATTATAATTATGCGGCAAATGTCTACAACAGCTATCTGGAGAATAATGAGGGAAATGCGGAGATGTATAATCAGCTGGGGCTCTGTGAGATGACCAGGGGAGAGTACAGGAAGGCGTTGGAGGCCTTTCAGGCCGGGATGCAGCTGCAGAACACAACCATGATGCAGACCTTGTCTTTTAATGAGATTGTAGCCTATGAGTATCTGGGAGAGTATATGCAGGCACAGGTCCTGATGGAGAATTATCTGAAAAATTATCCTGACGATGCGCAGGCAAAGAGAGAATACGAATTTTTATCTACAAGATAGAAATACAGGCACAAAAAAGCATCGGCCTTCAACCGATGCTTTTTCCTGTCTGCAAGAAGTATTTAAGCTACTACGGTAACGTTAGTAGCACGGATTTTGCTGCTGTTCTGAGGATCACATTCGGTATCGAAAGTAACCTTCTGACCTTCTTCAAGAGACTTAAATCCCTCGGCATTGATGGCGGAGAAATGTACGAATACTTCTTCTCCGGTAGCATCGTTCGTGATGAATCCGTAACCCTTCTGTGCATTAAACCATTTTACTGTACCGTTATTCATGTAGGTACCTCCTTCATAATATTTGGTATATTTTCGATTCTAAATCCTCGGGCAGAAAAATCACATATTTTTGTAAACCATCATTAAAAGTAACAGTGACTTACAAAAATATGTGAGTTCAATGACTTTCATTTAGAATACGGTTGCAGTATACCACTACCATATACGAAATGTCAACAATTTTTTTGAAAATCGCGCATAGGTTTTTTAAAACAGGGAAAACTTGGGTTAAATTCATGTTTTTGGAGGATATTTATGGCGTTAAATGTGATATGGATGATGGCAGTTTTGGTTTTCGGCTTTATGGTGGGCAGGATTTCCATGTATGGACAGGAAGAACCGCCGGAGCAGGAGGAGAACGCATCGGAGGGAAAGAAGTTTGCAAGACGTATCAGGGGATATCGAGCGGAGGAGAAGGGACAGTCCTGGTCTGTGGGAAGTCCGGTGTCCGGTGTGATGACAAGGCAGCTGGAGGGAGAGCGCCCTACGGTCGTAATCTATCCCGACAGTGACAGACTTTATGCGCCGGCAGGAGGAAAGATCACCAGATTATTTCCAATGGGAAATTCCTTTTTGTTCACCACGGAGTTTGGAACGGAGCTTTATATCCAGGCAGGCGACATCAACGATGACCTTCTGGTACGCCATTACCGCCCCAGAGTCGTACAGAATGAGGTGGTGGGAAAGGGAAAGCTGCTCCTGGAATTCGACAGGAAGGGTTTGGAAGCAGATGGAGCATCGGCGGAAGTGGCGGTCTGTGTGGAAAGCTGTCTCTATGGCGGCGGTGTGCGGATGACTGCGGGAGAGCATGTCAAAGCAGGAGAAGAAATTCTGCAGATATGTGAGCCGTCGCAGCAGGAAGCATTTTCGAACGGTTGAAACAGCTGAAAATGAAAAAGCACTTGACAAATACCCTACAGGGGTATACTCTGTAAAGAGAACAGAGTACCCCGTGGGGTATTTTGATGTTGTGAATAGCAGAAGAACATGGAAAGGATATAAAAAGGATGGAAGGGAATACTACAGAAAATGGACAGAATGAAATGATCTGTGAAGAGGTTTGCTGTCACTGCCATCAAAAGGCCACTCCCCGGCCGGAGGCAGAGCTGAAGCAGTTGAAGAACCGTCTGAACCGTATGACCGGGCAGTTGAACGGAATCGGAAAAATGCTGGAGGAGAACCGCTACTGCGGGGATATTCTGACGCAGATTGCCGCTGTGGAGAGTGCGCTGCAATCCTTTGGGTATCTGATTTTCAAGGAACATATGGAGACCTGTGTGGTGGAGGAAATCGGAAAAGGGAATTTGGCCGTAGTGGAGGAAGCGGTGGAATTGATGAAGAAGCTGAAGTGAGGGAGGTGGAAAAGAAAATGACCAAGGAGCGTTATCATATATCAGGAATGACCTGC
>CAQUWW010000125.1:2074-2456 GCA_948896875.1 uncultured Acetatifactor sp. | reverse complement strand
GCTCAGCGTGTTCTTCCCATGTGGAAAAGGCAGTGAATAAACTGGCCGGAATGGAGAAAGCATCTGTAAATCTGTTGACTGAAACCATGGAAGTAAGCTATGACGGGCAGGAACTGGACTGGCAGCAGATTGTCCGGGCGGTGGAGAAGGCGGGATATGGCGCCGAGCGGATCATGGGAGGAGCCCATGGGCCGGCAGGAAACAGGAGAGACGGGAATTTCGGGGATTCGGCGTGTGGAGTAGCCGGGCAATGCGGAGAAACTGTTCAGAGAATGGAAACCCGCAATGCAGGAACAGGGAAAACGGCGGGGGAGGCAGGCAGAAAGAACCTGCAGAGGAAATCCGAAGAGGAAGGAAAAGCCATGAAATGGAGGCTGGGGAT
>CAQUWW010000125.1:0-2064 GCA_948896875.1 uncultured Acetatifactor sp. | reverse complement strand
TATGTATAATGAATGGTTCGGCCTGCCGATCCCCGGCTTTGTCCACAGCTATTTCCATGGCGGTGAGAATGCCATGACCTTTGCCATGACACAGCTTTTGCTGCTTTTACCCATTGTGTATATGAACCGGAAATTTTTTGCAGTTGGTTTTAAGACACTCAAACATTTCAGCCCCAATATGGACAGTCTCATTGCACTGGGAGCTTCCGCCGCCATCGTATATGGGATCTTTGCCATGTACCGTATCAGCTTTGGGCTGGGACATGGAGATATGGAGCTGGTGGAGCAATATTCTCACGATTTGTATTTTGAATCTGCGGGAATGATATTGACGCTGATCACGGTGGGAAAGTATCTGGAAAGTCGCTCTAAGGGGAAGACCAGCGAAGCAATTACGAAATTGATGGATTTATCTCCCCGGACGGCCGTGGTGGTTGCGGAGGATGGCAGCGAGGTGGAGATCCCTACGGAAGAATTGCGGACAGGAGATGTGTTCCTTGTGAAGCCGGGAAGTCTGATTCCTGTGGACGGCACTGTGCTGGATGGCAATTCCAGCGTGGATGAGGCGGCCATCACCGGGGAAAGTGTACCTGTGGAGAAGCAGGAGGGGGACAGGGTTGTATCTGCCACCGTGAATAAGGCAGGATTTCTGAAATGTAGAGCGGACAGAGTAGGCGAAGACACCACTTTGTCGCAGATTATCCGGCTGGTGGAGGAAGCCAGTGCCAGCAAAGCGCCGATTGCGCAGCTTGCGGATAAAGTGGCGGGTGTCTTTGTGCCGGTGGTGATCTGTATTGCACTTGTGACATTGGCGGTGTGGCTGCTTGCCGGAGCAGGTGTGGAGTTTGCCGTTTCCACAGCCATTGCGGTGCTGGTGATTTCCTGCCCCTGTGCGCTGGGTCTGGCTACTCCGGTGGCAATTATGGTAGGAACCGGTGTGGGAGCGGGCCATGGGATTCTGATCAAATCCGGAGAAGCGCTTCAGCAGGCCAGAGAGACAGATACGGTGGTCCTGGATAAGACAGGCACAATTACGGCGGGACGGCTGAAATGCATGCAGGTGGACGTCTGTGTACAGAATATGTCTGTGGATACCCTGGTGCAGATTGCGGCGGCGCTGGAGAAAAAAAGCGAGCATCCCCTGGCAGAGGCTGTGGTGGAACATGCGGCATCCCTGAAATTGCAGATCCCTGAAATCAGAGAATTTAAGGCGGTGTTCGGCAGAGGCGTAGAAGGGGTGCTGGCACAGGACTTGGAGCCGCGGCGGATGATACCGGAGGAAGCGGGAGCCGTTTCGGTGACGCGGCTTGAGCCGGTGACCGGAACAACGGAAGAAAAAGGGAAGGAAGGCTCGGAAACGGTCGGCACAGGAAGCAGTCAAACGAAGATTTCCGCAGAAGAGAGAAAAGCGGTGCTGGAACGCCGGGACTGCGGAGCAAAGGCCGGTACCAGGTATCTGGTGGGAAATCAGGCCTTTTTGGAGGAAAATGGAATTGCAATTGACGGAATGGTGAAAAATGGAATTGCCGCACTTGCGGACGAGGGAATGACACCTTTGCTGGTGGCAGAGCAGGCAAGGTTCCTGGGAATCATAGGCGTGGCGGATGAGGTGAAGGCCACTTCCCGGGAGGCCATTCGGAAATTCAGGGAAATGGGGATTCATGTGGTGATGCTCACCGGCGATAATAAGAGGACTGCGGAGGCAGTCAGAAAGCGCCTGGACATAGGAGAAGTAGTTGCGGAGGTGCTTCCCCAGGATAAGGAGAAGAAGATACGTAAACTTCGGGAGACAGGGCATAAGGTAGCCATGATCGGCGACGGCATCAATGATGCGCCGGCTCTTGCGGCGGCGGATGTGGGTATGGCGATCGGCGCGGGGACAGACGTGGCCATGGAAAGTGCGGATATTGTATTGATGAAGAGCGACCTGAGAGATGCGGTGACGGCAGTCCGATTGAGCAGGGCGGTGATTCGAAATATCAAGCAAAATCTGTTCTGGGCATTTTTTTCTAACGCAATAGGTATTCCCTTGGCGGCCGGAGTGTGGTATCCTGTATTTGGAAT
>CAQUWW010000124.1:6240-8692 GCA_948896875.1 uncultured Acetatifactor sp. | reverse complement strand
TCCCTGCAGAATAAAGAACCTCCCGCCCCTTCCCCGCCGTTCCTCTGCTGTAGAGGATAGCCCGCTGTCAGTCCTTGCAATAGCCTGGACTTTAGCAGTAACTCCCTGTCGGTCCTTGCAGAATCCCTGATCTTAGCGGAAGACCCCAGTTGGCCATCGCAGTAACTTTGACTTCGTCCTCAGGACCATAAAGGTCCTTGCACAAGGCACAGGCCCATGTGAACTAAACGCGAAGTTAGTCCGAACTACACCATCAAACTTCAAATGGAGGAAAAAAAGATGAATGAACAGAATTGGGCCCGGGAAGTCTCCGGCAAAATCAAACACAAAATGCGTATTGTAGCGGAGAGAAGCCGACACAAGATTCCCTATACCACGCAGGACGGCATCCATGACGACTGGTCAGGGGAAAGAGTGGGCTGGTGGACCAACGGATTCTGGGGCGGTATGATGTGGCAGCTCTATCATGCCACAGGAGATGAACTGTACCGGGAAATTGCTCTGGAAAACGAGGAAAAGCTGGACGCCGTCCTGATGATGCCCCGGTCCATGGACCATGACAGCGGCTTCCGGTGGCTTCCGACGGCAGTGGCGGATTACCGCGTGACGGGCAGCAGAGAAGCCTGTGACAGAGGTCTTCTGGCAGCCAATGACATGGCAGGCCGTTTTAACCCGGTGGGCCGCTTTATCCGCGCCTGGAATGACAACGGGGATGGAAGCAGGGCAGGCTGGGCCATTATCGACTGCATGATGAACCTTCCGCTGCTGTACTGGGCCTATGAGGAGACAAAGGATCCCAGATATCTCCAGATAGCCACAATGCATGCGGATACAGCGCAGAAGTATTTTATCCGGGAGGACGGCTCCTCCAACCATATCGTGGCTTTTGATCCGGCCACAGGAGAATATGAGGATACCTTCGGCGGCCAGGGTTATGCCAAAGGCTCTTCCTGGACCAGAGGACAGGCCTGGGCATTGTACGGATTTGCCCTGAGTTATATACATACGAAGAACGAAAGCTATCTTAACACTGCCAAAAGAGTTGCGAATTACTTTATCACAAATACTCCGGAAAGCGGCCTGATTCCCGTGGATTTCAGACAGCCTGCGGATTGTACACTGGAAGATTCCACCGCCTCCGCCATCGCAGCCTGCGGCCTGCTGGAAATCGCAAAGCAGCTGGAAGGGCAGGGAGAGCTGGGACAGACGGAAAGCCGCATATACAGAGATGCGGCGCTGAAGCTTTTGAAGGCGCTGTATGAAAAACGCTGTAACTGGAACGAGGGTCAGGATAATCTTTTGGAGAAGTGCACGGCGGCATTCCATGACAAAGACCATGAGTTTTCCATTATCTATGGGGATTATTATTTCATTGAGGCCATCTGGAAGCTGACGGGAGAGGAGATTTTTATCTGGTAAACAGCAAGGCCAGATATTCTCCCGGCGTCATTCCTGTCTTAGCTTTAAACTGCCGGTAAAAGTGAATTTCACTATTGTAGCCGTACAGCTGTGTAATCTGTGTCAGTTTCAAGCCGGTATTTAGAATCAGGTCTTTGGTATAATCAATTGCCGTTTCCTGAGGCGTGGAATTTTTATATGGGTTAGTGTTGAATAAAAGAGTAAAAGGAACTATACTGTTTGCGACAGGGGATAAAGTATATGGAAAATGATTGCCCCCAGGGAGGAAAGAAATGAGCATGCAGTATGACAGATGCAGCGGAAGCAGCCTGGAGCTGGCAGAGTGGATACAGGAGAAGCTGGAAAATATTATCCGGGAAAAGAAAACCACGTCGGCCTGTGCCGCAGTTTGGAGGCCGGGAGGGCTCCTGGCGGCAGCCTGTGCCGGCACAAGGGGATTCGAGGACAGCCCGGCCCGGGTGGATGACTTATATAACGTAGGCTCTATCTCCAAAATCTATGTGACGGCGTCTGTCATGAAGCTGGTGCAGGAGGGAAGGATATCTCTGGACGAACCGGTGCAGAGATACCTGCCGGACTGGAGACTGGCGGACGAAAGGTGCGGGGAGGTTACTGTCAGGATGCTTTTGAACCACTCTTCCGGGATACCGGGGACAAATCTCCACGACCATCTTGACCCGGAGGAAGAGGAAGAGCTTTATACGGGAAAATATCGGAACACACCGGCGTACTGGCAGACGGTGAAGCTGCGGGCCAGGCCGGGCAGTTTTTCATGCTATGGCAATGACGGGTTCGACTTGGCGGCGGAAGTGGTGGAGGCGGTGACAGGGGAGCCTTATATTCGATGGCTGCGGAAGCGGATCACAGGGCCGGCGGGAGCCTTTTCCGTGGGAGTGGGCAGAAGGCTCGCAAAGGGATATGTAAAGGTGGCCTGCAGGGGCAAGGAGCCGGAATATTACAACTGCTTCGGCGCGGGGGCAATCCATACCACGGTGCCGGAGTGCGCCATGTTCGGTTCCCTTTTCATCGATTC
>CAQUWW010000124.1:0-6230 GCA_948896875.1 uncultured Acetatifactor sp. | reverse complement strand
GTGGGACAGGCCTATCTGGACGAGACCATGCATCCTCAGGGAGCCGCCTTTCTGAAGGGGGCATACCATGCGGCAGATTACTGCCTGGGATGGGATTCCCTCTACAACAGGAACCGGATTCCCCTGGGGGAAGTGGCGGTGATAAAGTCAGGAGGCACGGAGCAATTTACCAGCTACCTGCTGGTGAGCCCTGCCCGCGGGCTGTCACTGGCGATTTCAGCCACCAATGACGGCGTTGTCCCATGGCTTGAGGTGCTGGAGGACATTGGAGGGGAGGCCCTGAAGCTTTCTGGAAAGAATCGGGAGGAGGACAGCGGCGAAAAGCAAAATTGCCAGAAATCGGAACCCGCCGGTATCCCAAAAAGCACGCTCCTGGAAGTCCCAGGCACGTACAGCGGACTGGCATACGGCAGCACCGGCGTTTACCGCTTTTCCGTACAGGAAAATACGCTGCACACGGAAGCTCTGGAAAAGGGAGGCGCCTGGCAAAGGGAGGAGGAGCTAAGCGGCTTCCAGTGGGACGGGAAAGCTTTTATTAAGGGGGAGCATGACCGGATTACAGCGGAGGAATATGACGGAAAAGTCTACTATATAAGGTGGGGAGTGGCTTTCTGCCAGAAGAACAGCGGATATCCGTCCCCTGGAGCCCTATGGCCCAGTCTGGCGGGAGCCTGCTTCACGGCGGAGGGAGGGGAAGATGAGTTCGGGAGAATCTGCCTGGAAGGCATCAATGAGGAAAACGTGCTGCTCTTTACCACGGAACATGAGGAATATCCGATTGTGCCTCTTGTGTGCGATCCCTGGAAAGAGAATGAAACCTGCCTGATCTCTGAGACCACTCGGGATGGAATCGTTTTTCGGCTGGAACAGGAAGGAGACCGGATATGGCTGTGCACAGGGACGGACAGATATGTCAGGAAAGTGTGAACCCTGTGGATAATCCAAAAGAGGGTTTAATTCCCCGCAGCTTGCTGCGGGGAACAGCCGGACTCTGTTACAGGGCAGTCAGACAGATGGCTCCTGTGCGGCAAGCCAGTTCTCCATCCACTGATGAACCAGCGGAATCCAGGCGCTGGCAGCGCATTCGGGACCATGTCCCTGAGTATTGGTCAGGCGATTGGCAAGAGCAAGTCCATGGCCACCCTTTTCAAACAGATGAAATTCCACAGGAATATGATTGCTGGCAAGGGCGTTAACCAGGAACAGAGAGTTCTGTACAGGTACGCTCTGATCTTCATAGGTATGCCAGACAAATGTGCGGGGCACCTGTTCTCCCACACAGTTTTCCAGAGAAAGCATTTCTTTTTTTGATTCATATTCTTCCCCAAGCAGATTATGGAAGGAACCATGATGGGCATATTCTCCCGATGTGATCACAGGATAGGCGAGAATCATGCCGTTGGGACGCAGAGATTCACTTTCCGTATGAAGACTTTCTGCCACCCACTTCTGATTCCAGAACATACAGTAGCTGGCAGCCAGATGCCCTCCGGCGGAGAATCCTGTAACGACAATCTGATCCGGGTTAACATTCCATTCTTCCGCGTGGCTTCTGATCTGCAGCACTGTGGCAGCCAGCTCCAAAATTGCCGTAGGATACACGGCCGGCGCCACGGAATAGCGAAGCACGGCGGCGTGATACCCCATAGACAGAAACTGCAGCGCCACGATATCGGCCTCTCTGTCTGAGGTAAAGGAATAGCCGCCTCCCGGACAGACTACGATCATGGGACGTGTCCGGATGTTGATGGCCTCGGAGTCGTCGATCAGATATAGATAGCAGGCGGCGTAATCCATAGAGTGACTTTGTTTTACATCCAGTTTAAAGTATTGCATAGAATTCAGGTTCCTTTCTGCCCGTTCCTACGGGTCTGCTTGGTGATATGTAGATGATGGTAACGGCTCAGTGAAATAACTGAACTGCTACCGATTATAGGCCCTGCTATCTGAAAAGACAAGATAAATACCACATTTTGATTAAAAATATGGGAAATGGACAAAAAAGAACAGAGAAAGGACAGAAGAAGACAAAAGAATCCGCAGACATTAAGGCTCGCCTCCCGGCTTCTGGAACAGAAGAGGCTGATCGCAGAACACATCGTCCAGATCTCTGGCATTGCACACCTGGAAGAGGAAGGTTTTGCCTATTTTGGAACTGTCACAGAGGAAATAACGCCTGGCCGCATGGTGGAGCATAGCCTGGCGAAGCTGTGTCTCCGATTCGGAGAAATCCGTGATCATTCCATCTAAAGTCAGTCCCTGGGAGGAAAAGAACATAAAATCCGCATGCATGCCGGAGATGGTCCGCAGCGCGATCGCCCCGGTAAAGGCCAGGGAATTATCCACCAGCTTTCCCCCCGTGCCATAGGCCCTGATGTGGTTCCGGGAAAGGATGGTAAGCGCTCTGATTCCGTTGGTGATAACCGTGACATTCTGTTCCGGCGTCAGGAAGTCCGCAATGTGAGAGGCGCTGGAGGAGGCGTCCAGGAAGACGGTGCTGCCGCTTGTGATCAATGCAGCGGCTTTCCTGGCAAGCCTGATCTTGATATCATCGTTGAAATTCTCCCGTATGGCCAGGGGCACATCCCGGTTTGTATGGGATACTATGGACACACCGCCGTAACAGGTGCTGACAAGGCCGTCCTGTTCCAGCTTCTTCAAATCCCGCCGGATGGTCACCGGCGCCACGTAAAGGGTCTCCGCCAGGTGGTTGATGCTGCTGTATTTCTCTTCCTTTAAGATTGCCATAATCTGATCGAGCCGTTCGTTTTTAATCATTTTCTTTCCTTTCTGAATTCCTGCATTTTATGTTTATTGCGTTTTCGATAATTTTCAGTTTGTTCTTTTTGTCGTTTCTTTTCCGTTCCCTGTTTTCCCAAAATGGCTTAGCTGTCTTTTTTTTGTCCTTTTGCTTGATTAAAGCTATCCCTTTTTGCTCTTTATTGCATTTAAAGTTGTCTTTTTCGCAATATAATGTGCAAATAATGAATTTTCTTGAATCACTTTGTCTTTTGTGGTATAAGTTTAAACGAGGACACCTTGAAAATATATTACCTGCAAAACCATGGTTTCGTCAAGACGGAAAGTAAGTGTAACCAGTTCAGGCAGGCCGCTGAACTGTCACAGATGATCAGAGGAGGAAAAAATGTATCACCTGAAAAATTTTTACAGGAACAGAGTGCTGGTGGCGGCCCACAGAGGCAATTCCCGGTATTATCCGGAGAACACAATGCCGGCCTTTGAATCGGCGCTGACCCTTGACATTGACATGATCGAGAATGATCTGCATATGACCAGAGACGGACAGATTATTGTCATGCACGATCAGAAAGTTGACAGGACCACCGACGGGACAGGGGACATCCGTGATATGACTCTGGCAGAACTGAAAGAACTGGATGCCGGCGCCTGGAAAGGGAAGGAATTTGAAGGTACAAGAGTACCGACTTTCGTGGAGTTCCTGGAGCTGGTGAAGGACAGGAAGGAACTTCTCTTCAACATTGAATTGAAGGACTATCCTCATCAGCAGGGGGAGCGGGCTTATGAGTCCTGTGACAGGAGCCTTGCAATGCTGGAGGAATACGGCATTGCCGAGCGGTGTGTGATTAACAGCTGGAGCGGGGAGCTGCTGGAGTATATCGACAGGAAATATGACCACAGATACTGCCTGCACGGGTATTTCCCCATCACACTGATGGGACAGAGACAGACCCGCGATCCATATGATTATCTGTACTGTATTTGTCTGTTTGATAAAGAAAAAGGAATTGCGGACAAAGAACATTTTGACTATGTTGCACAGCGGGGAGTGGAACCCTGGGTGTTTTTCAGCAAGGAGGAAGAGGAGACCTACCGTCTTGCGGTGGAACGGGGCGCCGTATTATTCACGGCAAACGACCCCAAACGGGCGGATGAAATTTTGAAGAAACTGAAAGTAAGGTAAGGTGTGTCGAGGAATCGTTGCGGAACTGGAAATCAGTAAGTGTACTAACAGTACCCAGATTGATTTGCGTCCGTGTGGCTTTACGGACGAGAATCAATCTCAGGACAGGGGTACTGTTTGTACACTTACGGAACTGGAATAGGAGGACATATGAGCATTATTACAATTATCGGAGCAGGTATGATGGGTTCGGCCATGAGCATTCCGGCATCGGACAATGGCCACGAGGTACGTCTTGTGGGGACACCGCTGGACAGAGAGATTATCGAAAGGGCAAAAGAGGATGGATATCACATTACCCTGAAACGTCAGCTGCCCGAGGGGACAAAGTGTTATCAGATTGAGGAGATGGCAGAGGCATTAAAGGACTGTGATTTGCTGATCGGCGGAATCAGCAGCTTCGGCGTGGAATGGTTTGGAGAGCATGTGCTTCCGAAGATTCCCAGGAGCCTTCCGGTGCTGCTGGTCAGCAAGGGAATGCATGCCACAGAGGAAGGAAGCTTTCAGGCGTTTCCGGATTATCTGGCCGAGATGCCGGGAAATGAAGGCTTGTCCCTGAACGCAGTGGGAGGTCCCTGCATCAGCTTCGAACTGGCGGACAGACACCATACGCTGGTGGCTTTCTGTGGACATAACAGGAAAGATCTGGAGAAAATCAAATCCCTGTTGGCAACGGACTATTATCATATCAATCTGACCGAGGATGTGACGGGGCTGGAGATGGCGGTTGCCCTGAAAAACGCCTATGCGCTGGGGGTATCTCTTGCCATTGGCATGGCGGAGTACAAAAATGGCGTGGGCTGTCAGGAGGAATACAATCCTCAGGCCGGACTCTTTGCCCAGAGCGCCAGAGAAATGGGTAGACTGCTGGAGCTGGCCGGCGGTGACAGCAGGGAGATTCTTTACGGCACAGGGGATCTGTACGTGACTGTATTCGGCGGCAGGACCCGCAAAATCGGCACTCTGCTGGGCCGGGGGATGACATATGCTCAGGCCAGGGAAGAGCTGAGCGGCGTAACATTGGAATCTGTGGCCATCACGAAGGTGGTGATCGAGGCTTTGCAGCGCCGGAATGCGGATATGAGCAGGTATCCTCTTCTGCATCACATTTATCAGATGCTTACGGAAGATACCACTGTGGACGTGCCCTGGCAGGCTTTTGAAGAGAAGAACTGAGGCTTCTATTTCTTTCTGTTATAACCTGCCATGCTTATTATCATGGAAATGATAAAGAGGACAATTACCCCAATCCCTGCCACAGCAACATAAGAGAGGATGGAATCTGTCATAGCTGAAAATCCGGCCCCGTCTTCAAAATATTTGACAAAATAGAACATGGGAATTACCACGAGAAGCCCCATAGTCTGGGCGGAACGGAAACCAAACCAATAGGTTAACGGCAGGCAGATTCCGGTCCATAATAACGGAACAATGACAGACGTGGCAACAGAAACGCCCCAGACAGTAGGATCAAACTGACGAAAAGCAACGCTGGATAAAATATTAAATAGAATGCTTCCCACAAGGCTGACTGCCAACGTGCAAATGACGGAAATATATTTGCCCGTTACCGCGGAAACGGCGTTTACAGGCATTGCCAGCTGATATTTTTTCCAGCCTGCCTTTTCATCGCTTGCAAAACTCATGATATTCTGCATTCCTATTGTCATTGCGAGCATGACGGAAGCCAACAGCCCCGCATAAACGCCGGTGTTGACCATGAGCAGTGTAATTGCGCCGGCCGCTATCAGAACCAGCTTTCTGTCAATACTCTTAAAGAAAATGGTAATATCTTTGTAAATCAATCCTTTCATGCCGCGCCTCCCTTGATGTAAAAAAGCATAATATCTTCCAGTGTCGCATTGTCAACTACAATGTCCTTGTACTTGCGCCTTATTGCTTCCTTGTCCCGGACAAGACACTCCACGCTGACATTTGTATTCCTGTGGGTAATATAATCCTCCGGGGAAATAGAAGCAAATTTTTCTTTCCCGCACTTTACGATCCCAAAATTGTAAATGAGGTCGTCTTTTTGTTCCTCAAAAATAATTTTGCCCTGATGAATCAGGATGACATAGTCCGCAATCTTCTGTATGTCCGAGGTGATGTGAGAGGAAAAGAAAATAGAGCATTCCTCGTCCTGTATAAATTCTAAAAACAGATCTAACATTTCATCACGCACCACCGGATCAAGCCCTGTGGTTGCTTCGTCTAAAATCAGCAGCCTCGGTTTATGTGCCATAGCGCAGATAATGGACAGCTTCATCTTCATGCCCTTTGAAAAAGA
>CAQUWW010000123.1:7246-8772 GCA_948896875.1 uncultured Acetatifactor sp. | reverse complement strand
ACCCAACAATATCTTTAACTAAGGGAAACGGGATTGTCAGTTCCCGATTCCGACATGCTGCTCTCCATATCGGAATCGCTTGAAACACCTGTGAGTACGTTGCTCGGGGAAACTGTCACCCCGTCGAAGGTGGATGATTTAAAGGCGATTTCCGCAAAACTGGAGGTGATAAACCTGCAACTTGCACAGAGAAAAAGCACAGGGAAAAGAATTCTACATTGGCTTCTTATCTCATTATGCATAGTCATAGCAGCCACTTTTGTAATCTTACTGGCATTAGAAGGTCCTTACCAGAATTGGGATTACTGTGATCCGGAAACTGCCATTCTCGGAGTGGTCTTTCACTCATTTGAATGGCTGTTTGTCAGAGTGGCACCGATTATCCTTGTTGGTGCAATGATTGGAATTTTCCTGACATGGAAGAAAGAATAAAGGAATACAAACGGCGGTTTTGAAACAATGGATTTCAAGACCGCCGTACCTTTTGTATCTTCTAATATAATTTCTCCGGATAGGCACCTGCTGCAATTAGTGCTCTCAGAGAGTCCACCACTGCCTGCTTATCCTCTCTGTAGGTCACGCCGAACCACTTGTCCGGAGTCTCCAGCACCTTCACGGTCGCTTTACCTTCCCGCACACTTTTGTTGATAATCTCAGGAAGCAGATACTCCGATTTGATATCCCCTTCCTTGATTCCTGACAGGAATTCCGGGAATCCTTTCTCCAGTTCATCCAGAAACGCGGCGGGAAGTCCCCACATATTCATGGACGCATGGCACCCTGCTTCCACCTGCACAGGATTACCGGCCACATCAGCGGCAGTCAGCTTTCCATCCTTATACTGGATATCATAGGTCTCGGTCACTGTCTGCAGAAGTCCGTTTTCATCCACCTTGCACACGCCTCTGGTCACACCGCCGTTCTCGCTCAACGTGTTTTCCAGCATAAAACCGCCCATGCAGAGATCGTAGATTTCCCCGTCGTCCTTCATTTCATTAACCATATATTCATGAATTTTCTTAAAGCCTTCTTTTCCATAATAATCATCCGCATTGATCACCATGAAGGGCCCGTTCACCAGCCCCTTGACGCTCAGCACCGCCTGACCGGTTCCCCAGGGTTTCTTCCTGTCCGCAGGCTTTTCAAAGCCCTCCGGAAGATTGTCAAGCTCCTGGAATGCATATTCCACCTTTGTCACTTTCTCAATTCGATTCCCTATAATCTCTCTGAAATCCTTCTCCAGGTCTTTGCGGATAATGAATACCACTTTATCGAAGCCTGCCTGCAGTGCGTCATAAATGGAATAATCCATAATGATCTCGCCGCCCGGTCCCACCGGCTCCAGCTGCTTGATTCCTCCGCCGAAACGGCTGCCGATTCCGGCGGCCATGATTACCAAAGTTGTCTCTTTCATAACTGATTCTCCTTGAAAATGAATTTTCGCATTTATTTGCATTTGCATAAGTATATCACATTATGCTTTAAAGCACAAACGGTTTCGAATCCAGATTACACTTTCAGGTGGT
>CAQUWW010000123.1:0-7236 GCA_948896875.1 uncultured Acetatifactor sp. | reverse complement strand
TGCCAATGCCGCTTGTCCTACTATATCTGCCATCAAGCTGAATGCATCAAATAAAAAATCTTTGCACTCAACAACAATTTTTCAAATGCTTTCCACCAAAAACCACTTTCTGTAGAAGACAGTAAAGTCCCGCCCCAAGACAACTTCCTGCAAAATTCAGAATCAAATCGTCCACATCCACATTTCTTCCAATAAAAAGCTGACTCGTCTCAATCAGCAAAGGCAGTGCAATGGAGTACAAAATAACTGCCGCAAAAGTCCTGTTTTTCCTCCAAAGAAGCACCAGTCCAAATCCCCAGGGCATAAACATGACAATATTTCCCACGATATTCACCATAAATCCATCAAAAGTAAAATGGGTAAAAAAATTCCGTACAGTGCGAAAGGGAATCAGATTGATTCCCTCTCCCGTCCGTATTCTTCTGACTGCCTCCCGGGCCATCCATACAGGATTTCCATAGGTTCCCTCCAGCGCCAGAGCCAGCAGAGCAGCTATGTACAGGATAAATCCCCCCAGCGCCCATTCTCTTTTACTCTTTTTCCGCCAGGGTCTTCGGAGCAGCAGGTAAAATGGCAGTATACCCAGAGTAATTCCAATAAATTTCCCTATATATCGGATCATTTCATTCTCACCGGCCTTTGAACCATTCACAGTTATCATATCCTGCGAATTCAATACCCATCTTTATTCAGTCTTTACAGGATAGTTTTATCCTTTACAACTATTGCTTGATGAATAAAGAATATTCTATAAAATACGATCTGTCAATCCTCAGCCGAGCTCCTTCACAATCTGTTCTGCCATTGCCTCTGTACTCGCATGAGGATTATCCCACAAGACTGTGCACATAATCTCAATCATTTTCGGCAGAAAGACAATGGAAATTCCCCTGGAAATCACCTTTTTAACCACCTCTGACAACAGGGTATAATGTATCTTCTCAGGGACAATCCCGTCTATCAACGCCGGATAATCTACCTTCAGATAATCTGTCAGCAACTTCATCAGATCCGGATTCATGATCTTGCCATAGTCTCTCCTGACAGCTTCAGCCAGTTTCTGCAGCATGTAGTCCAGGGAATCTCCGTCTATCTTTCCCAGCTTCTCCGCATATAGCACTTCCTGATAACAGAGAATTCTGAATTCACAGCCTTCCAGTTTCAACTCATCCCGTATCCGGACCACAGGCATCAAAATGCCTTCCTGCGCCAGCTTTATCCGCAGTTCAACTATTTTGCTCACAAAAGAATCCCCCTGAAACAACGGAATATACTTTTCGCCTATCACAATTTCCAGAGGCGTCAGCGCTTTGCGCAGATTATTCCCGATCTCAGTCTGTATTTGTTCCGTCTGTCCGCCGGCATTTCCCGCATCTCCCTTAAGCTTGAAGCCCAACAGATAGTCGGTGCTGACTTCCAGAAGCCGTGCAATGTCCGCAAGCATTGTAATGTCCGGGAAGCTTAAGCCTCTCTCCCATTTGCTCAATGCCTGCGGCGTTACCCCCAGTCTGCCTGCCAGCTCCTCCTGGGTCATATTCCTGTTCTGACGGCATGCCGATATCTTTTCTCCGAAATAATTTGCTTCTCTCGTCTGCTCCATTTTACTTCTCCCTTCCCTTTTTGCATATTTTCAGCTCGACCTGCTTTTCCTGTTCCTTTTCTTTGCGCAGCCTCTATGCCGGTAAACTTTCTGCTTTCACTATAACAGATAGCCGGAGAAAAGTAAAACAACCTGCCGTTCATTTCCGTCTAAACCGCAGAGCTTTGATAAAAATCTTGTTTTTGTGTGATATTCTATTTATAAAAATCTTGTTTTCGTGTATTAGATTGTGGGAGGAGTTATGCTCTAAAGGCAGAAAGTATTTTCGATGAAATCCCTGCCCAGCTCCAGAAGCATGAAAAAAAATTCAAACTCTCCTCCCTGAAAAAAGAAGCCTATTTCCGGGAGTATAAAGATGCCCTGTTCTGGCTGGAAGACTCCATGATTGCCAATATCTGTTATAACTCCACAGAGCCGGGCATCGGTCTGAAGCTGAACAGGGATCGCCTGACGCTCAAATGCTATATGGCCGATACCGGCCTGCTGATCAGCCATGCTTTTGATGAGAACGGGATTGTAAGTGAAGAGATTTACCGGAAATTACTGTTTGACAAGCTTGAGGTAAACAAAGGGATGATCGTGGAAAACATTGTGGCGCAGATGCTTACAGCCGCCGGTCACAAATTGTATTTCTATTCAAATCCCTCCCGCAACGACAGTACTTCCCGGATGGAAATAGATTTCCTGATTGCCAAAAGCAAGATAAGCAGCCGCCACAACATTTCGCCCATAGAAGTCAAATCCGGGAAAAATTATACATTATCGTCCCTGCGCAAATTTATGGTCAATTTTGCGCAGCAGACGAACATTCCCTATGTACTTCATACGGGCGATTTGAGAGAAGAAAACGGCATCGTTTACCTTCCGCTTTATATGACATGCTTACTGTAAAAATCCTGTGACTTGCCTGACCAAAAAGTCTGTTTTACGGTTTCTGTGCATCCGAAGTACCAGGGCTGGAATAACCGGGAAGCATTTCTTGAGGGGCATCCGAAGGCGGCGGTTCCGGAAATCCCTATTTGCTATTATTTACTCCTCTCACAGCCTCGTACGGTTCTCTGGCTTTCAGGTGAATCCTCTCCCGCCGGTTCCCATATATCAGCGTTCTCTCCTGATCCGTATCTGTCAGGAGCACCGCCCTATGCAGCTTTCCGTCCGCAAATTCCAGCTCCGCCGTCACTCTGCCTCTGGCACGTATGCCGCTAACCCGCCCCGTATGGAAGGCTGCGGGCAGCGCAGGAAGCAGCCAAATCTCCTCCGCGGTACTGAATAAGAACATTTCCGCAATTCCGGAGAGGCTTCCCAGGTTCCCGTCAATCTGAAATGGAGGATGGGCGTCAAACAGATTCGGATATACCCCGCCCCCGTCATGATAGTTAAAGAAATCGCTGTTCCCCTCCTTCCCGTCGGGCATTACATAGCGCAGCTGCTCCTTCAATAATCGTAAAGCATGTTCTCCGTCCCGAAGCCTTACCCATGTGTTGACTTTCCAGCTCAGACTCCATCCGGTTCCCACATCCCCTCTGCCTTCCAGGCTTCTGCGGGCGGCCTCCGCCAGCTCCGGCGTCCGTTCCCGGTCAATCTGGTCTCCCGGATACAGTGCATACATATGAGAAATATGGCGGTGTTGAATCTCCCATTCGTCAATTTCTTCATTCCATTCCAGAATTCTGCCATCCCTGCCTACCTGGAGAGGCTTCAGCCTCGGCAGCTTCTCCGTAAGTTCAGCTGTCAGTTGGTCCCTTTTTCCAAGAATTTCCGCTGCCCGGATACATTCTTCAAATACTTCCCGGATAATACTCATGGTCATGGCCGTGGATTCCGTCACCGCACCTCTGAAACCATCTTTTTCATAATGGTTTTCCGGAGATGTGGACGGGGCAAACACCAGATACCCTTCTTTATTCTCCACCAGAACTTCCCGATAGAAGACTGCGGCGCCGCGAAGCAGCGGATACGCTGTTTCCTCCAGGAATGTCTTATCCAACGTATATTCATAGTGTTCATACAGATGTCTGCACAGCCAGCCGGCGGACATTGGCCAGAAAGCATATACTGCCGCGCCTCTCCCCTTTCTTCCCACAGGCGTGGAAAGCCGCCAGATGTCCACATTGTGATGGGATACGAATCCCTCCGCATTGTAGTAATGCTGCGCCGTGCGCGCCCCTGTCACCGCCAGCTCCCGGATCAGAGCAAACAAAGGCTCATGCATGGCACCCAGCCCGCAAATCTCTGCTCCCCAGTAGTTCATCTGTGTATTGATATTTACCGTGTAGTTCGAGCTCCAGGGCGGACGCACCTGTGCATTCCAGATACCCTGAAGATTCGCCGGCTGTGTGCCGGGCCTGGAACAGGATATCAGCAAATACCTTCCATAGTGGAAGAAAAGCTCATACAATCCCACGTCTCTTCCTTCCGGATAAAAATCTAAGATACGCCGGTCTGTGGGAAGCTTCGTATGGCTTTCCGCTTCCAGAGCAAGCTCCATGCTTTCAAAAATAGGACAATACTCCTGCCTGTGACGGGCTTTTGCTTCCTCGTAATCCACACTAAGCGCATGCTCCATATCTGCGCCGCACAGGACAGTTTCTTCAGTTCCGTCCACAAAGGGCTGCTTATCATACCCGTTGAAGCTGGTTCTGATACAGATTCGTATCACTGCCTCGTGGGCTTCCTCTATCCGAAGTCTCTCTCCCTCCGCCTTTATCCTTCCGCCCTTCGTCTCCGCCGACACAATCATACAGAAACGCATTCCTTTCCTTGCATCCTCTTCTTCATAAAGAATCGGATTCTCTGACTCCAGATAGCTGGGCGCGTCATAAGAGGGTGCGATTCCGGTGAGAATCAGCCTTTTTCCCTCTGCACTGCAGCAGGATTGAAGGAGACTTTCCGCTTCCAGAAAAAAGCTCAGCTTTCCCTGTCCTTCCGCCGTAAGCTTCATATAGAAGGCCTGTTCCGGTACGGAAATGAAAGCTTCCTTCCGGTAGACAGTTCCGTCACAGACAAAAGAAGAGTCCACCTGGGCTGTGGTCAGCAGCAGCTTTCTCGTATATTGTGATATCGACTCTTCCCGAAAGGGGAAACGCAGTCTGACATTTCCTGCCGGCAGATAAGAATCCGTGAATTCTCCCAGAAGATAGTTCTCTACCTCTTCCTGGGCTTCCTTATAGTTCCCTTCCAGTGCCAGATTCCTGGCCTTCTCATAATGGGAATAAGCCTCCGGAAGAATGTTGTCTTTCGGATAGCCTGACCAGAGAGTGTCCTCATTCAATCTGATCAGCTCTTCTCCAATTCCCGAATCAAGCATTGCCCCCAGCCTTCCGTTCCCCAGAGGAAGCGCTTCCTCCCAATATTCGGCCGGTCTGTCATACCATAATTCTCTGTTGCCGTGCATAAGCCTGTGTCCTCCATCTGTTTTCATTTGCGGCGGCTTTGCTTGCAGACCATTTTGCACACACAGGTATCCGCTGCGCAGAATCATACTGCTGCCTCTGCTACTGTTCCTTACTATTTTTTCATACGCTCTATCACACAGCTGTGGTGTTTATTAGCATCGTCTCTGTCATAATTTATCCCCACAGCCAATATCTCGCCCGTATACCCTTCCAGCGCCTGAGTGTAATGTCTGTCCCTGATCTGCTGTATAGCCGCGTTAACTGTCATATCATATTTTAACTCTACAACAAGTGCCGGTTTATTTACCGCGGGCAATGGCAGAAATACCACATCCGCGAAACCTTTGCCTGACGGCAACTCTCTTATGAGTCTGTAATCCTTTCTGGCACTGTAATATGCCAACTCAATCGCGCACGCAAGCGAATTTTCATCATTATATGTTAAAATAGAGGCTACCTCCGTATGTGCCTGGTCAAGCCCCTTAGCCACACTATCTCCATCTCCATCCAGCGTATCCTTCAAGAGCTTATCCGATGCCTTCAATATCCGCATAATCTCCGGCCAGCCGCTGACACTCATGGCATTCTCGAACTCTCCTGCAATCTCCTTATTGGGGCTAAATGCCTCTTCCCTCTCGGAATCATATGCCAGATACCCCAGGTGAATCAGCAGCGTAAGCACATCATCCTTTGTCCTGAGATTCCGCATATCATTCTGGAAGCTCCGTGTGTTGATTCTGACGCAGCCGCCTCCCAGCATCTGCACAATATCCGCGCGAAGTCCATCGAAGTCCATGTCAATATAGACTTTCAGAGCTTCATAGGTTTCCGTTGCTGTCCAGTAATTGGAGTATTCCCCACAGATCATTGCCTCCACCACGGACTTTGGATTGTATACATGCCGGAATCTTTTGAACTTATATCCGTCATACCAGCTGCTGGCTTCCGCGAAATCCATGCCGAAACGCTGGCACAGCGCTTTCACCTCCTCTTCCGTAAAGCCGGTATATTCCTCGAAATTCCTCTGGTTCGTCATGGAATATTCCTGGAACATATTCAAAGCCGAATGCAGTCCGTATTTCTTTACAGGCAGAATGCCTGTCATATAGACAAGGGCAACATACTGCTGGTCTTTCAGAAGATTCCTCAAAAAGTCCAGATATTGTCTCTGCAAGGCTTCCGACTCCTGCCGTTCCCGCATGATACAGTCCCACTCGTCTATCAGGAATATGAATTGCCTGCCCGTTTTCGCATAAATTTTCCGAAGCGCCGCGGCAAGCCCCATATTCCGTCCCTGCAGAATATTCTCATACTCCTCGGAAAGTTCCTCCAGCACTTCCTGTTCCAGGTATTCCGTCGCCTTTCCGGGAGCCGCCTCGATCAGGAATTGCTGCATATTCAGATAAATGACGTCATAACGATTCAGATACTTCGGAAAAGACTCCTGCTCTTCTATCTTAAGTCCTGCGAACAGCTCTCTGGAGTCGCAGTCTCGGCCATAGTAGGCGGCAAGCATTCTCAGTGCCATGGACTTTCCGAAACGCCTGGGTCTGCTGACACAGATAAATTTCTGCTCTGTATTAATGCACTCATTTGTACACGCAATCAGTCCTGTCTTATCCACATAAATCTTAGAACGAACCGATTCCCAAAAACCTCTGTTTCCTGGATTCAAATAAATTCCCATACGCCCCGTTATCACCTTTCATCGCTTTCCACTGTTTCCGACTCACTTTGATACTACTTTGCCACCGCATCTTTTCACATCCATGTATAATCGTGATTGCAGTCCGAATCGTGGTACAGGTGGCTATTCGGCCGTTTCCTCTCAGGAATAAGGCTATTTTACCATATAGCAGACTGCGTTTTTCCTGTCCTATCTGCTTTAAACTCACATTGAAGTAAAATCCTTCGGTACGGCCTCCTTCGCCGACGCCTTAAATTTCGCCACTTCCTTTGCCGCCTGGGCAATGGCAATATTGGTTCCCGCTCCGGCCACACATCCCCCGGGACAGGCCATTCCTTCAATCAGGCAACCATTCTTTTTCCCGGCCTTTGCCAGCAGAAGCATTTTCTTACAATCCGTAAGTCCTTCCGCATGTTCAATCTTCACTTCGGTTCCCGGATAATAGGTTTTGATACATTCCTCAATGGCTCCGGCCACGCCGCCTGCCACACCATAGCCCCTGCCTGCGCCCGTAGCATCCTCCATCTCATCCATGGCTTTGATTTCCTCCAGCA
>CAQUWW010000122.1:3996-8830 GCA_948896875.1 uncultured Acetatifactor sp. | reverse complement strand
TCTACCTCCTGTCTGCCATCGCGATAACCTGAACCAAGCCTCAGGACCTTGAAGGTCCTTGCACGAAGGCGCGGCCTCCATGAATTAAACGCGAAGTTCCCGCACCAGGATCCGCACTTCATAGCCCGCCAGCCGTATCTCGTCCTGCACCGCCTCCCCGGTCTCGAAGTCCGCCAGCCTTTCCTCCAAAAGCACCGACGCCTCTTCCGAATTCCAGTTCTGCACAAAAAGGTATTCCCTGTCCCCTTTTGTTCTGGCCGTCACTGTCACCCCTTCCGAAAGCTTGCCTTTTATGCAGGGCAAAGCACCTGCCTCCGGTGCAGTTTTCCCATAGAAATCCTGCAGGAAGTCCCCTCCGGCCCGGGCCGCCATATAATAGGCTCTGCCCCTTCCGTAAGAGTTCACTGTCAGTACCGGCTCCCCCGCATAGAAATCTTCCCGGTACACTGCCAGTGCCGACGCCGAGGACAGGTGAACACGTTCGCACAGCTCCGTCAATACATATTCTTTTCCATTCCATCGTGTATGATTGCTCTGTTCGTCCCACAGACTGTCGATCTCCTCCCGATGCAGACCGAACAGATCTGTCATATCATGGGGGACACGCCCCTCAAAGCAGAGATCGTTCTCATTGACCAAGCCCGTCTGATACGTGCCGACCAGCGTTCCGCCCTGCTCCACAAAATGTCTCAGTCGTTCCGCTATATCTCCTTTCAGCAGATACAGCATCGGCGCGATCACAAGCCTGTACTCCTCCAGAGAAGAGCCGGAATCAATGACATCTGCAGGAATTCCCAGCCTCCAGAGTGCGTCGTAATGTGCCCGCACGGTCTCCATGTAATGGATCCCGCTGACCCGGGGACCAAAGCTGTCCTCCAACGCCCAACGATTCTCCTGGTCGAAAAGAATCGCTGCTTTGGGCCGCACCAGACTGCCGCAGATTTCTTCCAGTCCTTCCAGGCGGCGGCCCACCTGTGCCACATCCCGGAATACCCTGGTGTCTGTGGTCGCATCGTGGTCCAGCACCGCACCGTGGAATTTCTCGCTTCCTCCCCGCCCCTTACGCCACTGAAAATACTGAACAGAATCCGCGCCGTGCGCCAGCGTCTGCAGACTGGTAAGCATATGCATACCCGGACGTTTCAGCCGGGAAATCCGCTGCCAGTTGGTGACGCTTGGCGTACTTTCCATCAGTAAAAACGGAGCTCTGTTCCTGTGAATGCACCGCATATAATCGGCCGCGCAGGCTGTCTCTACGGCAATAGCCACATCACTTCGTTCCCCGCTGTGCCATTCCGGATAATTATCCCAGGATACCAGGTCGAGCACATTTCGGAAGTCAACATAGTTCAAACCATCATAAAAGCCCATGAGATTACTGGTGACGGGCAACAGGGATCCCCCTGCCTCCAGCGCCTTTTTCTCCCAGGCACAAAAATCCGCAGTCTGTCTGGAGCAAAACCTTTTCCAGTCCAGATTCAGACCATGAGTTGCATTCTCCCCATGAGGCACGGGTGCCTGCACATGTTCCCAGCAGTCATAGCGATGGCTCCAAAAGGAAGTCCACCACTCTCTGTTCAATGACTCCAGACTGCCGTACTTCTCCTTCAGGAACTCCCGAAAGGCCTCCTGGCACTTTTCACACCAGCAGGCGCCGCCGAATTCATTGGAAATATGCCAGGCAATCACACCTGGATGACCCGCAAACCTTTCCGCAAGTCTCTTATCCAGCTCCCATATCTTCTCACGATAAACCGGAGAAGTATAGCAGTGATTATGCCGTCCGCCCATCTGTTCTTTCACGCCGTCTGCCCTTACACGCAGCACCTCCGGATACTTATAGGCCATCCACATAGGTCGCGCTCCGCTGGGTGTGGCCAAAATAGTGTAAATATTATTTCTATAAAGGGCCTCGATGCGCTCCTCCAGGAAAGAAAAGTCGTATTTTCCTTCCTCCGGCTCCAGCACCGCCCAGGAAAAAATACCCAGAGACACCACATTGACTCCGGCCCGTTTCATCTGCCGGATATCCTCCTCCAGAATGTCCGGACGGTCCAGCCACTGATCCGGGTTGTAGTCTCCTCCATGTAAAAATTTTTCATGTATTATATTCATTCTGCCCCCTATCCTACCGCCTTTTCGCTATACAACGTCAGTCACAGTTCGGCCCGGCCAAAATCCAATTCCATTTCTACCACACAATACCAGTCCTTTCAACCCGACAGGCCACGGACTTACTCTGTCCCTTTCCGCCACACAATGCCGGCCGCTTTCAGCCTGACAGACTACAGCCCCTTCCTTCTCGCTTTCGCCGTCAGTTCCCGGGCCGCATTCCAGATAAAGGCCTGGGGCCAGGCCACCAACCACTCATTGATATATCCGGGAGCTCCACTCTCTCCCCAGCAACAGTGATGGCCACATCACTGTCACCGTTCAGCATCCAGTGGTAGTGAGTGTGGATCAGGCCCGTCTTCCCCACTGCTTCATTACTCCAGGCATCCAGATTGCTGATCGCAGTCTCCACCAGGGAATCATCACCTGTTTCCAGGCCCCTCTCCAAAAACAGCCGCGCATACATGCCATTTTGGCCGCACCAGCCGAATTCATATCCGTCTCTGTTCTCAAAGATACCGTTTCCATCCAGAAGTTGTCCGATGCAAAACAGCTTCCTGCCATTCACCACTGTCAGAAGCCGGCCTGCAAATTCACAGCACAGCGGCATAATCCCCTGGCTACATCGCTCCAACACTACTTCCCGTCCATTTGTCCGATACACGGGATTCAGAAATTTCCCTTCCACAATCCGCCTCCTGTCTGCTTCTTAATTCTGCGGCCATGCAAAATCTCTGACTCTGCAGTATTCCTCTTCGCTGATTTTCAGAATTGTGCCATGTTTAAATCCATAGGGAAAAGAGAACAATCTGTCCGACCGCTCAAATTCCCCGCCGGCCAAATCAGGTGCCACAAAGGGCACATAGCCCTGTCCGGCTCCCGGTACCCCATAGTAATCCAGGAACAGACACCATCTGCCGTCTTCGATACGCACTGCCGTGGGGGCCTCATATTTGCCTTCCTCCAGAACCTGCATCTTTTCGTCGAACCTTTCTATTCTGGTATAAGGTCCCGCTACCTTGTCGGCACACAACTCAATGATTCTGGCCGGATTGCCCTCGTGCTTTAAGAACATGTAATACAGCCCGTTCTCTTCATAAATAGCAGAGTCAATGACCCCATATTCCTCCTCCCGATAGAAAAGCTCCGGAGGCGTAAACTGCCGGAAATCTCTGGTTCTGGAACAGAATATCCCTTTGGGTCCGTAGCCGTTATCCGCATGGGAGGAGGACCAGTGGAGCACATATTCTCCGTTTTTCCGATCGTACACTACATCCGGCGCCCAGAGACAGCCGAAATTCTCATCTCCCAGCTTCACCAGCTCCTGCTCCGTCCAGTGCACCAGATCGTCTGACTCCCAGTGAGCCAGGCATTTGCTTCCATTTCTGGACACCTGCTCCCAGCTGTTACGATATTTCCCCCGCATACCATAAGCCAGGCTCAGATCCGTGGCAAAGATATGGTACTTCCCATCGGCATGATTTCTGACAATAGTATGGTCCCGCACACCCCTGTCTCCGTAAAAGGCCCACAGTACAGGCTGCCCGCCGTTTACCGCCTCCCACTGGAATCCGTCCCTGCTCAGGCCGAAGTAGACCTGCTCGCCGTCAGGAGTTCTTTTTTCCTTAAAATGTACAAATAAATACGCTTCCATGACTCTCTTCTCCTCATCCTTTGATAGAGCCTACCATCAATCCCTGAGTAAAGAATTTCTGTGCAAACGGATACATGACAACCATGGGAACAGAAGCCACCAATATGGCCGCCAGTTCAATGGTCATCGAAGATGTGGGACCGGCCGCATCCTGCAGCAGCTTATAAATTTCCGCATTTCCCGCCGCGGAACTGGTTTTCAGCGCTTCCAGCGCATTGGCGTTATGTACCAGCTGCACAATGTAATATTGAAGCGTTTTCAAAGTGGTTCCCTCCGTATAGAACAATGTGGTCTGGTAATCGTTCCATACCCCCCACCACCGTAAACACTGCCAGCGCCGCGATAACCGGTTTGGAGAGAGGCATCACCACACGGCTGTAAATTTTGAATTCCGACGCGCCGTCCAGCCTGGCCGATTCATACAGCTCTTCCGGAATTGCCCTGAAATTGGTGGTATAGATAATCACATTATAAAATCCGCCGAACAGAGAGGGAATGATATAGACCCAATAGGTATTATACATTCCAAACAGGCTGATGACAATGACCATACTGCGCTGGCAGCGCTTATAAACCGGCTGGAAGAATATGCGGAAATATTTCAGATGGATATATGCTTGATATCGACAATCGAATGACCGGACTTTTATATGAGTACCGCTACGGCGGCTATGAAGCGCTGGAAATACATCACTGGCAGCAGCTTACCCCTGAAACTCCGCTGGATACGCTGATTTCTCCCCTTCGAGCTGCTATCCTGCAACAGAAAAACAGTCCCGGTCTTCCGTCGACGCAATTCCGGCAAATTTTAGATATGATTGAGACAAATTACATGCGGGAAATCCGCTTGACTGATGTGGCAAAGCAGTTCTATCTGTCCGCCAATTATCTGTCTGTTCTGATCAAAAAGGAGACAGGTCTTACCTTCAGCGAGCTGCTGATTCAGAAGCGCATTGCTCTCGCCAGGAAAATGCTTATGGAAACGAATCTGCCCATTCAGGACATCATGGAGCAGGTGGGCTACAAGGATTACTCCTGCTTTATCAAGCTTTTTAAAAAGCATACGGG
>CAQUWW010000122.1:0-3986 GCA_948896875.1 uncultured Acetatifactor sp. | reverse complement strand
AATCTCCTTGATACTTTTCTCCAGCAATCTGCGGGCTATCATTATCTGATGCCCGCAGCCCTTACATTTCAGGCGGAAATCCGCGCCGGAGCGCAGCACCTCCCACTCCCTGCTTCCGCAGGGATGCTGCTTTTTCAGTCTCACCACATCTCCCACATTGATGTCCATTTCCCTATCCTCCAGCAACAGTTTTGTCTCACAGATTTCCCACCAGAAAATCCTTTACGACGCCCATAAACTCCCTGAGCAGATTGTTAGGACCCATTCCAAGCACCGAGCCGGCCGCCAGTCCCTCCACATTGGCGTAGCCCTGCTTTCTGGCAATGCCCAGCGCGCGGAACACATGAAAATTGTTGGTCACAATGACTACTTTGGAATTCTCCAAATCCAGAAATTCTCCGCTGAACACCAGATTCTCGTAAGTATTGGAGGATTTGTCTTCCACCAGAATCCGGTCTTCCTCAATTCCCGCATTCACCAGATAGTCCCGCATTCCCGCCGCCTCCGACATGATTTCATTGCCCCCCTGACCGCCGGAGACGATCACCTTTGTATCCGGGTTCTCCGTAAGATACGCAGCGGCTTTGTCAAGCCTCCTGCGCAGCACCTCACTGGGGCCCGTGGTCTTCCACTGAGCCCCCAGCACAATGCAGTAATCTGCCCCCGGCTCCGCCTGGGCGTTATACTGGGAAAGGATCATACCTTCCACCGTGCAGAAGAAAAGCATTCCTGCCAGAAAGATCCCGCAGCAGATTCCCTTGACCCATCCGGGTATGGCCGCCAGCAGCCGCCGGCTGCGCAGAATTGCGGCAAGCAGCAGACACAGAATTCCCAGGCAGCCCCAGATCAGGAAGAACCAGGTACCGAACCCCATAATGGCAATTCCTCCGCAATAAAGAAGGCAGCCGATGCCCAGAACGCAGAAAACCGCCGCAGCCGGAAATCGTTTTTTCTGTTCCTTTCCCCTTTTCTCCAGACGGATTACCCGCCTGCTCTGCTCACGGGGAATTAATTGATCCCATTTTTCTCTTCGCATTGTCCTTTCCCATACTCAGACAGTGTATTATTTTCCAAAAGTAACCTTACTGTAATATTCCAGGATGCAGTCACGCATCAGTACCAGCGCCGCCGATACCGCGGACTCTCTCACCTTCTCCCGGCTCCCGGAGAACAGATATTTCTTCACAGTCATCTGTCCTTTTACACTGCAGGCAATATACACCAGTCCCACAGGCTTCTCCGGCGTCCCTCCGTCCGGGCCGGCAATACCTGTGATCGCCGTCGCCACATCCGCCTTGTGCATGGAAGCGGCGCCCTTTGCCATTTCCTCCGCCGTCTTCTCACTTACCGCTCCATGCTTTAGCAGCGTACATTTCTTCACGCCCAGCATTCGACGCTTTGCTTTGTTCGAATAGGTAATGACACCTGATTTATATACCTCGGAAATACCGGGCACGTTGATCAATCTCGCGGAAAGCAGACCTCCCGTACAGGATTCTGCACAGGTGAGGGTCAGCCCGTTGGCAATCACCAGATCTGCCACGGCTTTTTCCAGTGTCGTCTCCTCCTCCGTACTGTATACATGATTGCCGAACCGGTTCTTCAATTCCTTCACCACCGGCTTGATAAGTTTCATCGCCGCTTTTTTATCGCCGGCATTGGCCGTGACCCGAATGTGCACCTCGCCGGTTTTCGCATAGGTTGCAATCGTTGGGTTCCCCTGAGAATCAATCAAATCCTTTACCATAGTCTCCGCCTGGCTCTCACCCACGCCGCAGATTTTCACCGTTTTAGAACAGATGACCTGAGAGGTGATCTCCGACAGATAGGGTACCACACTCTCCTGGAACATGGGCCGCAGCTCATTGGGCGGGCCTGGAAGCAGAATCACTCTTCCGTGATCGGTTTCCATAATGACGCCCGGAGCCGTACCATTATGATTCTCCAACACGATACAGCCCTCAGGCAGCATTGCCTGTTTCCAATTATTATCCGTCGGCGATGCGCCCTTCGCCGCAAAAAATTTACGGATGGCCTCTTTACTGGGCTCATGCAGCACCAGCTTCTTCCCGCAGACTTTCGCCGCCGTCTCCTTAGTCAGGTCATCCTCTGTGGGCCCCAGGCCGCCGGACAGAAGTATAATATCCGAACGCTCCATGGCCATCTCCAGCACCTGCGTCAGCCGTTCTTCATTGTCCCCAACCACAGTCTGAAAATAACAGGACAATCCCAGCCCCGCGCATTTTTCTGACAGATAGGCGGCATTGGTATTCACAATACTTCCCAGCAAAAGCTCTGTTCCCACGCATATCAATTCAACCTTCATACTCTCCCTCGTCTCTTATGTCACTCTTTTGTCTGCCCCAATTTGGTTATGAACTCTATTTCTGTTCCTTCATCACATCTCTGTTTTTCACCAGGTAATCAACCAGAGATACTATGGTCAGTATCAGGGCAATCCACATGACAATGTCCGTCACAAGCTGCAGCTGTGGAATGGCGGCAATCATCAGACATACCAGCACCATCTGAAAGGTCGTCTTGAATTTCCCCCAATAACTGGCGGCAATCACCACATGATTATCCGCAGCCACCAACCGGAATCCGCTGATAATAAATTCCCGGCTGATAATCACGATTACAACCCAGGCGGGAATGCGCCCCAGCTCCACCAACGCAATCATAGCCGCGCTGACCAGAAGCTTATCTGCCAGCGGATCCATAAATTTTCCGAAATTCGTCACCAGATTATACTTCCTGGCAATCTTGCCATCCACCAGGTCCGTGAGGCTGGCAATCACAAATATCACCAGCGCGATAAAATCCACATACTCCTCTATGCCGCCAAAAACAGCTCTGAACCATCCCCACTCATTGCTTTCACCCAGAAGAAGCAATATGAAAGGCACAATCAAAATAATGCGGATTATGGTCAGTTTATTTGGCAAATTCATCTTCTTCATAGACAATCCTCCTCGTCCTGCACAAGCCGGCCAATCAGATCATACTCACGAGAATCCGTCACCAATACCCTCACAAAATTCCCTGTCTCCAGATTTGCGGTGGTATTCAGGAACAGGTAACCGTCCACATCGGGCGCGTCCCGGTAAGTTCTGGCCACATATACATCTTCGTCCGCGATCTTTCCCTCTATCATGGCGATGAACTCACTGCCGATCATGTCCTCCGCCTTCTCATAGGCAATCGCCTGCTGCAGCTCCATCAATTCATCGCGCCTGCTTTCCTTTATGCTTTCGTCAATCTGGTCGGGCATCAGCGCCGCGGCCGTGTCTTCCTCCTGTGAATAGGGAAATACCCCAAGTCTGTCAAATTCCATCTCATTGACAAAACGGTACAGCTCCTCGAAATCTTCCTGTGTTTCTCCCGGAAACCCGCTGATCAGAGTTGTGCGCAGGCAGATATCCGGTATCCTTTCCCGCAGTCTCTCTATCTGCTCTCTCAATTCCTCCTGACTGGTACGCCTGCCCATACGTTTCAATACCGCATTCGAAGCATGCTGAATCGGAATATCCAGATAATGACATACCTTCGGCTCCCCGGCAATGCACTCTATCAGCTCTTCCGTAATTTCTTCCGGATAACAATATAGAATCCGAATCCACTTTAGACCGTCGATTCCAGCAAGTCTGTGTAACAATTCCGGCAGGCTTTTTCTTCCATATAAATCCACACCATAGAGCGTTGTCTCCTGTGCTACCAGAATCAACTCTTTGACACCGCCCTCCGCAAGCTTTCCGGCCTGTGCTTCCAGCACCTCCATTGGAATACTTCTGTAGTTTCCCCTGACCTTCGGTATGATGCAATAAGTACAATGCTTATCACAGCCTTCCGCAATTTTCAGAAAAGCATAATGCCCTCCCGTAGTCACTACTCTGTCCATACACACCGACGGCGGTGCGTTCAGCTCTCGATAATGATTCCTGCCATGTCCTGAAAGCACCTCCGAGACAGCTGACGAAATCTCC
>CAQUWW010000121.1 GCA_948896875.1 uncultured Acetatifactor sp. | reverse complement strand
ATCCCACATCCTGGGGCGCCGCCACATGATATCCGCCCTTGTGCGGCACTTCATACCCATTATTACCGGGGGTATCCAGGCTGTGATTCCAGTCCGCCTGCCTGGTATCAATCCGGTAGCCGCACTGTCTGGGTGTCACTTCAAAACGCGCACTGTCAAATAGATAGAATTCGAATTCCGGTCCGATTACCATTCTGTCCGCAATTCCGCTTTCCTTCATATATTCCACCGCACGCAGACTCACATTTTTCGGATACTGGTCAAAGGGTCTATTCTCCCCCTTTCCGATAGTACACACATTACCGCACATGGTCAGAGTAGGCACCGCCGCAAACGGATCCACATAAGCAGTATCCGGGTCCGGCAAAAATACCATGTCGCTCTTCTCAATGGGAGCATACCCGTAATTAGAGCCGTCAAACCCGATACCATATGTAAAAGTATCCGCTCCGAACCGCTCCACAGGAATCGTAATGTGTCTCCAGCGTCCGTCGATATCCGTCATCTTGAAGTCAATCATACGGATCTGCTTCTCCTGGCATAATTCTCTGATTTCTTCCACTCTGTCCATTTAAATACCATACCTTTCTACATTCTGTATATTCTTTGCCTGCAAGTTCTGTCTTTACACAATTCAGAGCCTGACTTTTCTCATCTCCACTGCTTAAAATTTGCCTTGTCTGCGCGCTGAGCACCATCCATCTCCCATTCCTGACAGCCCCTCAACTCACTCATGACCTGAAACATTCTGCGGATGTTCACCGGCTTCTCCAGGTGTTCATTCATCCCGGCATCCTTTGCCATTGCAATGTCCTCTTCAAATGCGTTTGCAGACAGCGCTATGATTGGTACCACCTTCGCGTCCGGCCTCTCCAGACCACGGATGACACGAGCCGCCTCATATCCGCTCATAACCGGCATCATCAAATCCATCAGCACACAGTCAAACATCCCCGTTTCGGAAGCCGCGAAGGCGTCCACGGCGGCTTTTCCATCCTTGGCAGTCACCACCTCCGCCCCCGCCTCCCTGAGAATGTACTCTACAATTTCACAGTTGAGCTCATTGTCTTCTACCAGAAGAACATGCATCCCGGCAATATTCCCCTGTACATCCAAATCTTCATCCACGGGTTGTCTGCTCCACGCCTCATCGACGCGAATAGGCAAGGTAATCTGTATCACACTTCCCTTGCCAATCTGACTCTCTATCTCAACCGTCCCCTTCATCTGATCTACCAGTTTCTTTACAATGGACATTCCAAGCCCAACACCATTATAGTCCGTTCTGGCGTCTTGATGTTCCTGTGTAAACGGCTCAAAAATGTACTCCTTAAAATCCTCTCCGATACCAATTCCGGTATCTTCGATTACAAAATGGCAGCTTGCAGTACCATCCTGGAAAGCAGTCTCCTCTGCCTGAACAAATACGGACCCATGAGGTCTGTTATATTTGAGCGCATTGTCGATGACATTCATCAAAATCTGCTTCAAATGCAGCGGATTTCCGATCACTCTGCTATGCCGCAGCCCGGACGCCTTCAGCTCCAGGCGAATTCCCCGTTCTTCCGCCTGAGGGGACAGCATCGTGATACAGTCTTCCAACGTTGCAAGAAGGTCAAACGGTTCCTCTATCTCCGCCGGTCTACCGCTCTCCAGCTTACTTACCTGAAGAACATCGTTCACCAGAGACAGCAGATGCTCCGTTGACACGCGGATTTTCCTCCGGCACTCTCTCTGCCGCTCCAGATCATCCTGGCTCTTTTCCAGAATGGTCAACATTCCCAGGATCCCGTTGATAGGCGTGCGGAGGTCGTGAGACATATGAGAGAGAAATTGGCTTTTTGCCGAATTAGCCTGCCGCACTCGCTCCAAAAGCTCCATAATGGACTGCTCCTGCTTCTTTCTTGTCATCATGGTCTCTGTGATGTCTTGATGGTATCCGTTCAAACATGTGCCCGGCTTTTTAAACATCTTGTCCGGCACACCGCCGCAACGGACATAAATCTTCCCCAGCGTTGGATGATTCCAGGGGTAGATCACCTCGGCACGCCCAATCTCCACCATTTCCCGCACCGCTTCCTGTACCATCTTTACATAATCCGGCTCAATGCGTTCAAACCAGTGCTGATAACACTCTTCCGGCCCAATCTCATCTGATACACCCAGCAGAATCCGCATAGTCCGGTCTGCATACATCCTCGGCTGACAGCCCTCCTCCAGCTCAATCGTCCAGATGCCGGTTCTGGCTCCCTCCAGAATACCCTCCAGGCTCCGCCTTGCCTCCAGCTTGTATTTCTCCTCCTGCTCCACCACGGCATTGACATCCCGCAGGGCGAAAATCGCGCAGTTCTCCTCTTCTGTCTTATCAATAGCGGAATAATGAATCTCCAGATACTTCAGTCCGGAAGAACTGTCTTTCACCTGATAGCGGACAGAAAACTTCTTCTTTATCCTGAGCTGATCCAGCACATAATCCTTTTTCGTCACCGCACGGATTCGTTCCTGATCCCAGGAGGCCACGTACCGGGAAATATACCGCTCCATGGCCACCTGATAACCGTCCTTAAAATGGGCGGCCCAGTCCATGCCTGTCTGTTCACTGCTGCGATAGACCTCACATTCTCCTGTGTCGAAATTCACTTGATAAATGCCCAGATAGTCCACACTAAGGGCATGAAGAACATTATAGCTTCGCTTTTGAAGCTCTCGGAACAGATTGCGGCGTTTCAGGGAAGACACAATAAAATATGCCGCCGTCTGAAGCATATTTGACGCGTATTCCAGCGACTTTACCGGGGGATTATCCACACCGTAAAAGCCAATAATCTTTTTACCGTCATAAAGAGGAACTACTACAAGGGAATGGATGCCCTGCCGCTCCAGGTTCTCATACTGAAGCGGTTCTGTCTCCCGAATATCCTCCAATCGTTCGATGACAATATGCTTACCGATCCCAAACTTCCGATACCAGCTGGCACATACCTCCGGAGGAACATTTTGAAGGTTCTCCTTTTCCGGCTCCACCCCTTCTGCCGCCCATTCATAGGTATTATCGTCGCTTCCGGACTCATTCTGCTCAAATATATAGGTTCGTTCCCCGTTCAGGGCTTTTCCCAGATGCTCCAGAAGCACCTCCAGCGACTGATCCGGCGTTTCTTCCAACAGGGCAACACGAAGGCCCTCATTAATGACAGCCTCCAGATTCTGAACACTCCGCATACCGCTGTGCTGTTCACGTGCCTCGACAGCCGGAACTCCCTCTCCGGCCCGTTCAAACAGTTCCTCTGAATCATTCATATGCCTGTCCTCTACCTCGACCGTTTTCCGGTCATAGTCACCACGGCCAGTTTCAGCATGGAGCAATTCTTCGCTGAAACCAGTGTTTTTGGAATATTGTTTCTTCCCTCAACTTCATTACAAAGCTCAGAAAATCCCTGTCATAATACCATATGTCCCAACTCACGTCAATGATGTGCGGCAAAAAATCAGGTTAATTTCAATGTCAAAGTAAAGCGCAGAAACGTTTTCCCGTTTTCGGCTGTTGCTTCGTCTCTGCCACTATCTCCACATACCTCCATAGCTTCCGCCTCTGCCGTCAGACTCCCTCCCATCTTTATTGCCAGGGTTCTGGCAATAGTCAGCCCCAGACCGGCCCCAGACCGACCCCTGGACCAGTCTTTTTTGTAAAATCGTTCAAAAAGCTCAGATACCTCTTCGTCCTTCAGGTTCTCCGTATCGTTCGCAAAGAAAATATGGACCTGCCCGGCCTCCCTCTCCATATAAATGTGCAGAAAGCTGCGGGCATATCGTCCTGCATTCTGAAAAAGATTTGTAAAAATCCTCTCCAGTCCTTCGGCATTTCCCCATACCGCCACAGCACATTCCGGCAGTTCACACCTCACCTGCAGACAGGCTTTCTCCAGTATCAGCGAATTATCCGCAAGACTTTCCCTGAGAATTCTGCCCACATCCACCTCCTGCAGCTCAAATCTATTCTCCAAAGCATTCAGATGCGAATACTCATAAAACTGCGCAACCAGCCTTTCCATTTTCCTGGCATTCCTCTCAATGGTTTCCAGCGACTCCCCCATCCGGACAGAATATTTCTCCTGCGGCCACTCTTCCTGAAACCTGCGGTTCCATTTCAGATAGCCCAGGATTACGGTTAACGGTGTTCTAAGGTCATGACTGATATTCTCAATCTGCCTCTGGAATTCCTTCTCCCGTCTCCCGTAATTCACACGTTCTCTCCGCACCTCTTCCAAAGTGCTGTTTATGGATTCCGTCAGTCTCTCCAGCTCCCGGTCCGGCACAGGCAGATGCAGAATCTGATTCCGGCCAATGTCATGCCGGATATCTGTCAGTTCTCTGTTCAGCTCCCCCAATGCATATTTCAGCAAAAGATAACGAATGGCAAAATACAGGCCTATGACAGCAGCCAATATCAGAATAAGCATTTTCTACCCCCGGTATTTCTTCAAATGTCTCTTTTTCTCAGTAGCAGTACACCCACCGCACTGAACACAAGAATTCCAATGCCGCCGGAAATCAGACACTTCGCCATCCCTTCCGGCGTACTCCATATAGTGATACATTTGCTCATATTCACCTGCATTTCCACAGAAAAAAAGTTGGCAGGTATCCATCTCGCAATATTCAGAAGAACGTCCCACTGGTCCGCCAGATACATCCCCACAAGTAACAGGACTTTCGGGATAAATACCAGCAGGCCGCACCATACAAGGATGCTTACCAACACCTTGTCTAATACTTCCAGAAGCACCACTGCCAGAACCACCGCCGCCACACCAACCAGTGAAACCGCCGGAATTTCCATCAGCAGATCCCTTACTTCCACAGGCCCCTCCTTCGGCAAAAGAAATGCCGCGCTGGCAATATAGACAGGTATGGCAATCAACAAAATGCCGAGGGCTGTGACCAGACTGACAATACATTTACCGGCAAAAATCTCCAATCGTGAGATGCCGCATGCAATACTGTTCCCTCTTGTACCATTTCTCTTATCTGACTCGTACAGCATAACCGTCACATCACCGGCCACATAGCAATATATCATAGGACTCGCCACCAGCATAGAATAAGAAAAAGAAGTAGTCCCATACCGAAAATGCTCCATACCACTGAATAAGTATAAGATCAGATTCATCAGAAATACCAGCAGCGTAATAACCATAGCCGTCTCTCTGATTTCACCGCTGTGAAAAGCTCTGTAAAGCTCACTTTTTATATAATTTAACATGATTTTCCCTTCTCATATCCTTTCAATATGCTTTCATTTTACACTGTTTTTCAGACTGATATAATAATCCTCCAGAGAAGCCTGCTTTCTCTCAAGCCCCTTCAGATAAAGCCCATTGTCCGCTGCCAGCCTGCTATAGCTTTCCGGTTCCCTGCGCGGATGAGAGATCTGTATCGTCCGGTCCGGCAGAACTCTGAAAGATTCCTCCGGGAAATTCCTTTCCAGCAGGGCGGCAAACTCTTCCACATCTGTTACTTTAATATCCAGATAATCCATACACTTTTCCGCCAGTTTATCGGCCGATATTTCTTCCAGCAGTTTTCCTTTGCTCAGAAAGCCGAATACATGAGCCGTCTGTTGTAACTCCGACAGGATATGGCTGGAAAGGAGAATCGTTATCCCCTTTTCTTCGTTCAACCGATGCAGCAATGTACGAAATTCCAGGATGCCGCTGGGATCCAGCCCGTTAATAGGCTCATCCAGTACCAGAAGCCTGGGCTCTCCTATCATGGCGATTGCAAGCCCCAGACGCTGCTTCTGCCCCATAGACAGCTTTTTACACTTGCATTTCCGTTTTTCCCAGATTCCGGTCAGCTTTAACATTTCCTCCGTTTTTCCCTTCCCGGGAACCCCCTTCTGAATACGATAGTATTCCAGCACCTTTTCCGCCGTCATCCCGGGAAAAAGTCCAGGCTGCTCAATCATAAATCCTGTCTGCCTGCGGCTGCGCCGAAACTCTTTTTCCTCAAACTGACCGAACAGCCGGATCTCTCCATTCGTACAGAACACATGGCCTGCCAGCAACTTTAAAAAAGTAGATTTCCCGGCGCCGTTGTCGCCGATGAGACCATAGATGCTTCCCTCCTTCACACACAGACTTACCCTGTCCAGTGCCAGGACGGAACCATAAGATTTCGAGACCTGATTTGCCTCTATTACGTATTGACTCATTCTCCGAACCTCCTGTTCCTGACGAACAGCGGATAAAGCTGCCGGTATGAATTCCGGCCGATTCCCGCTGTCCGTTCATCACATTATGCAGTATCTGTCGACCGGGTTCTCTCCCTTCCTGGTATGCCGTTCACAACATAACCAGTTTTCATGCCCGGAAGAATACCTGCCCAGAGCAAATGTGTACACTTGGCATTCTCCGGTACATAGCATAGAACTTCAGCCGACATATTTATCCTACCGCAGGTGATATTAATAAGTCATAAAGAACTTTTAAAGAAGTCGTAAAGAATTTTTATTCACCCAGCTTAAACCCAATGCCATACACAGTTCGGATATATTCTTCTCCGGAACCGGCATCCCGAATCTTCTTCCGCAGATTGCTTACATGGACATTGACCGTATTATTCTCTCCATAATAACCGCCCTGCCACACCAGCTCGTACAGACTCTCCCGGGAATATACCTTCCCGGGCTTCTGCATCAGCAGAAAGAGAAGCTCATACTCATGGGCGGTCAGCACAAGCTCGGTATCCTTTACCGTCACCTTCCTTGCCTCCGGGTAAAGCTTCATCTCTTTATAAGTCAATACCTGCCGGTCCTCGGAAGCTTTTCCGCTGCGCCGGAGTGCGGCCTGAATTCTGGCCAGCACCTCCTCCGGCTCAAAAGGCTTCATAATATAATCATCGGCCCCTGTTTTCAACAGGTTCACCTTATTTTTCATATCTCCCTTTGCGGAAAGAATCAGTACCGGAATCTCACTGTGCAGCTCCGTCCGGATTTTCTCCAGCAATTCCTCTCCGGACAGACCCGGCAGCATCAGGTCCAGCAGAACCAGATCGGGATGCCTTGCCTCCATCAGGAGCAGTGCTTCCGTACCGGAATACGCCTGTACCGGCCGATATCCTTCTTCCCTCAGCAGATCCGCCAGCAATTTATTGATCCCTGTCTCATCTTCCACAACTAAAATTACATTGTTCATTTTCAGTCTCACTTCCGTGCTGTTTGATATCCTGTTCTCATCATATTTGTAAACTCTTTGCATATTTAAATGGAATTACATCTCTACATTCTGTTTCAATGTAAGCCTGTTCCTTATGCATAAAAGAAATGATCTCATTTTTTGTCATTTTGCCAAGCTTTTCGATGACAATATCAAGGATATTCTTATCTTCATCTGAAAGGTACGGAAAGGATGTTTCTCCTTTTAACGAAAAATAATATGCTGTTGTCTCTCCCATCTCTATTTCTTCACAAGGTACTCTTCTTAAATCAATGATAGAATTATGTCCTACTGGTACAGCTCCCATTGGTAGAGCCTGATACACCAATCCGGTTATAGCGGCCCCCCTGTTCTTATATGAAAGCGCGTCCGCGTACCACATCAGCTTCATGAGCTTTACCTTATAAAGGTCCGATATCTGAACAGAAGATGCAAAATAACGGATCACATCCACAGCCTTATCTAAAGAAAGTTCTGCATTCCCATGAAACATTCGATTACCATGAAATTTTGCATAGCTGGCTTCGATAGCCTTTCTTAAATAGAAATCCCGATCTTTCTCATAAAGTATTGTAGCCGCATTTAAATATTTTTCATAAGCTTCCATTGATAAACTATCTTTTGTGTCATCCAGCAATGATAAGAACCACTCCGGATCCTGATCAAGTTTTTTTAATATAGTATCATGTGCTTTATCTTGTACCTGGTGATGTTCATATCTTGTAATTGTCTTGCCGCCCCAGCCAAGAAGAATGCAAAGATCTTTTTGACTGATCCCATACTTCGCACGAATACCACTGATTTCAGCAGTAGTCAAAAGACCTTCTGCTTTCCGGTATGCATCCTTTAGACATATGTCGTTTTCCTTCATCAGCTGTTCATCCATATACAGTTCTTCTGCTATATCACAATATAAATAAGAAGCCTCATAGCTCACATTTACATTTTTAAAAACAAATTGCTCCTTAACAAGAACTGTTTTTACTTCATGCTCTTCCATACAGCATGTGCACAGACGTTTTTCACTTTTAATTACCTTCATGCCCATGAAAGCACCTCCTAATCCATTCTATATGGAAACATATCCGGGGTAAATGCCTTTTCCGCAAAATGAAAAGACATTACAAATGTTGTCATTTTGCCATATACTCCCAGAAGCTCTACCCGTATTTTAATATATACATCGTCCTTGCCATTGTAAACCTTGCCAAATTCCCGCATTTCACTTCTATTTGGAAATCTAAGATCCTGAACCGTCCGCATATATTCTTCTACTGTGAGAGTTTTTAATTCTCTTTTCAATGCAGCTACTGGATTTTCATCAGGAAATAATACAGCTACTGTGTATTGGTTTGTATATTTCTCATTGCGTTTCTCATCTATCAACCTTTTCACCTGAAAAGTTATTTGTGCACCATTATCTATGGCATATCTCAAATCCTGTAAATAGGCTTTAACTTCTAATTCACTTTCAATCCGTTCTTTTATTTCATTTGCCAATTACATATCCCCCAAAAGTATCAATTGATACTTTTATGATACATTGAATTTTTCCTTTTGTCAATCCAGTTTTACTTTGAGTTTCCCCATTTTTTGAACGCTCACGTCCCGCAATCAGCTATTTTAAAGT
>CAQUWW010000120.1:5140-9040 GCA_948896875.1 uncultured Acetatifactor sp. | reverse complement strand
CCGCATAAATGTGAAAAACCATATATGCAAGTTTTTCACATGGAAGTTTGCCGCTGAGGCGGCATGCGGGCCGCGCGGCGAGTAGTGGAGAAGAGCATTCTCCTACTCGATCATTGGTTGGTCAGATTCTTCTGCGCGGTGGAAAGCATCAGCTTGATTCTGTTCAGCTGATTCACCTCACTTGCGCCGGGGTCATAATCGATGGCCACAATATTGGATTCCGGATAGGCTTTCCGGAGCGCCTTGATAACGCCTTTTCCTACCACATGATTGGGCAGACAGCCAAAAGGCTGTGTACACACAATATTCGGTACGCCGTCATGAATCAATTCCACCATTTCGCCGGTGAGAAACCACCCCTCGCCGGTCTGATTGCCGATAGAGACAATGGGTTCCGCGAAGGATGCAATTTCCCGAATAGGAGCAGGGGATGTAAAATGCACGGACTTCCGGAATTCTTTTGTCATACTTCCCCGGAGAATATGTTCTATGGCCCATATTCCCAGAGCCGAGATGCGGGCTGCTTTCTTACTTGTGCCAAGCTTATCCGCTTTGTAAATCTGATTGTAGAAACAGTAGAGCATGAAACCCATCAAATCGGGAACCACGGCTTCCGCACCTTCTGCTTCCAGCAATTCAACCAGGTGATTGTTTCCTGCGGGAGAAAACTTTACCAGAATTTCGCCCACAATCCCTACCCGGGGCTTTTTGATATCCAGAACCGGAATCCGATCAAAATCCCGGATGATTTCCCGGCAAAGCTTTCTGAATTTCGGAAGGCTGATATGCTTTGCAGATACAAACTCTTTGGCCTGAGCCAGCCATTTCCTGTGGACGGCATCCACACTGCCCGGCGTGGCTTCATAAGGGCGCATCCGATAGACGCAGCGCATGAAGATATCGCCGAATTCTGCAGCTGCCGCCACTCGGACCAGCATATCTGCAGTTAAATGAAAGCCGGGGTTAGTCTCGATTCCGGCAAGGTTCAGGGAGATGACGGGAATCTGTTCCATGTTGGCTTTTTTCAGCGCCCGGCGGATAAAGCCAACATAATTGGTGGCGCGGCACCCGCCTCCGGTCTGTGTCATGATAATGGCTGTCTTGTCCAGATCATATTTTCCGGATAAAAGGGCTTCCATAATCTGGCCTACCACCAGAAGAGAAGGATAACAGGCATCATTATTGACATATTTTAAGCCTACATCCACAGAATGTCTGTTGTCATTGTCCAACACTACGAAATTGTAGCCGCAGGCATGGAAGGCCGGCTCCATGACTTCAAAGTGAATGGGCGACATCTGAGGACAGATGATGGTATAATTTTTGCGCATTTCCTCTGTGAAAGATACTTTTTCTATTGCAGTAGAATGAGGAACGGGATGCTTTTTCGCCTTTTCCTGTACCTTGATAGCTGACAGCAGAGACCGCACACGAATCCTGGCGGCTCCCAGATTATTCACTTCGTCAATTTTCAGACAAGTATATATTTTTCCGGAGCCGGATAAAATATCGTTTACCTGATCCGTAGTAACCGCATCCAGGCCGCAGCCGAAGGAGTTCAGCTGAATTAAATCCAGATTCTCCTGCAGGCGCACATAGCTTGCGGCGGCATAGAGCCGGGAATGATACATCCACTGGTCCGATACGATGAGAGGCCTCTCAGGACAGCCCAGATGAGAAATGGAATCTTCCGTCAACACAGCCATGCCAAAGGAAGTAATCAATTCCGGAATGCCGTGATTGATTTCCGGATCGATATGGTAAGGGCGTCCTGCCAGAACGATTCCACGTTTTCCATTTTCCTTCAGCCAGTCAAGTACTTCTTCCCCCTTTTGCCGTACATCCTTTCTTGCCTGCCCCAGCTCTTTCCAGCCTGCCGCTGCGGCTTGTCTGACTTCTTCTTCAGGGAGTTCTCCGAATTCTTCCAGCAGAGCCTCTGTCACCGTATCCAGATCCCGGAAGGACATAAAGGGATTGCGGAGCCGCATCTGTCCGTTGCTGATAGCTTCCACATTATTCTTGATATTTTCAGAGTAGGAGGTGACAATGGGACAGTTGTAGTGATTGGTTGCCCCTTCCACTTCATCTCTCTCATAGAACAGAGCGGGGTAGAACACAAAGTCTACCTTCTGTCGGATCAGCCATTCCACATGTCCATGGGCCAGCTTGGCAGGGTAGCATTCGGATTCGCTGGGAATGGATTCTATGCCCAACTCATAAATTTTACGATTGGAGCTGGGAGAGAGAATGACACGATATCCCAGGGCAGTGAAAAAGGTGTGCCAGAAAGGATAATCCTCATACATATTCAGGACTCTGGGAATTCCCACTGTTCCTCTGGAGGCCTGATCGGCGTCCAGGGCGGAGTAGGAGAAGAGCCTTTTCAGCTTGTAGTCAAAGAGATTGGGCACATTATGGGCATTTTTCTGCCCGCCGATTCCGCGTTCGCAGCGATTGCCGGAAATATATTGACGGCCGCCGGAGAACCTGTTGATGGTAAGACGACAGCTGTTGGTACAACCTCGACATTTTGCCATACTGGTCTCATATTTTAATGCGCATAGCTTTTCGTAGGAAAGCATGGTGGTCTCATATCCGGCCTCAAAACGTTCTCTTGCGATAAGCGCAGCACCGAAAGCCCCCATGATTCCGGCAATATCCGGTCGGATTGCCTGACAATCCGCAATTTTTTCGAAGCTTCTCAGCACGGCATCATTGTAAAACGTACCGCCCTGTACCACAATCTGTGTGCCCAGTTCGGAGGCATCGGATACCTTGATGACCTTAAACAGGGCGTTTTTGATGACAGAATAAGCCAGCCCTGCAGAGATATCGGCCACGCTGGCGCCCTCTTTCTGGGCCTGCTTTACTCTGGAGTTCATGAATACGGTACAGCGCGTTCCAAGGTCAATTGGATGTGGAGCAAAGATTGCGGCATCTGCAAATTCTTCCACATTATAATTCAGAGATCTGGCAAAAGTTTCGATAAAGGAGCCGCAGCCGGAAGAGCAGGCCTCATTCAGAAGGACACTGTCCACGGTATGATCTTTGATTTTGATACATTTCATATCCTGCCCGCCGATATCCAGGATACAGTCTACCTCCGGATTAAAGAAAGCGGCGGCATAATAGTGAGCCACGGTCTCCACTTCGCCGTCATCCAGCAGGAAAGCGGCTTTCATCAACGCTTCTCCATAGCCGGTGGAACAGGAGCGGGCGATTCGGACATTCTTCGGCAGAAGGGAATGAATCTCTTTCAGGGAACGGATAGCCGTATTCAGAGGACTACCGTCATTATTGGAGTAAAAAGAATAGAGCAGGGAGCCATCCTCCCCCACAAGTGCAATTTTCGTGGTGGTAGAACCGGCGTCGATGCCCAGAAAAGCATTTCCGTGATAGGAGGACAGATCCGCGGTATTCACATGACTGCGGCTGTGTCTTTCCCTGAAATCGGCATACTCTTTTTCCCCTGCAAACAGAGGCTCCATACGCTCTACTTCAAATTCCATTTTGATATCCGAGGAAAGTCTGCGAAGCATTTCCTCCATAGTACAGAAAGTATCTGCGGAAGCATTCAGGGCGGATCCGATGGCGGCGAAGAGGTGAGAACTATCCGTGTCAATTATGTGCTCTTCATCCAGCTTCAGGGTTCTGATGAAAGCCGCTTTTAATTCTGACAGAAAATGGAGCGGACCTCCCAGAAAGGCCACATGACCTCGAATGGGTTTGCCGCAGGCCAGTCCGGAGATGGTTTGATTTACCACAGCCTGGAAAATGGAAGCGGACAGGTCCTCTTTGGTAGCGCCCTCATTGATCAAAGGCTGAATATCCGTCTTGGCGAACACACCGCACCTTGCTGCTATGTCATAGAGGGATTGATAATTTTTGGCATATTCGTTT
>CAQUWW010000120.1:456-5130 GCA_948896875.1 uncultured Acetatifactor sp. | reverse complement strand
AGCGCAGCCATCTGGTCGATGAAGGAGCCAGTGCCGCCGGCGCAGATTCCGTTCATCCGCTGTTCAACATTACCGCCTTCAAAATATATAATTTTGGCATCTTCTCCACCCAGCTCGATGGCCACATCTGTTTTGGGCGCAAGTTCCTGTAAAGCGGAGGCTACGGAGATTACCTCCTGGGTAAAGGGGACCTTAAGGCAGTTTGCCAGCGTGAGCCCTCCAGAACCGGTAATCATGGGATGCAGCGTCAAATTGCCCAGCTGACGATAGGCTTTCTCCAAAAGCCGGGAAAGGGTCTCCCTTATGTTGGCATAATGACGTTCATAATCACTAAATAAAATATGATGTCCCTCGTCCAGAATTGCAATCTTGACAGTGGTGGAACCGATATCAATGCCAAGGCTGGCATCGTTTGAAGCAGTTTCAAACATATCATTTTCCTCAAGAGCTGCAGTTTTGTTTGTGAAGTCCATTCAAGATCATCCTTTCTAAACTTCCATGTGCTATATGATAAATACATTTCCTTCTGAAATTCCACGAAGTCAAATTACGACAACTTAAGACATTATAGTACACAATAATGTAAATTGCAAATAGGTAAACCTGTGAAAAGTTTATTAAAAAACTGATTTTTATATAAAATAGGAAAAGTCTGGTTTACTTATGGAAATGGGAATGATAAAATATATGCGGGACAAAACAGATGGAGGAATAACTTTCATGAGTAATTTTGAAAAAAGATTTGGAAAATATGCAATCGCCAATCTGTCATTGATATTGATACTGTGCTATGTGGTGGGTTATGTAATCCAGCTGATCAACGCGGATTTTCTTCTGTATCTGACATTGAATCCCCATGCGATTCTGCATGGACAGATCTGGAGAATTTTTACCTGGATTATTATACCGCCTTCCTCGCTGGACCCGTTTACCATTATTATGCTTTTGTTCTATTACAATATTGGAACCAGCCTGGAGCGCACCTGGGGAACATACCGATACAATGTTTATCTGTTGTCCGGTATGCTGTTTACCGTGCTGGGCAGCTTTGTCTGGCTGGGAATTCAGTATTTTATAGGAGGAAGCGGGCTCAACCTGTCCTATATCTCCACACTGGCTTCTCTGTATTTCAGCACCTATTATATTAATATGTCGATCTTTCTTGCTTTTGCCGCTACGTTTCCGGATGTGCAGGTGCTGCTGATGTTCCTGATTCCGGTGAAGGTGAAATGGCTTGGCATATTATATGGGCTTGTGCTGGTATATGATTTCCTTTTTGCGGGAAATCTGGTAATCAGAATCGCAATCGTGTCTTCCCTGCTTAATTTTGTGATTTTCTTTGTCACCTCCAGGAGCCACATTCATATGACGCCGAAGCAGATGAAGCGAAGAGTAGAATTTAAGCAGGATATCAGACGCAATTCAAAAGTGACAAAGCATAAATGTGCTATTTGCGGACGGACAGAAGACGATGATCCCAGTCTGGAGTTCCGTTTTTGTTCTAAATGTAACGGCAATTATGAATATTGTCAGAATCACTTGTTTACACACACGCATGTCCAGTGAGAATAGGGGGAACGCAGGGATATGATATCTGATGAGAGACTGTTTGCGCAGAGCCTGGAGAAGGTGCGCCGGCTTGCGAAGGAGCAGGGAAACTGTATCAGCGAGGAGCAGGTGCGATCGGAATTCGCGGCGCTGGAGCTTGGAGAGGAACAGCTCCGGATGGTATTTGACTATCTGGAAAAGCACAGGGTTGGGATCGGTGAGCCGCCGGATCCGGACGCCTTCCTGACGGACCAGGAGAGAGATTATCTCCAGGATTATCTGGATGAGATTGCCGCGATTCCTGTGCGGAGCAGGGGGGAGAGAGAAGCCTTTGCTCTGTCTGTGATGGCGGGAGATCTGCAGGCCAGGCAGCACTTGACGGAGAGCTATCTCAGAGAGGTTGCCGATATTGCAAGGCTGTATACGGGCCAGGGGGTATTGCTGGAAGATTTGATTGGAGAGGGCAATGTGGCCCTGTCTGTGGCCGTGGAATTGTTGGGCAGCGGTACGACGCCGGATGTGAACAATGCCGGGGAAGCCCAGAAGATGCTGATACAGTTTGTCATGGATGCCATGGAGAATTTCATCCGGGAGAATGCGGATAATGAGAAAAAGGACCGGCGCATTACGGATAAGGTAAATCAGGTGGCGGATAAGGCCAGGGGGCTGGCCCGGGAATGGCACAGGAAGGTGACGCCGGAAGAGCTTGCCGGGGAGACAGGCCTGTCCATGAAGGCCATAGAGGATGCCATGCGGATGAGCGGTTACAAAATAGAGGATATCGAGTATGCAAAAGACCGTCTATGAAGACTATAAATACAGTATGCAGGACACTGGAAATATCTATGTGGGATGCAAGTACACATTTGAAGAGCTTCTGAATGCCGAGGATATTTTGTTTAAGTTCAGGCTGATTGTACAGCATTATATTCTGCCGGAGGCAGATCCGGAGGATACCCTGGAGAGTCATTTGTATTATCTGGCGCCAGACAGCTTTCTGGTCAAGATTTACCGGCAGATGAAGGCCAGAGTCCGGGTGAACGTGATCGAAGAGAAGAAGCCTTTTTTCGGGAAAGCGGGCGGTGCGGGAAAGAAGAAATATGTCACAAGGCTTCTCACCGTGGAAGAGCTGGCGAAGATTCCGCCGAAGGAAAAGGAGAAGCGGGGATATGTGATACAGGAGCTGAGGGTCAGCAAGCTGGCTCTGGTTACTCTGGTGTGAGCAGTGTAAGGGCAGGGAGCTTTGGCGGTCAGGCCGGATATGGTAAAGGTGATGAAAGGAGAATAGAGAGAAAGTGAAAGTAGAAGAGTTGAAGAGTTATGAGGTCCTGGAGAAGAGAGAAATATCGGATATCAACAGTGTGACGTATCTGTGCAGACACAAGAAGACAGGGGCCAGAGTGGCTCTTGTGTCAAATGACGATGACAATAAGGTGTTCTATATCGGGTTTCGCACCACGCCGAAGGATTCCACCGGGGTGGCGCATATTCTGGAGCATTGCGTACTCTGCGGTTCCAGGGAATTCCCTGTAAAGGACCCGTTCATTGAGCTGGCAAAGGGGTCGTTAAATACCTTCCTGAATGCCATGACCTACCCGGATCATACGGTATATCCGGTGGCCAGCTGTAATGACAAGGATTTTCAGAATCTGATGCATGTGTATCTGGATGCGGTATTTTATCCGAATATTTATAAGAATGAAGCTATTTTCCGCCAGGAGGGATGGCATTATGAGCTGGACGAAGCAGGAGAGCTGACCTATAACGGAGTGGTCTACAATGAGATGAAGGGAGCGTTTTCCTCCCCGGACAATGTGCTGTACAGAGAGATCAACAAGGCGCTGTATCCCCATACCACATACGGATATGAGTCGGGCGGGGATCCGGAGAATATTCCGGAACTGACCTATGAGCAGTTCCTTGATTTCCACAGAACCTATTATCATCCCTCCAACAGCTACATTTATCTGTATGGCAATATGGATATGGCGGAGAAGCTTACCTTTATTGATGAGCATTATCTGTCCGTATATGACAGGTTGGAGGTGGATTCACAGGTGGCCTCGGAGGCGCCTTTCGTCGTGCCGGTCCGGAGAGTCCGGGAATTCCCTGTCAGCGAGGGGGAAAGTGCGGAGGAGAATACGTATCTGGCCTGGAACATGTCCGTTGGGGACACGCTGTGGCATTTCAGATCCTTGATTTCGCCCTGTGCACCGTACCCGGCGCGCCTTTAAAGAAAGCGCTGATTGACAAGGGGATAGGCAGGGAGGTATACAGCATTTACGATAACGAGCTGAAACAGCCTTCTTTCAGTGTGGTGGCCAAGGGCACCGATCTGAGCAGAGAACAGGAATTTAAGGACACCATCCGGGAAGTACTTGAGACAATTGTCAGAAAGGGTTTTGACAAAAAGGCGCTGCTGGCAGCCATCAATCATTATGAATTTAAGTACAGGGAAGCGGATTTCGGCAATTATCCAAAGGGATTGATGTACGGCCTGCAGGTTATGAACAGCTGGATGTACGACGATTCGAAACCCTTCATCCACATTGAGGCGAACGAGACTTATGCCAGACTGCGGGCAAAGGTGGAGGAAGGATATTTTGAAGGACTGATAGAGAAGTATTTGCTGCACAATTCTCATGCGGCCATGGTGATTCTGTTGCCGAAAGAAGGCCTGGCAGGAGAGCGGGAGAAGAAGGCCCATATGTCGCAGCAGGAGCTTGCGGATGTCCGCAGCATGATGGATGCGCTGAACGCATTCCGGGAGAATGAGGATAGCCCGGAGGCACTGGCAAAGATTCCTCTTCTCGCCAGGGAAGATCTGAAAAAGGAAGCGGAACCCCTGTATAATGAGGAGCGGACGCTGGCCGGCGTGCCCGCGCTGTACCACGATGTCTTTACAAACGGGATCGGCTATCTGCGGCTGATGTTTAAAGTGGAAGAGATTCCGGCGGAATATTTTCCCTATATCGGTATTTTGCAGAATGTGTTCTGCCATGTGGATACGGCCCATTATTCTTATGCGGATCTGAGCAACGAGATCAATCTGAGCACCGGAGAGATCAAGGTTGCCTGCGGCAGTTATGCAAAGGTGCAGGATCCAAAGCAGTATACCATAACCAT
>CAQUWW010000120.1:0-446 GCA_948896875.1 uncultured Acetatifactor sp. | reverse complement strand
GGAAGTCACCACAAAGGCTTTGTATGCCAACCTGGCCAAAGCGCTGGAGCTGATGGAAGAGCTGATGCTGACCAGCAATTTCCGGGATACGAAGAGGCTGAAAGAGATCCTGGCCGAGCGCAATTCTCAATATCAGGAGTATGTGCTTTGGGCGGGAAACAGCGTGGCATTGACCAGGGCTCTGTCCTATGGCGATGCAAAATATGCCGTCAGCGACGAACTGACAGGTGTGAGCCAGTATCGCTTTACTTCCGGCCTGGAGAAGGCGTTTGAGGCGCAGAAAGAGACTCTGGTGGAGCGGCTGGAGACGCTTTGCAGGATGATTTTCCGACCGGAGAATCTGATGGTGGACTTCACAGGAGACAGACAGGCATTCGAGAATCTGGAGGCTCCCATTGCGGCGTTGAAAGGCAGACTCTATACCAGCCAGGAGAAGAGAGAGAAGT
>CAQUWW010000119.1:7116-9157 GCA_948896875.1 uncultured Acetatifactor sp. | reverse complement strand
CGGCTATGATGTGGCGGCGTTTTTCCATGTGACGCAGGAGGATTTCAACGAGCAGTACACGGGGACAGTCATTCAGGAGGAGACGGATATCATTGTGGAAGGGGAGATCAAGTTTTTCGTCTGGCCGGCCAAGGACAGATGGGGATTTATCGTTCTTCCGGTTCTGCGTGAAAACGAACTGCTGCAATGCGGCGAGGAGACCTTTTTCGCCTTTGAGGACGATACCTGGGAAGAGAATTTCTTTGACGGAAGGAAATAGCTTATGGCGGACATGGAGGAAATGATTAAGGAAGAGATCAGCCGGATTGGCGGCTTGCAGGAGCGGGTTGTGTTTAAGGATATCGTAGAGCGTCTTTTTCTGTCGCTGTACGAGACCAATCAGGAGATGTACCGGGAATTGGAAAGCCGGATTATGGATGATCTGGCGTTTGATCTAAACCGCTATCAGATTATTGTTGGAATCGTGGAAAGAGATTATCTGGACCCCTCGCACCATCTACTTTCGCCTATCAGAGAGGAGGACATGTCTGTTCCGGCGTATGACATCCTGGAGATAAGGCAGCAGCTTGAGGAGGAGAGGCGGAGCCTTGTCGGGACATATTTTATGGAATGCGACTATCTGGATATCCGGCCGCTTCTGGAAAAAAAGAGGATAAAAGGCAGGATATACACTGACAAAGGGGAGTATCCTGCGGAGTTTGCAGTCGAAAGAAATGAAGCGTATCTGCAGGAGATCAGCCGTCTGTATGAGGTGTTTGTCAGTAACGGCGTTCCGTGGCAGACCGTGAACGCCCCTTATCTGTATAAGTATGTCGATGTTTATCTGGAAAACCTGCCGGAGGAGATCACGCTGGCGCAGAAAATCGTTAAGGTTGAGCCGGATCTGGAAGAACATGCACAGTGGGCCCATGACAATTATGTCCCCATATGGAATATCAGGAAATTAACGATGGATAGCGTGGGCTTCCCCGTCCCCTGTGAGGATCACAAAAGCTATGAACATACGATCTCAATCAGAGAGTACGGGAACGAGCATGTATATCTGATTGACGACACGACACATATCTACAGTGTACGACAGACGGAAAACAGGCTGATTGTGATGGGAGAGGAAGCGGAGGCGCGCAAATGGCAGGTATATATGATAAAAAACGGCGCTATCCGGCGGTTTGACCGTTTTACCTATCCTCTTATGACGAATGGGCGCAAGGACGAGTTTCTGGAGAGATTCAGCCGCAGACAGGGGAGGAGGGTCAGGACGGAGGGGGAACTTTCAAGATTCATAGGCAGCTACGGAATGGAGGATTATGTGGTTTACGAGGGCTATGAGATTCTGGACCGCGACAACAGCGGGGAAGCTTCGGAGTCTTACACCATGAACGGTTTTATTCTGGATGAAATACGTGATAGAGACTATGAGAAACGGCTGGTGCTTCTGTTTCGGAAGAAGAGCGCGCTGTCGTTTCTTCTTAGGGACATTATGAGCTTTCTCGTATCGGAGGTACAGCTTATGTACGGCGAATATATGTGCGAGGGGCGGTTGTTATGAATTATTTGTGGGAGATCCTGCTGCAGGCAAAGGCGCAGGGAATAGAGAGGGAGGACATCTGTTTTCGGCAGGCGCGTTCCTACAGTCCCTACATAGAGCTGTCGGAAGAGTTTTTGAATATCACAAAACTGGAGGAACCCTGCCTGGTGGAAATCAACCCGAATTATAGGTTTCAGCAGGTGTTTCAGGAACTGTTCCACCCTGATGTAAGGGATTATCCTGCGCTGCGGGCAGGACTGTTCCAGCTTCTCCTCCACCAGATCGGGGAGAATGATATCCGTGCGGGGATGACAAGGGAAGAATACTATAAAAAAATTCTGGGCAGGGCTTTTGTGGACGGGGATTACGGAGCGGAGAACAAGGAGGCGTATCTGCTCTTTCAAGGAAACGAACGGGAGATTCTGCTGGAAGGCTTATTGACCCTGTACCGGGAGGGGGACAGCATAGAGATGTTCCGCCGTGTGATGACAGCCCTGATTCCCCGGTGTATCG
>CAQUWW010000119.1:6068-7106 GCA_948896875.1 uncultured Acetatifactor sp. | reverse complement strand
ATGACCCCTATGAGATTTTGGTCTATGTGGGGGCGAGGCAGCGTGAAGAGTTGGAAAAAAAGGTGAACTTTGTCATCGGGCAGTTTTTGAACATCCGCTATCGCCCGGAGTTATATTACGAATACCATTTCGGGATCATCGGGATGGAGGAGACCATGCAGGTGGGCGAGATCGCGATCTGCTGACAGGAGGAAAGCACGTGTTTCGGTATGAATACCCGGTCTTTGAACATAAAAACCTATTGAAAAAAAGTATGCTGGATGAGCTGCGGGATTATCCCTTAAGCCTGAGCCGCAGGCTCTTTGCGGGATACGGCGACGGTATCTTAGAAGGGTGCGGCTTACGCTGGGAACAGGATGTGCTGTATCTGGAACCGGGGCTGCTCCATTACCAAGGGGATATTTACCGCATGGAAGAACCCTGTCCGCTGGCATGTACCGCTACAGACCAGCTGACCTATCTGAAGGTGCGGTTTGCCACTATGGATTATGAGAGGGGAAAGCGCGGCGGTATGGGAGAAATCCAGCTCAATACCATTCCGGCGGAAAACGGGGAGATAGAGCTGGGGCGGTTCCGCCTGCAGGAAGGAGCCAGACTGCGGACGGTATACGAGAACTTTGAGGATTACCAGACAGAATACGATACCGTAAACCGCATTCACGCCCCTTATGCCGGGCCGGGAGGCGCGGGACTGTGGCCGCAGCTTCTCAAAGTATACGCACAGGAGCTTCTGGAGACAGGGACGACAGACATATATGACGTCAGTTTCGCGATGACAGTGCTGGGGACGGACGGGCAGGCGGTGCCTGCGTGTATCGTCTCTTATCTGTCAAGGGCAGGGGATGGGACGGGGAAACAGGGTTCCAACGAAGAATGCTATCAAAAACTGCTGCGTATCCTGAAGGACCGTAAAAGCGGCGGGAGGGGATGGCAGCAGCCGGAGAGCGGCAGAGGGCAGATGATTTTGCTGTAATCGTTTATATTGGGAAGGAAAAGAAATATGGATGAGCGTATAGGTGATTTTATGAAAGCCGGAGA
>CAQUWW010000119.1:0-6058 GCA_948896875.1 uncultured Acetatifactor sp. | reverse complement strand
CCGCTTGGAGAACTGAAAGAACTTTCTGTCAGAGAACGGATCGGCGCACACACTGTTACGGAAGTCGTGGCTGGTATTGAGCATGGAAGCATTAATGTTGTTGGGCTTCAGGCGGCCGGACAACCGTTAAAAATTACGGCATATAAAGCAGATAAGAAAATATTGCTTTTTTATGGGGTGATAGGACAGATTTTTATAGAACAGGAAGCAGTCTATGAAAATATAAGGATCAGGGCGTATTCCCTGTCGTGGCTTTTGGATCTTGAGAAGAAGAACAGGTCGTTTCAGGGTGAAACATCTATTGCGGGGCTTATCCGTAAAATCAGTGAAGAGCAGTCTTTTTCCCTTTTATATGCGGCGCAGGACAAAATGACGGAAGCTCCTTTTATTCAGTATAAAGAAACGGATTGGGAGTTTATGAAAAGACTTTCCACGCACATGGGAGTTTCGCTTTATGCGACAAACGACTATGAAGGGCAGGGACTATATGTGGGGCTTCAGGAGCAGGAGGCGCATCTAAAGGCGGAACCGTTATACGAAAAGTGGTGTGTGAATGATGATCGTCTCAAGATGGTAAATTTTGATATGAAAAAGGCGGTTTTTTACGAGGTTTTGACAGGACAGATTTTTCATATTGGTCAGGGCGTATGGTATAGAAACGGAATTGTCTGGCCTTTTGCAGTGGATATCGTCTTACGGGACGGTGTGCTGCACTGTGTATCAAAATTGGCAGAGAAGGAATATCATACGCCGGATATAGAGTACAATCCGCATGTGAAGGGCTTGTCTTTGACAGGCAGAGTGCTTAAGCGGGAAGCCGAATTGATCAAAGTTCATCTGGATATCGATGAAGAACAGGAGATCGGGCGCGCATATTATTATCCATGGATGCCGGAACATGGAAACATGGTTTATTGTATGCCAGAAGAAGGAAACGAAATAAGACTGGCCATATCGGGACTGGACGAAAGAGGGGCAATTGGCGTTGATTGTATCAGGCAAAACGGCAGCTCTTGCGGGGAGACGCAGACGCCCCAAAACCGTTGGTTTTCCACTGCTCATGATAAAAAGATGACATTACAGCCGTCTATGATGGAATTAACCGGTAAGGAGGGCGGTTCAAAGATTTCGCTGACGGACAGTACGGGGGAGAGCATTATCAGTAATGGAAGTATCATAATTCAGGCTGGGGGAACAGTGGTTATACAGGCGGCAAAAATGAACCTGAGTGCACCCGGAGAGATTACGGCAATCAAAAGGGAATTGGGAGAACCTGCGGTAATAAATCTCTGTTATAATCTGGACGCCATGGGAAAACAGACAGTATTTCATAATTTGGAAAAGCTGCCGCTAAAGAGCGTTCCGAAAGGTGGGAGTGTGGAGGAAAGTGGTTCAGGATCTTCATTTGAGGAGGAAGAGGGACAAAAAGAGAAAAGAGAGAAACTGCTGTTTAAAATGCAAGAGCTTTTGGAACAGGAGAAGGAGAGAAACAGCTATCAGTTGGGAGGTCATATTGTAAATGTGATTTCTTCTATTCCGCAATGTGCAGAACAGGAAGAACTGCCTCGTGTTGCTATGGGGATGCGGCCGATTTTTGGAAGAATGAAGGGAGAATGAAATGGCGGATTCGGTTATAAATGGGGCGATAGGAAAGAGTCCAGTCATTGATAAAATGAATCAATTGTCTGCTAATGAAGCAAAAAATAAGACAACAAATCAAATGGCGCAGCATGTATGTGGGCAGGGAGGCGTACGATATCCCACGACCCCAATCTCTTTTCAAGGGTGTGGAAAGGAGATAGAAGCGCTATTGGCAGAACGAAGGAAAGGAAAAAAGAGAGCCGATGTTTCTGTTTGACGAACAGTTGTATGTGGATATACCTGAATCCTATCAGGAGATGAGGCAAGAAAGGATAGACGCATTATATCCCTATGAGGTAAGACAAGAGATTATATTGGAAAATGCGCAGACAGGCAGTTTCTGTACCTTTTCCCTGTTTGAGGATCAGGGAATCATGGAAAGCCAGGTGGAATATGCGATCCATTCTGTTTCTAAGATCGTAACTAGGCTGTATCCGTCCTGTATCGTGGACAAGGAACAGCTCATGAACTGTTCGGAATCCTTCTGCGGTTGGTGTTCCTTTCAAACACAGGCAGCAGACGGACAACTATATAATGTGATGTACATTTTTCCGGTAAATGGGCACATGATGTTTGGTACGATGGGCTGTAGGATGGAAGATGAACGGGAAAAAGAACTGCTGATGAGCATTATGAAATCCCTAAAGACGCAAAAAAAGAAAAGAAGATTGCAGGAGTGATATGAAACGAGAAGACTTTGTTGATGTGAAAATCATTCAATTACAGGAAATCTATCAGAATGTGTCGGCAGAGTACGATCTGCTTGTGGACGAAATACCGATTCATAGACAAAAAGTACGATTTCGGTATCTGTCTTTGTTTGATGAAACATTTCTTGTATTGCTGCCGGAGAATTTTACGCCGATGCCAGAGGAGGCTGCTAAGGCAAGATATATCAGCCAGTATCGGCCGCCTGTTATTTTGACCGGGCCGGGGTATGATGAGAATTTTGGTTTTCACCTGTTGGAAAACAAGAAGGGGGAATTAAGCAGCCTGATCGGACAGATGAAAGAAACAGTCAAGCGCCATGTGCCGGAAACCATATTTTATGAAGAAGGAACGATTATGCAGGCTGATATGGAAAGCGGCTGGTTTGATTATAAGAATTTCACATTGGATGAGGAAACTTATAATATGCAGTTTCTCGTGCGGTCGGACAGTAAATTGCTGGCCGGTACTTTTAATTGCAGGATGCGTTTTTATGATATGTGGAAACCGTTAGTACTGCAATCGCTTGGTTTAGTGAAATCAGAAAAAAAGGGGAGAACATCAGATGAAAGCGAATAAAATTCATGTTTCTTATTTCAATTATGTGGCGATCACGGAATTGACCATAGACCAGAAAGTCGGAGAACATGCCGAGGCACGGATACGGGGCAATATTCAGGATAAAGACGTAGAGGAATACAAAAGGCTGTTGACAGAAAAAATATGGGTTACCATCAGCGGACAGGATGAGAATGGTGAGAACAGGATATTGATGACAGGTATTATAGCAGGCTTTTCACTAGAATGTCTTCAACATATCTATACATTGGAATTAAGAATAAAGAGCGGCACCTATCTGATGGACGGCAGGAAACATTTTCGCTCTTTCCAGAATCAGTCTGCCACTTACCTTGACGTGATGGAGTTAATTAATCAGACCTATGGGGAGGCAGGCGTTATGGCGCAAGCCGATGTGTGCGCCTCGGTGGACTTTTTGTTACAGTACCGGGAGACAGACTGGGAATTTATCAAGCGTGTGGCCAGTCGGTTTGGATTAGCGGTGACACCGGAATCGGCAAGGGAGGGCGTATTTTATTATGTAGGCAACTCACAGTATGCCTCTTATGAGACAGAGGAAATATTGGACTGCCAAAGCGGTAAATTGGTGGATGCTTTTATGCAGAATGGGGCAAATGGGACTGGCTCCCTGAAAGAACTTGATTATGTAGAATATAGATTGTCTACAAGAGAAGTTTACCGTCTGTGGGATTTTTTGACAGCAAAGGGTCAGAGCGGCCACATATATCATATCCATAGCGAATTGAAACAGGGAGAGATGATACATACTTACTGGCTGCGTCCGGCGGGCGGGCTCAGAGTGCTGCAAAGCTTCGATGAATGCCGGCAGGGATGCTCCTTTGAAGCAAAGATCAAGGCGGTTGCGCAGGATAAAGTGCAGATTGCGCTGATCGGGGACGAAAATGACGGACAGCATATCACCAGATGGTTTCCTTATTCTACAGGTTATTCTTCCCCTGATGGTGCCGGATGGTACTGTATGCCGGAAATAGGGGACAGGGTACGGTTACAGATTCCTGATGAGGCGGAAGAAAGCGGCTATGTGATCAGCGCGGTACATATGGATACGGATAATGGCCGTAAAATACCGAATCACAAATCTTTTAAGACCCGATATGGAAAGGAACTTCTCTTTACGCCGGACAGTCTGGAGCTTACTAATAATAAGGGAATGTCGGTCAAGATTGTGGACGGGGATGGAATACAGATTGTGAGTGATAAGAATATCACCATTGTGGCAGGAGGCAGCATGACTATTTCTAGTCTGGAAGATTCCCTGATTGTGGCCGGAACAGAGAGCGTGGATATCAGACAGAGCGGTGCCGGGCTGCATATGGCGGAGGATATTGTGTTTACCGGAGGAAAATTCAGAATACAATGAGTGATCGTGAAGATAAAATCATCGAGACAGCGGAAAGTCTGATTCCGGACATATGGCGAAGAAGCAGCAGGGAGACGGAACGGTTCTGTGGGGAAAGGAACAGAGAACTGGCGGAAAGCTTTCTTGCGGCGATAGAGCAGGGACTGCGGCAGATCATTCACAATGTCGGGCCAGAGGGCTTGGGACAGATCAAGTATCTTCTCTTTTCCTGCCTGCATAGCAGTATCTTCCTAAAAAAGTATGTTGTGCAGATTGCGTTTATGAATCAGGAATTATATCTGAAAGAACCATTAGCGGAAGTATACTGGGACTCCGGGGATATTTATCGGTTGTTTGAGCGTGATATTGGAAATATTCAGAGGGGAATGGCGTTCAAAATTCCAAGGATAAGAAGCTATGAGACGGATGAGATTCGCTATCTTTATGCGCCCTATTATCATGGCATGGTAAAGACGTTTATCGAGGAAATGACAGCAGGGATAGTGGGAAATCCTGAAAAACCATCAGACAGGGAAGAACAGGGGCAGGTTATGATTCTGTTTGGGGAATATATGGGAGAAGCGGATATTTTATGTCGGGTAGAGAGGGATAAGATGAATGAGATATTTCAGGATTTATGCGGATGAACGGCATATACAGCCCCGTATTTTGAACCGTGAGACCTTGGTAAGGCCACATATACAGGAACAGGGACTGATTTATGAGGAACTGGAGCATAGAAATTACATGAAAGTCGAACTCGAGCGGGAAATTGCTTTTCTGGATATCGTGAACAGCCCAATTTTCATGGTGACGAAAGAGTTTGCCAATCTGATTAGAGTCTACTGTCCGGCGGTTAAATTCAAATATATGGTTCTGTTTGATGAGGTAAATCGAAGAGCAGTATCCTATCAGATACCGGCCCTCCCGGAAATCGACTGCTTGCATGGTGACAGCGAACTGAGCAGGGACGGCAATACGATAACGAGAGGAATCCTCTGCGGGGAAAAAACAGGGAACGCGCCCATATTCAGGCTGAAAGGCGCAAAAGGACGGTATATCATGGCAAATCTTGCATTTGTGGAGAGCGCATACCGGCGGGAAGTCAGGGGTATGGGAATAGAGGAATTTGTGGTACAATAGGAGAAACAGACATGGATTTTGGGGAATGGATAGAAGAGGCAGTGGGAGAGGTAACGGATTGGTTCATAAAGCCGACGGAGCCTCTGGTATTAGGCGCAGAATTGTGGTGTCCTTATGGTTCGGAGCACTCTTTTCTGATGTTACAAAGGGATGAGATCAATATAGATAACCTGCCGCAGGCAAATGTATGTGACTGTGTGAAATCAGTCAATATAGATGACTTCGGGGAATGTTATGGGGGCCGCCTGTGTAAAGACAAGATGATTCTGGCAGGTAGGTGGGAAAATCCGGAGCCCCAGACGGAGATTGTAAACGGCAGGGAAATCATTACAACCAAATCCGTCCTGCTTTGCAGGGTGGAGGGAATGGAGATACAGGCAGCCAATTCCGGTCAGAAGTTCGGGAAAAAGCTTGCGGAACAGATCAACTTAAAGCTTGCGATGGATGTGGAATACCCGGGGCTGTATGATCTGCTTACAGATCCCTATGGAAGCCTGTACCTGAACGAAGGGATGTATGAGACAGCGCTTGCCTTTCTAGCAGACCGGATCACAGAAAAGGGTGATATCTTTCTTCCAGCAATCTTTGACGGAGACGACCTGAAGAATGAAATGGTACGGTTAGCAT
>CAQUWW010000118.1 GCA_948896875.1 uncultured Acetatifactor sp. | reverse complement strand
ATCTTGCATTTACCAAAATGATGGATCGTGCCGTGGTATTAAAGCAGGATGTATGTGCTGCGCTGGATACAATTCGCAGAAGAAATGCCGGAGAATGTGTGGATATCATTTTCCTGGATCCGCCTTATGACTGCAGCCTGGAGAAGGATGTGCTTTCTGTTCTGGAACATATGCCTTATGTGGGGGAAAATACGACGGTCATTGTGGAAGCTTCTGCGGGTACGGATTTTGCCTATGTTACAGAATTGGGCTTTTCTATCATCAAAGAAAAAAAGTATAAAACCAATCAACATATTTTTTTGAGAAGGGAATAGAGACATGAAACGTGCTGTCTATCCGGGGAGCTTTGATCCCGTTACATTTGGACATCTGGATGTCATCAGGCGTGCTTCAGAAATGTTTGACGTACTGGTGGTCAGTGTTTTAAATAATAAAGTAAAGAGCCCGTTGTTTTCTGTGGAAGAACGTGTTAAGATATTGAGGGAGGCAACCAAAGACATCCCCAATGTGGAGGTGGACAGTTTTTCCGGTTTGCTGATCAATTATGCCGCCGAAAATAACATGCATGTGGCAGTCCGAGGGCTGCGTGCCATTACGGATTTTGAATATGAATTGCAGATTGCCCAGACCAATAGAAAACTTTCCGGCGGCGCATTGGATACGGTATTCCTCACCACCAGTCTGGAATATGCCTATCTCAGTTCTTCCAGTGTCAAGGAAATTGCCAGTTTTGGTGGGGATATCAGCGAGTGTGTACCTGATTTTGTGGCCAGGTTGATGAAGGAAAAGTACATACAATAGCATTCTTTCGGAATAGGAGTGGCGTTTATGAGCAGTAGAATAGAACAATTGATAGACGAATTAGAAGAATATATCGAAAGCTGTAAACCGAAATTCATGTCCAGTTCGGAAATTATCGTCAACAAGGAAGAGATTGACGAGCTGTTGCGTGAACTGCGTATGAAAACTCCCGATGAGATCAGAAGATATCAGAAAATTATCAGCAATAAGGAAGCGATTCTGAATGATGCCAGGGCCAAGGCGCAGGCGCTGATTGACGAAGCCACCGTACATACAAACGAGCTGATCAGCGAACATGAGATTATGCAGCAGGCTTATGCGCAGGCCAACGGGATTGTGGCGACTGCGGCAAGGCAGGCCCAGGAAATTCTGGATAAGGCTACCACGGAGGCAAATGAATTGCGAATGCAGGCTTCCCGTTATACCGAAGATCGTCTGGGAGAGCTGGAATCCATTGTCTTGTCTGCCATCCAGGCATCCAGTACAAACTATGACAAGCTTCTGGGTTCACTGAGTCAGTATCGTGATTTGATTCAGGCCAATATCAGAGATCTTCATCCTGTGGAAGAAGGGCTGGATAAACATTCTGAGGATGACAGCCTGGATGTTCTGTAGTCGATGTGACGGATCTGTTGTGATACATTGTAGGTAAGAACCGGTTTCGTAAGGGAGCTGGTTCTTTCCCGTATTACCGATATTTCACGAAAGGATACTATATGTTTCGTTTTTGGATCACTGTGATAAGTATATTTTTCACAGGATTGCTGTTTCCCATTCAGGCCTGTGCGGCATCCAGATTGCAGGACACCGGCGAAAAGCTGGTGATTGTGATAGACCCCGGACATGGCGGTGATAATCAGGGAACCATTGAGAACAATCATGAAGAAAAACAGATGACTCTGACCACAGCATTGGCTATGTATGAGGAGCTTTCTCTGTATGATGATGTGGAGGTGCATCTGACCCGCACAGAGGACGTGGGGATGCCCATAAAGGACCGGGCAGAATTTGCCGCTTCCGTGGATGCAGATTTTCTCTTTAGTATTCACTATAATGCCTCTCTGAATCATGAGCTGTTTGGCTCTGAAGTATGGGTGTCTTCGGTTGCGCCGTACAATGGGTATGGCTATCAGTTTGGTTATGAATTTCTCACAGATATGCGGGAACTGGGCCTGTTTGTGAGAGGTGTCAAGACACGCCTGGGGGACGGCGGTCTGGATTATTATGGAATCATCCGGGAGTCTGTGGAGTTGGAAATACCGGCTGTTATCATTGAGCATTGCCATGTGGATGAGGCCAGGGATGAAGGCTACTGTGACAGTGACGAAAAATTGCGGGCTTTCGGCCGGGCGGATGCCACTGCGGTTGCCAGATATTTTGGCCTGAAAAGCAGTGCGCTGAATGTGGATTATTCCAGCTATCCGCTGACGGAAGCAAGTGACTCATTCCCAATGGAAATTACGGATATAGATACCACAGAACCGGATTTGTGTCTGTTGGATTTCCTGGATGCAGATTACGAAAAGGGTTCCTTAAGTCTGGTCGTCTCAGCCGCCGATTATGATTCCCCTCTTTTGTATTACAGTTACAGTACCGACGGGGGACAGACCTTCAGTGCCAGGGAGATATGGCCGGAAACGGATGCTCTCACAGGTGCTTATCCGGATACGTTCACGCTGAATCTGACCATTCAGCCCGGTACGGCGCCGGAAGTAATTGTCCGCGCCTATAATATGTATGATTTATATACGGAAAGTAACTGCTATGTCAGTCAGCAGGTTTTTCCATACCAAAAGGCAAAAGAGGAGGACTCTTTGGAATCCCCTTCCGGTGATACTGAAAGTTCTGCGTTAGAAGTGATTCCTGTGGGAGCCGATGCTTCCGGAGAGAAGACTGTAAAAAAAGCGGATCAGGGAATCAGCTTTGCCACATTCCTGGCAATCTGCCTTATTTTTGCACTGTTCCTTCTGATTCTGGTGATTGTATCTCAATGCATTGCGCGTCAGAGCCGCAGAAAGAAGAGATATCAGCGCAGGAAGGAAATAGGAAACCCAAGAAACCAGACCAGGTAAAAGAGGGCGTTTAACAAAGTCAATATCAGCTTGTGTCGAATGTAGCTTCCAATTGCCAGATCTGATTTGCCGATACAGTTATAAGTCTGTGCAATGCAGGAAAGGCCGCCAAAGGAAAGTGCCAGCAGACTGTAGAGCGGGAAAGTATCGCCCAGCATTTTCAGTCCTCCCGTAATTTCCAGAAGCGGTGATAACAGGAGCAGCGGATGCCCAAGCAATATATGTGGAATCAGGTTCAGCAGGTTATAAAGAATCATATAGCCGCCGAGCGAAAGGATGCTTTGGACGGAGGAATGAATGGCATCGTCTGTTGCGTTCAGAAGTCGTTCGGCAAAGGAAAGCTGCCCGGTATGAATCTGACAGCTGATAAGGTCAGGTGCCGCCTCCGGTAAGAAATCTAAATCCCGAAATGTGGTATAGCGCAGCACAAGGCCGTATAGCAGAGGAATTCCGTACATACCAAAGAGATACGGAAATACCAGTTTCCTCCCAAGAAGGGGGAGAACAAAGCTGCAGAAATAAACAGGACCGATATTATTGCAGAAAGCAAGAAGATATTCCGCTTCCCGCCGGTTGATTCTGCCTCGTATATACAAATCGTCCACAACCTTTGCTCCCATGGGAAACCCGCATAAAAATCCAATCAACATGGCATAGCATACATTTTTCTGAACCTGATAAAGGGGTTTGACAATGGGGTAGATAATCATGGCAGCCTTATCCGTCACCTTCATCCGGACCATGATTCCCGATAAAATCATAAAGGGCAGAAGAGACGGAATCATTTTCTGAAACCATAAGTCAAGTCCCATTCCGGCATAGGATAGACTGATTTGAGAATGGGTCAGGATACAGCCTGACAGAATGAGGAACATAAGAGTCAGTAATTTCATGGAAAGCCCAACAAACGATTCTTTCCTACAATATATGTACGACATCGGCCGGTCATGCAAAAGGATTACAGGTCAGAAAGGCAAAGAATATGCGTCTGGATAAATTTTTGTGCGAAATGAATCTGGGTACCAGAAGTCAGGTGAAGGCATGGATACGCCAGGGCCTGGTGGGCGTAAATGGGGTATCCGTAAAAAGCGCGGACACCAAAATTGATGAAGATTCCGACCAGATCACTTTGAGAGGGCAGGCCCTTTCCTATCGGAAATATGTCTATTATATGCTGCATAAGCCTGTGGGTGTGGTATCCGCCACCAATGACAACACGGCGAAGACAGTGATCTCCTTATTGGGAGATCACGGGAGCGGCAACTTATTTCCTGTGGGGAGACTGGATAAGGATTCCACCGGCCTGCTGCTTCTTACCAATGACGGAGAACTGGCCCATCTGCTGCTGTCTCCGAAGCGGCATGTGGATAAGACTTATCAGGTAACCGTAGAACACATGCTGTCCGAACAGGATATACATAGACTGGAACAGGGTGTAGATATAGGAGAGGAGAAGCCTACGCTTCCTGCCAGGATTTCTGTCCTGGATGAGAATACCGTTCTTATCACCATTCACGAAGGCAGATTCCATCAGGTCAAGCGTATGCTGCAGGCGGTGGACAACCGCGTGACTGCGCTGAAAAGGATTCGGTTCGGCGGTCTGGAGCTGGACGAGACATTGCCGCCTGGTTCTTACAGAGAGCTTACAGAGGAAGAAATCGCTATTCTGCAAAATGTAAAAAAGTCGGCGACTTAAGGCGAAACAACAGGCGGGAGACAGCACAACCGGAACAGGAGGCAATTACAAATGAAACACAATATGCTGCAGGACATTGACGCAGTCATTTTTGATATGGATGGTTCCCTGGTAGATTCCATGTGGATCTGGAAATCTATTGATGCTGAATATCTGGGACGCTACGGAATCCCGTTGCCGGAAACACTTCAGTCTGAGATTGAGGGAATGAGCTTTAGCGAGACCGCCGCCTATTTCAAGGAGCATTTTCTCATACCGGATTCGTTGGAGGAGATTCAGGCTGACTGGAACAGAATGGCATGGGATAAGTATATGTACGAGGTACCGCTCAAACAGGGAATTCCGGAATTCCTGAAGGGCTGTAAGGAGAATGGCATCAAGCTGGGCATTGCCACAAGCAATTCCAGAGAACTGGTGGAGGCGCTTGCCGGGGTTCACAATCTGCGGGAATACTTTACCAGCATTGTGACAGGATGCGATGTGGACAGAGGCAAGCCCTTTCCCGATATCTATCTGAAAGTGGCAAAACAGCTGGAAGTATCCCCTGACAGATGTCTTGTGTTTGAAGACATTGTCCCCGGTATTCTGGCCGGCAGAAATGCCGGAATGCATGTCTGTGCGGTAGAAGACGCTTATTCCATAGACAGTCGGGATAAAAAAAGACAGCTGGCTGATTATTATATTGAAGATTACAGGGAATTCTATTGAGGAAAGGCAGCGACGCATACAAAAAAGGAGACAAAGCGGCTATGAATATTATCGTCATAACCGGTGCTTCTTCAGGCATCGGGAAAGAATTTGCAGTACAGATGGATCCTTACTTCAGAAATATCGACGAATTCTGGCTGATTGCCAGGAGAAGAGATAAAATGGAAGTTCTGGCGAAGAAGCTGACGCATAAAACAAGAATTTTTGCATTGGATCTCACAGAGGAACAGGATTTGCTGGAGCAGGAACTGCAGCGGCAGAGAGCGGTTGTCAGAATGTTGATTAACTGTGCGGGTTATGGAATCATGGGGCATTTTTCCGAACAGGAGGAGAATTTAGAATGTGGAATGATTCGCTTGAATTGTGAGGCATTGACTCAGTTAACCCACCGTCTGATTTCTTATATGCGTCCGGGAAGCCGCATCCTTCAGCTGGCTTCCAGCGCCGCTTTTCTGCCTCAGCCGGATTTTGCGGTATATGCGGCAACGAAGGCTTATGTGCTGAGTTTCTCCAGAGCGTTGGGAAAAGAATTAAACGATGCCGGTATCTATGTCACCAGCGTATGTCCCGGTCCGGTGGATACGCCGTTTTTTGAACTGGCGGAGGCCACAGGTTCCACACTCTCCGTGAAAAAATATACGATGGTAACGGCGGATAAGGTGGTACGGCTTGCCCTGAAGGATTCCTATTATAAACGCAGCGTGTCAGTCTGCAGTCTGCCCATAAAAGCATTCCGGGCGCTTTCCAAAGTGTTGCCCCATGAAGTGCTTCTGGCGGCGATGAGGCAGATGAAAAAGAAAGGATTATAAAAATGCAGTTAAAACGTTTGTTTTCCACTGACAGTGTAAAGGGCACAAGAAATTATCTGCGTACCCAGAAAAAATACGAGGTAATTCGCACGATACTCTATTTTGCCATTTCGATTTCCCTGTTTGTAGCCGGTTATCTTCAGACAGGCAGGAGGGCAAATCTGCTGAGTATCGTAGCCATACTTGGCTGCCTTCCGGCCAGCAAAAGCGCGGTGGGAGCTGTGATGTTTCTCCGTTTTCAAAGCTGCGGTGAACATGCCGCCTCTGAAATCGAAGCATGTTGTCAGGGAATTTCCTGCCTGTACGATATGGTTTTTACCTCCTACAAAAAGAATTTCGTAGTCAGCCACCTGGCTGTCTGCGGAAATACGATATGCGGTTTCACGGAAAAGGAGAATTTTCCGGAAAATGAGTTTTATAAACATATCAGTGAAATTCTGAAGCTGGACGGTCATAAAAATGTGACAATAAAGATATTTACCAATTTGTCCAGATATACGGAACGTCTGGAGCAGATGAAATCGCTTGCGCCGGAAGAATCCACAACCCGGGCTGTTCTCGCCACACTAAAAAGCGTGGCACTCTAATGCGCAGACCAGTATAGGGAAATTTGCTGCGGATACAGCATATGAGCCGCGTGGCGAGGAGAGAGAAACGTTGCGGAAAGGGTCGGTAATAATATGCAGTCGATCATAATCGGAAAAAATCAGGCAGGGCAGCGACTGGACAAATTTTTACATAAATATCTGCCCCTGGCAGGCACCGGATTTCTGTATAAAATGCTCCGGAAAAAGAACATTACGCTGAACGGGAAAAAAGCGGAGGGCAATGAGATCCTGGCAATTCAGGACGAAATCTGCGTCTATTTTTCCCAGGAGACTTTTGCAAGATTTACCGGTGGCATGCAGGTGACAACTGCTGTTGGAAAAGGCGATGTCAATATGAAACTGCAATCCTCCCGAATCAAAGAATATGAAACTGCTTATTCGTGCTTAGAGGGAATTTCAGTATTGTATGAAGATGAGGATTGCCTGATTTTGAACAAGCCGGCCGGGATTCTCGCACAGAAAGCGACAGCGTCGGATCTGAGTCTCAACGAATGGCTGATCGGCTATCTCCTGTCACAGAATACAGCTTTTGAAAAGGAGCTTTCCACCTTTCGGCCCTCAGTCTGCAACCGCCTGGACAGAAATACCAGCGGCATCCTGCTCTGCGGAAAAAGTCTGGGAGGGCTGCAGGTTCTAAGCCGCTGCATCAAAGAACGAAGCATTCGAAAGTTCTATCGGACGATTTGTGTGGGGGCCTTGAAAGCGCCTATGACAATAGAGGGATATCTTGTGAAAGATCGGGCCGGGAACCGGGTCACCCTGTCCGATACGCCGGAACGGGTCTCACAAGGTGGAAAAGCTTCCTATGTCCGGACAGTTTGTTCTCCTGTCCTTGTCACAGAGGAGTATACGCTTCTCGAGGTAGAACTGATCACTGGAAAATCTCATCAGATTCGCGCACATCTGGCAAGTATCGGCCATCCGCTGATAGGGGATTTCAAATACGGACAGGAAAAGGTAAATCGCTCTTTGAAAGAAGAGGTTGGTCTGGAGCATCAATTGCTTCATGCATGCAGTGTAATTTTTCCCGAAATATCGGCAGGACCCGGAAGCCTGCTGAGCGGAAAGACCATCTGTGCGCCCTGTCCGGAGCTGTTTACTAGACTGGAAGAGAAACTGTTTGGAAGGTAAAATATGGCAACATGGAATTCCAGAGGCCTGAGAGGGTCCACACTGGAGGATATGATCAACAGGACAAATGAAAAATATGCCGATGCAGGCCTTGCGTTGATTCAGAAGATCCCAACTCCCATTACTCCCATTAAAATGGACAAAGAGCACCGCCAGATTACATTGGCTTATTTTGAACAGAAGAGTACGGTGGATTATATCGGCGCCGTGCAGGGCATTCCGGTGTGCTTTGACGCAAAGGAATGCGGGGCGGACACATTCGCCCTGCAGAATATTCATGCGCATCAGGTGATATTTATGGAGAAATTCGAAAAGCAGGGAGGAATTGCTTTTTTTCTGATTTATTATACCCATAAGGACATATTGTACTATCTGCCGCTGGAGATGCTGCTTTTTTTCTGGAATCGGGCGAAAGAAGGGGGCCGAAAAAGTTTTCGGTATGAGGAGTTGAATCCTGAATATATCCTACCGCATAAGCATGGGATTATGGTTCCTTATCTGGACATGCTGCGGAAGGATTTGGAGGACAGGGCTTGACAGTAAAAAGTTCTTTCGTTATACTACAAGGAGCCTGATGCGCTGCTGTGGTAGCGCGTTACTTTGATAAAGCAACATGTGTATATCTATTTTCTGTGTAGATGATGAACAAAGAAAAAGTATCCGGAAAAGAGCGAATCTTGAAAGGGTTGACTTGAAAGGATTGGAAAGTAGAATGAGCCAGAAGTTATTACATACGCCGGAAGGTGTCCGCGATATATACGGCCGAGAGTATGCCAGAAAGCTTTCTGTGGAAAAGAAGCTGAAGGAAAGCATTCGTCTTTATGGGTATGAAGATATACAGACCCCGACTTTCGAATTTTTTGATGTATTCTCAAAGGAGATCGGTACGACTCCAAGCAGAGAGCTGTATAAATTTTTTGACAAGGAAGGGAATACGCTGGTGCTTCGGCCTGATTTTACTCCCTCCGTGGCGCGGTGCGCCGCAAAATATTTCTGCGAAGAGCGTATCCCGCTGCGATTCACTTATATGGGCAATACCTTTACCAACACTTCCAATCTGCAGGGAAAGCTGAAGGAAGTGACGCAGATGGGGGCGGAGCTGATCAACGAGCCGTCTGTGGAAGCAGACGCGGAGATCATCAGTCTGGTAATCCGTGCTTTGAGAGATACCGGAATGGAACGGTTCCAGGTAGCCATCGGAAACGTGGAGTATTTTAAAGGCCTCTGTGAGGAAGCCGGACTGAATGAAGAGACCGAGCTGGATTTACGGGCTTTGATTTCAGGGAAGAATTATTTTGCGGCCCAGGAGCTTTTGCAGGAGCGTAAGGTGGAGGAGCCGTATCGAAGCAGACTTCTGAAAGTTGCGGATTTGTTCGGCAATCTGAGTT
>CAQUWW010000117.1:8763-9226 GCA_948896875.1 uncultured Acetatifactor sp. | reverse complement strand
CCCAGACAGAGAAAATGGTGGCCGCTGCAGCTTTTGATTCGCGACCTTACAGCAAAAAATCAAGATTTTCTGAACTATGCGAATCCGGATTACAACCGTTATCTGATTCAATATGTAGTAATCGTGATTGCAACACTGCCTGTGCTGCTTACATTCCCGTTCTTCCAGAAGAGACTGGAGGAAAATATGGTAGTTGGCGCAGTCAAGGGTTAAGATGTCAGTATGGATGGTCTTATGTCTTCTTTCTGCCATGTGCAGAAGGAAGATAAATTATAAAAATGTATGTCCGCTAATTCGGGCAAGGAGGAAAGAACATGAAAAGAAAGAGTATATCGGCATTGTTTTTGACAGTTGTTTTGAGTGCAGCCATGCTGCTTGGAGGATGCGGGGATAATGCGGATCAGCAGGAATCTTCCCAGGGAAGCGAAACAGTGGAAGACGGCAGTGAATCAGAAAGTGCCCC
>CAQUWW010000117.1:3985-8753 GCA_948896875.1 uncultured Acetatifactor sp. | reverse complement strand
CCCTGAAGAATCCGGGGAAGTGCAGATTTGGGACGGCTATTATCAGGATACTTCCACAGGGCTTTTGAGTTTTGTCCGTCTGAATGAGGATGGCACTTATTATGCGAAGTATTTTGACGGCGGTGTAATGGAAGCAGGAACTTATCGGGTATTGGATGAGGATATGGAGTATTATGCGGACGGCGGCACAGACGGGGATTTCACTACAGAAGAGGATAATACGAAAGCGACAGCCTCTCAGGTTGTAGAATTGACCTCTTACAAAACGGGAGATGTGGTGAAAATTGCATTTGACAATGACCAGCTGTGCGACATGTCCCTTGGCGGTATGGCAAATCACAGGACGCTGACCCATGATGCGGAATATGCCTACAACCCCGATACGGATGAAATTGCAATTGAGTTGTTTGTATTTTATGCGGGCAGCAGTATGGGCAGCAACTTTGTCTTAAGCCATAACAGGACATTTACGGATGTGACAGGGGATGCATTCCTGGATGGCAGCTGGGAGATGAAAGAAGCAGGCGTATATGCGCTGACCTATTCCGACGGTACGGAGGCCACCCTGACTGTGGAGGCAGATGGAAAGAATGCTGTTCTTGCAAAAGCGGGCGGAGAAGAGCTTGCCCTGAGGGATACTTTTGAGGAGAGCGGTGACCTCTCAGGAACTGTAGTTCTGTCCCTCACTGCGGAAGATGCCCAGGTAGGCCTTCCTATGGGAGTGAACCTGAGGCTGGACTGCTATGGCGACAATACCTGTAAACTGATCGTGGAAGTGGCGCAGGTAGGCGCTGAGCTGGAGGCAGATAAGGGTACATACAGTGTGTCTGAGACTTTCCAGTATACTTTCAACTTTGAGAAGGCGGGAGAGATAACCGGCACACCGGATTATGCGTCCGCAACGGAAACCAGTCTGGATGTGGCAGCCGCATATAAGGCTGACGTGGAAGTGGAATTCAACGGAGCCCAGACACCTCTCTCTATCGACTCTGAACTTTCGGGCACCTATGTGATGGGCGGTGAAGCGTCTGCTCAGGCTGCGGAAGTAGTGAATACGCTTACCGTGGAGGATGCCCAGGTAGGACTGCCCATGGGCGTGAACTTAAGAGTCGATATCTACAGCGATGATACCTGTAAGTTGATTGTGGAGGTTGCCCAGGTAGGAGCTGAGCTGGAAGCTGATCAGGGAACCTGTAGTCTGGACGAAGCAAGCTTCAAATATACCTTTCATTTTGAAAAGGCGGGAGAGCTGATCAGTGAGCCTGATTATGCGTCCGCAACTGCTGAGGGGCTGGGAATGACACTGGCTTATAAAGCCGATACAGAAGTGGAATTCAATGGTGCAGCCACACCTCTTTCCATTGATGCTGTTCTGGAAGGAAGAATAGAGGCACAGTAAACTAAAGATAGGAATGCACGGTTCTGATAGAAAAAAAGATTAGGCTGCGGGGCTGCCGCATTAAGAGAAACAGCACAAGATGCGGCGGCAATGCCGCATCCTGTGCATACCGCTTAATGTGGCGGCCCTTTTATACTACATAACGCCATACCGTACTGCATTGGTTAAACGTACATGGCTGGCGTTATGTAGTCGGGTTACTTGGAAATTTTAACTGTTAAGCAGTATAAATTCAGACGGGATGGTGACAAAATGGTTTACAACATAGATATGCGAATCAGTCGGATTCTGGAGAAAGATCAGGCTGCAGCTGTAATTGATAGATTTTTACCTGGGATGAGAGCAAAAGTGGAAGGGCAGCCTGCCGTTGCCGGGATGACGCTTCGGAAATTAGCCGAGTACGCAAAGGGAGCTATCCCTAAGAAGGTACTTGCAGCAATCAATACCGAACTGGGGAAAATAGAGCTGGACAGGGAAGAAACAGCAGAAGAGATGGCGGAACAGCTGATAAACCAGCCTCTGACAAAAGAAGCGGCAGAGCAGATATCAGTGGGAGAACAGACAGCTATTTATCCGGGCAGGCCGTGGAGGGACAAATCGGGCAAGAGGATTCAGGCTCATGGTGGCGCGTTATTTTATGAGGATGGGACTTATTACTGGTATGGCGAGAACAAGGACCGCACAGATGGCAAGTGCAGTATCTGGACCTGGGGAATCCGTGCCTATGCATCCAAGGACTTGTATAATTGGGAGGATAAGGGATTGATTATTCAGCCGAACCTGATGAATCTTCAGTCCAACCTGCATCCGACAATGCGGGTGGATCGTCCCCATATTCTGAAGTGCGAAAACACAAAGAAATATGTCTGCTGGATTAAGCTTTCCGGAGAGGAAGCCTGTTTTGTGATTCTACAGGCAGATACTTTCCTGGGGCCGTATGAAGTAGTGGTGGAGAATTATCGTCCCTTTGAGAAAAGGGTGGGTGATTTTGATGTCATAAAAGAGGAAGAAAGCGGAAAAGCATATCTTTTTATGGATGCTGACCATGAAGGGATTATCGGATTGGAATTGTCAGAAGACTTTCTGCGAGTGGTGCGGGAGGTTTCCAGACAATATACCGGACTGCATGCTCCTTTCTGTCGAGAGGCAGTAGCGCTCTTTGAACGGAGTGGAAAGAAATACATGTTGACCAGCGGGATGAGTGGGTATATTCCCAATAAAAGCGATGCTGCTGTGTCTGACAGTTGGATATCCGGGTTTGTGAGCATAGGTAATCCCCATCTGGAGGATGGGACGAATTCTTCCTATAACAGCCAGATTTCCCAGATATTTAAGGTGCCGGGCAAAAAGGATTTATATATCTCCATTGCAGACCGCTGGGTTCCCGGATATCCGGTTGACGCAGCAAAGGTGGACATGATAGAGCGTGCCATTGCCGCACATTATGAACCGGAGCGGTATCAGGTGGGGCCGGAAGAGAAAAAGGCCTTGATGGACAGTCCTATGCTGGCAAGTGCGAATACTTCCATTGCTGATTATGTATGGCTGCCTTTGGAATTTGACGAGGAGAAGGTATCCATAAAATGGCAGGATGAGTGGAGACTTGAAGATTACGAATAGTACAGGGAGGGATAAAGCGCCATGAAAAAGATTGGTTTTAACCATGATTGGGTATTTACACAGGAAGGAACGGATCGCTTTGAGACAGTGACTCTTCCCCATGATGCCATGATCAATACGGATCGGAATTCTGGGATGCGGAATTATTTTTTGCTGGCAGGATTTGAAGGCGGGAAATATATATATACCAAAACATTTTATGTGCCGGAGGAATACAGTGAGAAGACATTGATTCTGGAATTTGAGGCGGTCTACTGTATGGCCACGGTGTATGTGAATGGGAAGGCCGTATATGAAAAGCCTTACGGCTTCACACCATTTCAAATTTTACTGAACCCACATCTGGAATTCGGCAGGGACAATGAAATCCGTGTGGAAGCCAATGTGCCGAAGGAAGGGCATGGACGTTGGTATACAGGCGGGGGAATTTATCGTCCTGTGAATCTTTATGTAGGAGAAGAGAACCATATTGTTCTTTATGGTGTAAAGGTGACGACCCTGGGCATCCATCCGGCTAAGATTCAGGTAGACGTGGAAGTTTGCGGGGCGGGATGTATCTCTGTGGATATCCAAAAGGATGGGGAGACGGTTGCTTCCGGCATAGCGGAAACAGAAAACAGAAAAGCAGGCATACAGTTCACGATTCCGGATGCAAAGCTTTGGAGCGCTGAGACGCCTGAGCTTTATCAGGCGGTGGTTACCCTGACCCAAGGAGAGAAGGAATATGATAAAGTAACGGAAAGTTTTGGCATCCGCACCATTGAGGTAAATCCTGAGAAGGGTCTGTTAATTAATGGCATTCCTACTTTTTTAAGAGGGGGCTGCATCCATAATGACAATGGTGTCATAGGTGTGATTAACAATGATGTCACGGAAATGCATAAGGCATGCATTTTAAAAAAATCCGGATTCAATGCTCTTCGTTCGGCGCATCATCCTATGTCCCGGAGTTTGATGAAAGCATGTGATGAGGTGGGATTGTATGTCATGGATGAGGCGTTTGACTACTGGTACCGTCCGAAGGGAGGAAATCCCCATTGCAGTCTGTTTTTAGATACTTTCAGGGAAGACACGAAGGCTATGGTGCAGGATGCTTACAATCACCCTTGTGTGGTGATATATTCCATCGGAAACGAGATTCCGGAAGCAGGCAGCATGAAAGGGGTTCGGGTGGGAAAGGAAATCGTGGATGTGATTCACAGCATTGATATCACAAGGCCTGTTACCCTCTGTCCCAGCGTCCACTGGCTGCGGGAATATCTTGACGGCATGCCGTACCTGACCCGTGATGAGGACGAATGGATGGCGGAGAGCCCGGAAAATAAGGAGAAGGACTGGAAGCACTATATGAAAATATTCATGGGTGCGGCGGCCAATATTCCGGAAAATGAGAAAGACTTGCCATATCCCCCCACTTTCGTGCAGATGGATGAGGATGCCACGAAAAACCTTTATCCTTATCTGGACATTGCGGGATACAATTATTATGAGGATAAATATGATACTCTCCATGAACTTCACCCGGAACGTGTTCTGTTGGGCACGGAAACCAGGGGAGAGCTGATTGTGGATACCATGCGCTATGCAAAAGGGCATCCATTCCTGATAGGGGACTTTATCTGGACGTTGCAGGAGCATCTGGGAGAGGCTAATTGCTGCAATATTTCCTATGGAAAAAAGCAGGAAAAAAAGAATCCTCTTTCCGGCAAGGATTATCCATGGCTGATTAATTACGGAGGCACCATTGAC
>CAQUWW010000117.1:0-3975 GCA_948896875.1 uncultured Acetatifactor sp. | reverse complement strand
CAATCCATGACGGGCTTGCGCCGGATGTGAACGGATACCGTTGGACGGATACCGTGGATGGATGGACTTATGAGGGATGCGAAGGAAACCCCACTTGGGTAGATGCTTACACGGATGCGGCTGAGGTGGAAATCTTTGTCAACGGAGTAAGCGCGGGCAGAAGTAAGGTGAAAGATTATTATGCAAAGGTTTCTTGTCACTATCAGCCGGGAGAATTGATGGGCATAGGATATGATGAGAGTGGAAATGAGCTTTATCGGACTATCGTAAGAACCGCAGACCGGGATACCAGAATTACCGCTGAACCGGATAAAACTGTACTGCAGGCAGGAGAAGAAGATTTTTGCTTTATTACGGTATCGATTACGGATTCTGAAGGGACATTAAAACTCTTGCCAGAACGGAAAGTGGAAATTAAAATAGAAGGTGCCGGTACCATACAGGGGTTTGGAAGCGCAAACCACCTGAATGAGGAAAAATTCAACCAGACAAATCATACTACTTACCTTGGCAGGCTGCAGGCCGTGATCCGAAGCGGTAAAACAGACGGGGATGTGAAAGTGATTTTTTCCAGCGAGGGCATGGAGGATACAGCGGTTAAACTACAGGTAAAAGAATAAGTGGAATCATAAGACAGCCGGCTGAAAATGACTTATCATAAAGGAGCTGCATCATGGCAAGTTATGGAGAAAAATTAAAAAACAGCAATATATTTTCAGGGATGATTTACAGTGCATGTAAAATGGGATCCTGGTGTTTTAGTTATGCCAGCAGAAAAATGTTTTATACCACATGCCCGAACCAACAGGAGTTTTTCATGTTCTTTTCCACAAGCGGATGCCTGGAATACATGTTTTCTCCAGAGGTCGATACGTCAAAGCCGGTATTTTTAAGTGATACCATAGGCATGCTCTGGGTGGCGGATTACCTTTACGATGAAGATGGCCGCCCCAATCTGGTTATGGTTATAGGTCCTGTATTCAGCAGCGAGTCTTCTGTCCGGGGGATTGAGGATTCCCTGAGAAGCCTGAATTTTTCCCATCAGGTACGCAAGAACATGATTCAGATAATGCAGAAAGTGCCCATTGTGCCAGTGGACATGATGCACCAGTATGCGGCTATGCTGCATTATACTGTAACCGGGGAAATCGCCATGGCACATGACTTCCAGTTCCAGCATTCCATTCAGAAGGATTTGGAAAGTGAATTGACATATGCTTCAGTTGGCAGGGTAAATATGGAACGGCAGCGTATGACGGAAGAGACGATTCTGCAGATGATAAGGGAAGGAAATCCGGATTGTAAGCGATTGATGCAGGAGAGGGGAAAGTTTTCCCGTCCGGATGACTATCGGCTTGAACTGTCCCAGAGAGAAAATAAAAATACCATGGTGATTTTTGCTGCGCTCTGTTCCAGGGCTGCCATGGAAGGAGGCTTATCTCCCAAGATTGCAAAAGATTTGGAAATCAAATATATAACAAAGACAGAGCAGGCAAAGACAGTGACGGAACTGGTGAATATAAGGGAAAAAATGATGGAGGAATTTGCGTCCCGGGTGCACCAGTGCAGGAATCATCTGGAGGTATCCCGGGTCGTGCAGGAGTGCTGTGAATATATACAGAGCAATCTTTTGAAGCCGCTGGAATTGTCTGACATTGCAAAAGAGGTTGGATATACGGAATATTATCTCACAAAAAAGTTTAATAAGGAGATGGGGGTACGTCTCTTGGATTATATCAAGGACAGCAGGGTTGAACTGGCAAAAATCTGGCTGTTGACCACGCAGAAGAGTGTACAGGAAATCAGCGACCAGATGTACTTTGGGTCCAGGAACTATTTCACCAAGGTATTTCGGGAAAAGGTAGGAGTGACTCCTGCCGCTTACAGGGAGCAGATGGCTGCAGGCCAGGCAATGGGGAAGACTGAAAGGAATGAAGAGAATGAAGCTGAAAAAGGGTGTTGATATTATGGAGTTTATAAAGGGAATCAAGACTTGCAAGGGCGATGTTTTCTTTGAGTCACCGGAGGATAAGATAGATTTGAAATCGGCCTTGTCCCAGTATGTGTTTATATCCATTTTAAGCAATAAGAAGCTGATGGAGAGCGGAGGAATCCACTGTGAGAATCCGGAGGATTTCAGAAACCTGGAAGCATATCTGGAATGACGGATAAGTAGGCTTTAAGCAGTGACGGCCAATAGGGCGGTAAGGAGGATTTTATGGGAATCAGGAAGACGGGAAATAGGAATGGACCTGTCCTTACATATAGTGAAGAAAGCGGAAAAGGAATCCTTGAAAAAGACGGGCTTTTTTTTAAGGACTTGACAGGAGACGGCAGATTATACCCTTACGAGGACTGGAGGCTGTCTCCGGAGGAGAGGGCGAGGGATTTGGCTTCAAGGCTTTCTGTCCAGGAGATTGCCGGACTGATGCTCCACAGCGGCCAACAGATGCTGCCGAGCTATCATACCGCATATCTGGGAGGGGCGACCTATGAGGGAAAAGAATATAAGGACAGCAGCCTGCCGGTATATGCCTGTACAGACCAGCAGAAGCGCTATGTAACAGAATATGGTATGCGCTATTTCCTCCTTTCAAAGGTGCCGGATGCGGAAAGTGCGGCCAGATGGGTAAACCAGATGCAGGAAATGGCGGAGAAGAGTTCCTTTGGTATTCCTGTCAGCATCAGTTCCGACCCCAGGCATGGGACTACCGCTACAGATGAGTTTAATTCCGCCGCAGGAGGGAAAATATCCCACTGGCCGGAAAATATCGGCATAGCAGCAACCTTTTCTCCTGAATTGGCAGCGGAATATGGCGAAGCGGTTGCGTCTGAGTATAGAGCCATGGGAATCACCACGGCCCTGTCTCCGCAGATCGATCTGGCTACGGAACCCAGATGGGTGAGATTTTCCGGAACCTTTGGAGAAAGCAGTGCCCTTGCGGCAGATATGGCACAGGGGTTTTGTGATGGTCTGCAGGGAAAGGACGGCTGGGGGACGGGAAGCGTGGCGGCCATGGCAAAGCACTGGCCCGGCGGTGGCGCTGTGGAAGCCGGAAGGGATGCACATTTTCCCTGTGGAAAATATTCTGTCTATCCCGGCGGCAATTTTGAGGAGCATCTGATTCCTTTTACGAAGGGAGCATTTGCCCTGAAAGGAAAGACTTTAAAAGCGGCTGCCGTTATGCCCTATTATACGATACCTGTAGGACAGGGCAGGGAGAATGGAGAAAATGTAGGGTGCAGTTACAATAAATATCTGATAACGACATTATTACGGGAAAAATACGGCTATGATGAACTGGTATGCACAGATTGGGGCATTACTGAGAATATGGGGCCAATGGATATGCTGATTGGCGGAAAGTGCTGGGGAGTAGAACTGGTGGCTCAGGCAGAACGCTGCTATAAAATTCTGATGGCAGGCGCAGACCAGTTTGGCGGCTTAATGGTGAAGGAACCGGTGATGAAAGCCTATGAGCTGGGAGTAAAGGAGCATGGCGCAGAATGGATGCGGCAGCGTTTTGAAACTTCTGCAGTCCGTATTCTGAAAAACCTGTTCAGGCTTGGACTGTTTGAAAATCCTTATGTGGAAACAGAGGAAGCCAATGAGATTTGCGGAAACGTGTATGCCTGCCAAAAAGGATTTGAAGCTCAGGTAAAGTCCGCAGTCCTGCTGAAAAATAAGGAGAACTGTCTGCCCCTTGACGGAAGAAAAAAGGTATACATTCCAAAGCAGTATACACCGGGAGGCATCGACTGGATGATGCGGCAGGTACCGGAAAAGTGGGAGAATCCTGTCTCTCAAAGCACTGTGGAGAGATATTTTCAGATAGTGGAGAAACCGGAAGAGGCAGATGCAGCCATATGCTGTATGAGAATGCCAAAGAGCAATAGTTCGGGGATGGATACCGGCTATAGCAGGGAAGATAAAGAGAGCGGGGGCAACGGATATGTGCCCATTACCAGACAGTA
>CAQUWW010000116.1 GCA_948896875.1 uncultured Acetatifactor sp. | reverse complement strand
CTTTCTGCATGAATCCTTACGGCATCGTGGTAAACGAGAATACCAACGGCATTGTCACTGTAAACGGACACAGCTTTGACAGCCCGGAAAAGCGCACGGACAATACGAACTTTGCGTTGCTGGTGGCAAAGCATTTTTCCGAGCCCTTCAAGGACAGCAACGGGTACGGCGAGAGCATTGCACGACTTTCCAATATGCTGGGAGGCGGCGTCATCGTCCAGCGCTTCGGTGACCTGGTGCGGGGACGGCGCAGCAATGTGAAGCGGATAGAGGAAGGGCTTGTGACACCCACTCTGGCCGCCACCCCCGGCGACCTGAGCCTGGTGCTGCCAAAACGTATCCTGGACGGCATTATCGAGATGATTTATGCTCTGGACAAGATTGCACCCGGCACGGCCAATGACGACACCCTGCTCTATGGGGTGGAGGTGAAGTTCTATAATATGGAAGTAGAGCTGGACGAGAATCTGGAGTGCAGGCACAGGGGCATGTATATCATCGGGGACGGCAGCGGTGTGACCCATTCCCTGTCCCACGCCTCGGCCAGCGGAGTGTATGTGGTGAGACATATTTTGGAGGGGTGAAGCTGTAATTGTGGTTTTTGATTCTCCCAACACGCCATTGACTTTTTAATGTTTTCAACATAAGATTGAGCAAAGTGATGTCAGGATCTGCATGAGAGAGGAGGTTTCGTGGGAATCTATATAAACTCTGGAAACAGTGGATTTCAGACAATCGTGAACAGTGAATATGTGGACAAAACAGGATTGATTCGCCAGATTAATGATGTCATCGGAACAAGAGAGAATCTGGTATGTGTCAGCAGGCCCCGCCGCTTCGGGAAATCCTATGCGGCACAGATGCTCTGCGCGTACTATGACTGCTCCTGCGACTCACACAGCCTTTTTGATGACAAGGAGATTGCAGGGACAGAAGGGTATCAGGCCCATCTGAACCAATACCAGGTAATAAATCTCGACATCAGCACTTTCCTGTCAGTGGCCCAGAGAAAAGGGATTCCGCTGAAGGAAGTACCGGATATGATTGTCGATGGCCTTTCGGCTGAACTGACCGAAATCTATCCCGACTGCGCCGGCGGAAGAGGGTTCGCGGACGGTCTGGTCCGATGCGTGGAAAAGACGGAAAGGAAGTTCGTATTCGTCATCGACGAATGGGATGCGCTGATTCGGGAAGCGAAAGATGATGCCGTGGCACAGAAACGGTACCTGAGCCTTTTGCGGGAGTGGTTTAAGAGCAATAATTTTACCCCGAAAGTGGTGGCTGCCGCTTATATGACGGGGATTCTTCCCATTAAGAAGGACGGTTCCCAGTCCGCCATCTCGGACTTTATGGAATATTCCATCCTTAATCCGGGGGGATTCGCGGAATATACCGGCTTTACGGAGAAAGATGTACGGAATTTATGTAAGAAATATGAAATGAGTTTCGAAGAGGCAAAAAAATGGTATGATGGGTACGATTTTTCGGAGATTGGCGCAGTCTACAATCCATATTCGGTCATGTGTGCAGTCAAATTCCGGGAATTTCAGTCCTATTGGAGGAAGACGTCTGCGGCGGAATCACTGATGACATATATCAACATGGATTTTGACGGCATGCAAGAAATTATCCTGCGTTTGATATCGGGGGAAGAAATAGAGGTTGATACGGATAATTTTGAAAACGATTTTGAGACCTTCAGGAGCAGGGACGATGTGCTGACCTTGCTTATCCATTTGGGATATCTGACCTGGGACAGAAAGGAAAAAACTGCCAGGATTCCCAATGAAGAGATAAAGGCAGAATTCCAGAAGATTCTGAAAGGCAGGACTGTGAACCGAAAATGGATGGAGCTGATCGGCCATTCGCAGAAGCTTGTGGAGGATACCATTTCGGGCAATGCAGAGGCAGTAGCAAAGGCAATAGAGGAGATACGCGACACGCAGTACGCGCCCACCTTCTACAATAACGAACAGGCACTTCGATACGTGATCAAGTTTGCATATATCGCTGCCATGGACCAATATCTTAAAGTTGAGGAACTGCCATCCGGGAAGGGCATCGCGGATGTGGTGTATCTGCCTAAACGGAAATCCATGCTTCCGGCTATGGTGGTAGAACTGAAGTGGGATAAGTCGTCGGGAGGGGCCATCAAACAGATGCGGGACAGAAATTATCCCGCAGTGCTTAAGGATTACGGTGGCGAGATCGTGATGGTGGGAATCAACTATCATTCGAAGGCAAAGACCCACACATGTAAAATTGAGAGGATTTGACCCTGTGGAAAAATATTTGCTCACAGGAGCCACAGGTTATATCGCATTCCGCGGATCCGGTGGGGCAGGGGCACTTTATAGGAAGAAGGAGGTTATTGTGCCAATGATGAAGTTAAATAATAAAAAGCTGTTTTTGATTTTAGGTGTCTGCGTTTTTCTCCTGGGGATAGCTGCCTTTGCAATTACCAGGTCAAATAAATTTTTTGGTGACAGAACCGGGACCGAAGATTCTACTCTTTCAAATGACAACTTGTTTCCTTCTTATTGGGATTATGCCGCTGATGTAATGACTTACGTGCTTGAAAAGAATGACAAGATTGCGGACTGTGAAATAGATATAAGCTATTCAGATGAAGAAATTCTGTCGGTTACAGCCGAAATTACTTTGGCTGCTCAAAGCACGGAAAGTGAGATTCAGTCTGATAAAATAGCAAATTATATTTCTCAGACTTTAGATATCCCAACTGAAAAAATAGCGATATCTATCCACTAAAATGAGAGCATGAGAGCCCTGTAGAGCGATAGAATATTGCCGAAAGAATATAAAGGGGAATAGATTGAAAGAATACAGAGAGGATGAAAGATTCGGATATTTCCTGAAAGAACATCGTATAAAATGTGCGATTACCCTGGAACAGCTGTCGGAAGGACTGTGCTCCGCCAGTGAGCTGGCGCGGATTGAAGCGGGTACACGCGCCGCGGGGAAGGTGCTGCAGGACAGACTTCTGCAGCGCTTGGGCATATCGCCGGACGTCTATGAATGCCTTCTCTTCCAGGAGGATTACATACCATGGAAAATGCGGCAGCAGCTGCTGTACCTGACTGCTCGGGGGAGTAGGGAGAAAGCATACCGCCTTCTTGAGGAATACAGAGAGCAGTATGAGGTAAAAGCAGAAAAGGATGTGGACAGGCGGCTGGAACGGCAGTTTTGTCTGAGTATGGAGGCCCAGCTTCTACAAAGCGGGGATGTGACAGAAGTAAAGGGCGAAATGTGGCAAAAGAAAAAAAGACAACAGGAAAAGGCGGGGAATTTATTCAGAGAGGCACTGGAACTGACGGTAAATTCTCCCTCCGAGGGGATCAGCGGGAAGGTTTGCTCCGTGCAGGAGCTGAATCTGCTGCTGGAGTGGATTCAGCATGAGAGGCCGCAGAACTGGGAGGAATATTACAGGGAGATCTTGCATAAGATTGCGGACTCCAGGTTCGATGTGGTCAGTCGGGCAAGAATATACCCCAAAGCAGTATACTATCTATGCCGGGACGGACTGGCCCTGGGGAACTGGGGGCTGGAGGAGAGGGCGGAAGGTCTGGCGCTGTGTGAAGAGGCCATGGACAGATTACGGGAGGCGGGACGGCTGTATTATTTGTGGGAGATTCTGGGGCTGTCAGAAGGTCTGGCCCGGGAGATTGCCGTCGGACAGCGGGCTGTGGGGGCATCCGGAAAAGCAGAGGAAGCGGAAAAGAAGATACAGAAGTGGAGAGAGCAGGCCGAGGCGCTGGAAGCAGTGCACGGGGAGTTTGGAGTTTCCGTGGAGACGAGAGATTTCTGCTGGCTGTATGTGGAGAAGGAGGTTTATTGCATCAATGATGTGGTCCGGATCCGAAGAGAGATGCTGGGGATTACCAGAAAGCAGCTCTGCGACGATGGCATTCTCTGCTCGGAGAAGACATTACGGCGCCTGGAAGACGGGGAGAAGAAAATTCAGAAGGGGATATTGCGAGAACTGCTGGGACGGCTGCGCCTGTCGGCGGAATCCCGCAGAACCGAACTGGTTACCTCTGACCCGGAGGCGGTGAAATTAATGCGCAAAGCGTGGGACCAGGTCGATAATTGGGAAAGTGAGGAGGCGGATCTGCTGTTGGGGCAGCTGCAGGAAAGGATATCCCTGGAGATTCCTTCCAACAGACAGGCCTGGCTGCGCTGTCAGGCTGTAAACGAGATTCACAAAGGAACCATTACAGGGGAACAGTGCGTTGAAAAAGTCAGGGAAGCGCTGGAATGCACATTACCATGGGAAGCAGTCATGAAACCAGGAAAGAAGTATCTGACCAATGAGGAGATCAGTTGTATCCTGAGCATGACATGCCGAAAGAAAGGAATGGATGAAGAAAAGATGAGACAGCTTGCTGTACTGGAGGAACAGTACAAAACCTGCGAAAGGGAGAAACTGATTTTCTGCTTTATTAATATGTATGAAATCGTGATGGGAGGTGTGGCAAGCGAGCTGGGAAATATGGGAGAATATGACCGTTCAGATGCAATCAGCCGGAATATTATAAGGGAATGCCTTTCTCAGCGTCGTACATTTGGGGTTCATGGAGGAATATATGGTATGACGTGGAATAATGTTCAGCGACAGAAGGAAGGCATTCCCGTTCGACAGCAACAGAATTCAGAGAAGAATTTAAGACATTGTATTATATTTAGCGAACTAGGAATGGAGAAGCATGACGTGGAATTCTACAGGAGAAAATTGCAATCTGGAAAGGGGATATAATATAAGTATTCCGCAAATGCGATTATACCTTTTTCCCCTCTTTTTGATCTCTATCATCTAAAGGCTGTATTCCCGGTTCAGGCTCGCCTTCCATGTTCTCTCCTCCACCAGTAATATTCGGCCCATCACCTACAGGCGGCAGAGTTCCGGTTAATATCGGCAGAAGAGACAGGGAGAAGACAAGTGCAACAGCTGTTTTGTGGAAGATTGTTTTCTTTTTCATAAGAATTCTCCTTTGTTTTGGCATTCTATTTGTTGAAAAGCTACTGATAAAAGTATAAGAAGTAATAAGGAGTTCTGCAAGGGACAGAGTTGTCAAAAAATCCGTCCAGCTTTTTTGACAACTCTGTCCCTTGCTGTGACGACGAAGCTGTGATACGATAATGCTATCGGAGGACAGCTGAATTCTGAAACATAAAAAATTGAATAATCATGCTAAGAAAGGATATATTTTATGAAAAAAATAAAGTCGTTATTAAAGAGTGGTATTTGTTTTGCAATATTGATTCTTTTATCTTTTCCTGTAACAGTGTCTGCAGCTGAAGACAAGAATGAGGTCCCCGCAGAATTACCGGAACATTACGAAAATACGACTTCTCTTGACACACTTCAGCTAGGAGATAAGGCAGTCGTTGGTATGTTAGGAGAAGAGAAACTTTGGGTTGAAGTAGTTGACGATAGTGAGTCAATATATTCTACCTATGGTTTTGGCGATAGTCCGGTAAAAACAAAGACATTTTTATTTACGAAAGAAAATATTTTGGGGATTGAGACACGACTGTTTTCAGTGACATCAACATGCCGTTGGATAAGATATGACAAAATTGTATCATTTGAGTGCAAAGAAAAATCATTAAGTTCTTCTGTCACTTGTTCGTGGGATTGGAACACGATAGAAAATCCGACATTTTGTGCGCGTACCTTAAAAGTAACTTATTCGGGTCTCAGTACGGAGGATATTATTTTTAGTGCTGGTTTGGATGCGGAAAATGACACGGTTTATTTGAATTGCTCTGCAGATTTTGAATGATTAAAATGATGAAAAATAATAAAAAGCTGTTGTTGATTTTAGGTGTCTGCATTTTTCTCCTGGGGATAGCTGCCTTTGCAATTACCAGGTCAAATAAATTTTTCGGTGACAGAATAGAGCCTGAAGATTCTACTCTTTCAGATGACAATTTGTTTCCTTCTTATTGGGATTATGCCGCTGATGTAATGACTTACGTGCTTGAAAAGAATGACAAGATTGCGGACTGTGAAATAGATATAAGCTATTCAGATGAAGAAATTCTGTCGGTTACAGCCGAAATTACTTTGGCTGCTCAAAGCACGGAAAGTGAGATTCAGTCTGATAAAATAGCAAATTATATTTCTCAGACTTTAGATATCCCAACTGAAAAAATAGCGATATCGATCCACTAAAGTAAGCTCCCTTTTCTTTGGAATGTAACGGGAAAGTCGAAAGTTTACTGAAAACGAAAAACCGTTTTTCTGTTTTACAAGGTTGCAAATCACCTGTTTAACTGCTATACTGGAAATCATAGAATATCGGCAATTGTTTTCGTTCGTGAATATATATAGCAGACAATGGCAGAGAGCATGTGGCAGGAGGTGCCTATGGGAAGAACGGTGGCAATCGGACTACAGGATTTCGGCGATCTGATACGGAAGAATTATTTCTATATTGATAAAACTGCCTTCATTAAGGAATGGTGGGAAAGCGGGGACAGTGTGACGCTGATTACCCGTCCCCGCCGTTTTGGCAAGACGCTGAACATGAGTATGCTGGAGCAGTTTTTTTCCGTGGATTATGCAGGAAAGGGAGAAGTGTTTCAGGGACTTTCTGTGTGGGAGGAAAAATCCCCTGGTGGGGAAAATCCCCTTTCAGGGGATTATAAATACAGGGAGATTCAGGGAACATATCCGGTGATCAGCCTGTCCTTTGCCAATATAAAGGAAAAGGACTATACGATAACGAGAGAAAAAATATGCCGGATGCTGAATAATTTATATGTCAGGCATATGTTCCTGAAGGAAAGTGATGTGCTGACAGATACGGACAGAGCATTTTTTGACAGAATGTTGTCAGCGGAAGTGAGTGACAGCGACGCGACACTGGCGTTATATCAGCTGTCCGATTATCTGTACCGCTATTACGGCAAAAAGGTGATCATTCTTCTGGATGAATACGACACGCCAATGCAGGAGGCTTATGTGGGAGGATACTGGGAGGAGCTGGTGGCATTCACCAGAAGCCTGTTCAATTCCTCTTTCAAGACCAATCCATGGCTGGAGCGGGGTGTCATGACGGGCATTACCAGAAGCAGCAAAGAGTCCATCTTTTCCGATTTGAATAATTTGAAGGTAGTGACTACCACCTCGGATGAATATGCCACGTCTTTCGGCTTTACAGAGGAGGAGGTCTTTGCTGCGCTGGAGGAATGCGGACTTTCGGACAAGAAGGAACTGGTGAAGCACTGGTATGACGGTTTTATGCTTATGGAGCGGGGGATTCCCGCGGAGCGTATCCGCTGTTATGGATTTGCGTTTGAGGGAAAGACAGTGTTGATTGGCTGAATGACTGGATATAAAAACATCCCACGGGAACAAAATGTCAGTAAGACATGAATTCCTGTGGGAGTTTTTCGGTTCAGATGATAACTGGACGGAATGGTGGGCGCAGGGAGATCTTATCCCTCCAGCTCATCCGTAAGCTGCTCAATTTCCGCAATCATTTCACCGATGGTGGCAATGGTGTTCAGCAGCGGTTTGTCGGTGGAAATGTCGATTCCTGCCAGTGCGGCAAGTCCCATGGGATCCAGGGTGCCGCCTGCGGCCAGGACCTTCTTCCAGTCGTCCACGGCGGGCTGCCCTTTCATCTCAATGCGTCTGCACACCTCCGTGGCTACGGTCAGTCCGGCGCTGTAGGTGTAGGAATACAGACCCATATAGTAGTGGGGCTGACGCATCCAGGTATGGGCGGCATCGTCGGAGATTTCCACATCCTCACCCCAGAACTTCTGCAGCGTTTCCTTCATCAGACGGTTCAGCGTCTCGGCATTCACACTGCCGCCTGCGTCCACAATCCTGTAAACTTCCCTCTGATAAGCAGCTTCCATCAGATGGGTAACGAAATTATGATAATAAGTATTTCCAATCATGCAGGAAAGTACCCAGCGGCGGAAGCGGGGATCGGGATTGGTCTTCAACAGGTAATGTGCCATCAGCAGTTCGTTGATGGTAGAAGGCGCCTCCACGAAATAACTGGATACATTGGTGTCAAAGAGGGACTGGGCATTGTTGCAGGCTCTGAAATGTCCGGCATGACCCAATTCGTGAGCCAGCGTGAAGACATCCGCCATCCGGTTGTTCCAGGTCAGCAGAATGAAGGAATTTGTTCCGTAGGGGCTGGCGCAGAAGCCGCCGGTGGATTTGCCCGCATTCTGGGCGAAATCTACCCAGCGGTCACGATAAGCTGTCCTCACCATTTCCACATATTCTTCTCCCAGAACGGCCAGGCCCTTTTCTATGTAATTTCTGGACTCTTCGATGGTGACTTTCGGATCGTACTCCGGGTCCACGGCGATTTTCAGATCGGCGAAGGTCATTTTGTCCAGTCCGTGAATGCGTTTCAGCAGACGGGCATATCTGCGCATATGAGGAGCAAGCTTTTCCGTGATCAGGTCGATCTGGCGGTTGTACATTTCCCGGGTCACCTTCTGACCGAAGAGCAGACTGTCGAACACGGAATCAAAGCCGCGCAGGGTTGCCATGGTTTTCTCCGTCTGAACCTGGGTGTTATAGGCGGCGGCAGTCACATTTTCATATTGACTGATCTTCCTGGAAAAGGCGGCAAAAGCGGTCCGGCGGACGTCTGCGTCTTTTTCATACTCGTAATCGTCTTCGAACAGGGAGTAGCCCAGCGGATATTCCTTTTCTCCGACGGTAAAGGAATCAAACTTCATATCCGCCAGCTTTGCCATATTATAAATCTGATAGGGAGCATGCAGGGACTGGGAGAGAGCCGCCAGGGCCCGTTCCGTCTCCGGGTGGAGCTGATGGGGCTTGTTCCGGAGAATGTCCTGTAGATAAAACTTATTGGCCGTGGCCAGGGCAATGGCCTCCTGCAGCACGGATTCCTCCTGTTCGATGATTTCACTGTCAATGAAGCTTAAATTGCTGAAAATTTCCGCGGACAGACGGGAATGCTTTTCATTGCGTTCCTGATTGTAGCTGTCGTAGTAGTCCACGGACACTGCCAGATCGCAGTAGCTGCCGGTGAGGATGTTCAGACGGTACACTTCCCTGAGGTCGTCCAGACAGGCGTTGATGGTCTGCGGTGTGTTCAGCTTTCCTTTGTAATCCCGGACCATTTGGGCGCTTAAGTTCTTCAGCTTTTCCATGTCCGCGTACATTTCTTCTTCGGTTGCATAGATGGAGGACAGATCCCAGGTCAGTTCAACCGGGACGTCCCTGCGTGAGATTGGTTCCATGATTTTGTTCCTCCTTATTTATAGTTCCGCAGGTGCACATCCATTCCCGTTTACCTGGAATCATTTGCGGCCACAAA
>CAQUWW010000115.1:5117-9346 GCA_948896875.1 uncultured Acetatifactor sp. | reverse complement strand
ATGATCATCGCGCCGAATACGATGAAGGGCGAGCGCAAAAACAGACGCAGCACCATATTCACACCGGACTGCACCTGATTGATATCGCTTGTCATACGGGTAATCATGGTAGAAGTACCCGCTTTGTCTATATTGGTAAAATTCAGGCCCTGAATATGGTCAAAAAGCGCCTGCCGCAGCCCGGTGGAAAATCCCACTGCCGCCTTCGCCGCAAAATACTGGGCCGTAATGGAAGACACCAACCCCACCACCGCCAGCGTCAGCAGCCACAGGCCCATTTTTGCAATATAGCCCATATCACTCTCCGCGATTCCTCTGTCAATGATATTGGCCATCACAAGCGGCACCATCAGCTCAAAAAAAGCCTCCAGCAGCTTAAACAGCGGCGCTAGAACGGACTCTTTTTTGTAGTCGCTCAGATATTTCATCAGCCTTTTCATATCGTTTGCTCTCCTTCAACCATAAGAAGTGGGTGAGGAAAATCCCACCCACGATTTTACAGCTTCCCGCATATTGGCGGGGAAATGCCTGATTTTGAACATCTCTGCTCTTCCTTGTTATTGTACGAAAAGATGCGATTTATGTCAATCTGTTTTTGTCTGCAAATATTCATCGACTTTATCGGCCTTATCAGCCTCATCGTCTTTACTCATCATCTCAAAAACCAGATTCGGATCATAGTCCGGTGCAAATTCCTTTGCTTTATTATACAGCGGCTCAATAGCAGAAAGCTCTTCCTCCAGGTCTTCGGCGATTTCTTCCAGTGTTCTGCCTTTTCTCAGCTTTTTACATACCAGAGATATCCTATTGTAAAGTTCGACTTCTGCTTTTGCTTCTGCCTTGACTTCTTCTTTGACTTCTGCTTTGACTTCTTCTCTGACTTCTTCTTTGACTTCTTTCCGCATTCTATTCAGTTCTTCCATCATTCTCAATTGTCTAAGCATATATCCTGCCGTCACCTCCGGATCTTTCTTTACTGCCCTGACCATTTCCTGAATATCCTGCAGCTCCGCACTTATCGCGTTCGCCTCTGTGGTATGCTCCATATAATGCAGGAGCTGCTTCAAAGCCTCATTCGGTATACCCTCGGTTCCTTTGGTATACAAAAATAATGTGCTCGCCCCGTCTTCATAAGGCATTTCCGCTACTTCTGTACACCTGCTTTTTATGGTATATACCATTCGGTTCAGACCAAACGGATCATAAGGCATAATCATAATAATAACAACATTTTTCAGTTCGTCATAATCTGCCCCGGCATTCAAACTCTTCGCAGCAATCTTTGCATGATAAAAACGCATTCTCCTCGGCAGATCTCTTTTATCAGATGTATTGTCCCTCTTATCCGGCTCTATATTGTAAACCGTTACTCTCTCATCGGAATCTTCCTCTATCTCCGGTTCCAAATATACGTCCAGTCTCGCGCCATGCAGGTTCGTATCAGCTCCATAATAAACCTTCTGCGCTGTAACCGAAAGATTCTTAAATTCTCTGCCAAAAATAATCTTCAGCAGAATCTTTACAAATCTCTCCCCAATCTCCGGATAAGCCGCCATTGCGTTAAACAGGAAATCATCCAGCAGATTCATTTCCGCCAGTTTCTTTCTTGCCCTCTGCTCCTCTGTTGCTTTCTCAGAAGTACGCTTTTGCTTTACAGCATTTTTATTCATATCATTCTCCTTTCCTGTCAGCGGAAAGAGGAATGTATATGATAACTGTAAATGAAATGCTCCGTCACCATTTTCTCCCTGCCGTCCGCTATGGTTTTCTCATACAGGGATTCTCAGCCGAAATGGTTTCAGATGTTCCATTAGATGTTTCCCAGATATGTATATTTACTATAGCAGGCTAATACAGGTAATGTCAATAATAAATTTACTTTTTACATTATCTATATTCTATTACAGGAAAGTCCGTCTTCAGATGGACATGGAATCAGAACAGTACCGAAGACATTATATTTTCATAATGGGTTCTTGACACTACTATATCGCAGTGCTATACTATATATCGCAGTACAATATATAGCAGTGTTGAGCGAGGTGGCAGAATGGATCGTCATATCAGAAAAGTATATGTGCCGATGACTGAAACAGGTTTCTACATATTGCTGTGTCTGAGAGAGGAAGCACACGGATACAGCATTGTGAAAAAAACGGAGCAGCTAACCCATGGAGAAATCAGCCTAAGCCCCGGGACATTGTACGGAAGTCTGTCTAAAATGGAAAAAGACGGCCTGATCCGGTTTGTCAGAGAAGAAGAAAGCCGCAAAATTTACCACATTACCGACCTGGGAACGCAGGTGCTTGATTTGGAAATGAAGCGAATTGAACGATTGTATAGTAGTATGATGGAGGCGAAATAATATGAAAAACACAAAGTGCGAATTCAAATTTTTTACGGTTCCCGAATGGAAAAAGGAAGAAGCCTATTTGAGAGAACAACATAAAAAGGGCTGGGAATTTGTCAGTATAAATGGTTTCTGTCTATATCATTTTCAGAGATGTGAACCACAGGATGTAGTCTACCAGTTGGACTACAATCCTGACAGTGTTTCCCATAAAAGAGAATACATTCAAATGTTTCAGGATTGCGGATGGGAATATTTGCAGAATTATGCAGGTTACAGCTATTTTCGGAAAGAAACTTCTGAAATGAAGACTAGGGAAGAGGAAATCTTCTGTGACGATGCTTCCCGGCTGGAGATGATGAAGCGGGTTTTCACAGGACGCATGATACCGCTTGTGGTATTTTTCTTTCTGATAATTATCCCCCAGATCATCATGCAGAGCCTGGTCAGGACTCCCATCAATCAGGCTTTGTGCGCATTTTTCTGCGTCATGTTTGTACTCTATCTGGGATTGTTTATCGCGTTCGCCATTCCATTCTGGAAATATTATAAGGCTGTTCATTCCAAATAGCCATAGGAATATTGGAATGGACTGCTTCAGCGCCATGTCATTCCATAGATTTTCCGCACATAAAGGTTGCACTTTATACAGAAATTCTCTATACTGAAAGCAAAAAACAAGTAGGAGGACCTGTTATGTCTGTTTTTGAGATTCTGGATAGAGAAAGCTTCGGCTTTTCCGCGGAGAACCCCACCGGAACCCCTTCCGGCGGAAGCAGGGGCAGAGACTGTGAAAAGCTGCGGCCCTGCATTCAGATCCAGCCGGGAGAAACTGTCACCCTCTGTGATGTGGACGGTCCGGGAATGCTGACCCACATGTGGTTCACCGGGTATGTAGGCCATTCCTTCATTTTGCGCATCTATTGGGAGGAAAAGGAAAAGCCCTCAGTGGAAGCCCCCATCTCGGCCTTTTTCGGCTGCGCCTATGATGAGAACTTCAAGGACAGGGATGGGAAATACCCTGTGCTGAACTCCGCCCCCATCCTCATGGCCCCGGGGCGGGGCTACAATTGCTACTGGGAAATGCCTTTCCGCCGACACTGCAAAGTCACCATGGAAAACCGGGGAGCAGATACCCAGACCCTTTTTTACATGATTGAAGGCTGGAAGGGCGAGATTCCCCTCAAGGCAGGTTATTTCCACGCATTTTACCGGCAGGAACATCCTGTGCAGAAGGGCAGGGCCTATACGGTGCTGGATGGTATCCGAGGCAGGGGACAGTTTGCAGGCCTGTGCTTTGCCGCCGGAATGAATGGGCACAACACCTGCTGGGTAGAGGGCGAGCCCAAAATGTACATCGATGACAGCGAATATCCCACGCTCAATTACACCGGCACGGAAGATTATTTCTGCGGCTCCTATGGGTTCGGCAATGATATCCTGCAGAAGCAATATCAGACATTCGGCGGTCTGTATGCCGGACTCTACGCTATCACCGGTAATGACAGCAGTGAGATGTACAATGGTCAGCAGCGCTTTCTGCTGTACCGTTTCCACATCCAGGATCCGGTATATTTCAGCCGTTCCTTCCGGATGACCATGGACAACCTGGGCTGGACCGGACCCCGGTATGACGATTACACCTCGGTAGCCTACTGGTACCTGGACCAGCCCGCCGCACTTCCCGGCGAATTGCCCGGAGACAGCGAACTGGTTATGCGGTGACATAACACAGCGCAATGCTGTATCCCGGAATGTTTCCATATTCTTTCCAGATCAGCTGCCTGCCCGGGGGCAAATTCTTCTCCCGGGTAGGCATATCATTTTCCTGTCCGGCCCTGTGTCTGTTTTCCTGTAGCGCACCCTCTTTTGGCGTTAT
>CAQUWW010000115.1:0-5107 GCA_948896875.1 uncultured Acetatifactor sp. | reverse complement strand
ATCCTCCGGTGACACGCTTTTTCCTGACAACGCTTCCTCTTTCAGCAACATTTTTCCCTTCAGAGACATTTTGCTCACATTCGCTACGCTGTCCGCCTGCAGCAGATTCACATCCAGTATCCCTGCAACGCCCTCTCCTGTCAGCTTTCCGAAGGCCTCTTTCCTTGTCCAGAGCCGGTAGAACAGCGCCTCCCCTTCACCGGAAGTCTCCAGCGCACGCTTCTCCTCCTCTGAGAAAAAACGCTCCGCAAGGCGTCTTCGATTATCCTCCTTAAGCTGCCTTCGGTGCTGCTGGATATCCGCGCCGATTTCCTCTGTGGACAGCGCGCAGAAAACATAGTCTCCCGAATGGGACAGGCTGAAATAATAGGGCAGATCCCGGAAGTACGGCTTCCCTTTTTCTCCGTAACGATACATGAGAGACCGACGAGGCAGTTTTTCCAGGCGGGTCAGCAGTTGGCTGACGGAATACACAGGACATTCCGCTTTCGCGCCTCCTGCGGCACTGTCCTCCTCAGAGCCTCCGGCCACATTTCTATAAAGCGTCTCCGCCATCTCCACAGCATTGCCCACGGCAAAAGCCCCGTCCTCGTTCCCTTGAATCGCCTCCCCCACCGCCAGCTGCAGCAGAAGTCCGGCCCCCAGACTGGCTGCCCGGGCCCTGCCCGGCCGTATTTTCTCCGCCTTCCTTTTCCGCTCCTCGTCAACGCAGAAAAAGGCCCTCTCCACGAGGGCCTCTCTGTATTCTGTTTCTCCTGTGGGATATTCCTCCGCCAGAAATCCTCTTATGGATAAAAGATATTCCGCAAGGTACATAATTTACTCCGTTATGCGCAGATGCAGCTCTTCCAGCTGTTTCTCGTCCACCAGATTGGGAGCGTCCGACATCAGGCAGGAGGCGTCCTTTACCTTCGGGAAGGCAATCACCTCCCGGATATTGTCCGCCTTCACCAGCAGCATCACGAAACGGTCGAAGCCGATGGCCAGTCCCGCATGAGGCGGTACGCCGTATTTGAAGGCATCCAGCAGGAAGCCGAACTGCTCGTGGGCTTTTTCCTTCGTGAATCCCAGCGCCTCAAACATTCTCTCCTGCACATCGCTCTGGAAGATTCTCACGCTGCCGCCGCCCAGCTCCACGCCGTTCAACACGATATCATAAGCCTTCGCCCGGACCTTGCCGGGCTCGGTCTCCAGAAGCGCCAGATCCTCTTCCATCGGCATGGTGAAGGGATGATGCATGGCCACATACCGCTCTTCCTCCTCGCTCCACTCAAACTGCGGGAACTCCGTCACCCAGAGGAAATTGAATTTATTATCATCGATCAAATCCAGCTGCCTGGCAATCTCGATACGCAGGGCTCCCAGCACCGACCACACCAGCTTCAGCTTGTCCGCCGCGAACAAAAGCAGGTCTCCAGGTTCCCCGGCCATGGCTTTCACCAACGCCTTCAGCTCTTCTTCCGTCATAAACTTTGCGAAAGAAGACTTGTAGCTTCCATCCGGCAGTACGGAGAGATACGCCAGTCCCTTTGCCCCGTACCCCTTTGCGAACTCCACCAGCGCGTCTATCTTCTTTCTGGGCATTTCCGCCTGTCCCTTTACGTTGATGCCTCTCACACTGCCGCCGGCCTCCAGCGCACTGGTGAACACGCCGAATCCGCAATCCTTTACGATATCAGACACATCCGTCAGCTCCATGTCGAAACGGGTGTCCGGCTTGTCGGAGCCGAAACGGTTCATGGCCTCGTCCCAGGTCATCCTTTTCAGGGGGAGCGCCACCTCCAGACCGATGGCCTCCTTGCAGACTCTGGCCACCATCCGCTCGGTTGCGTCAATCACATCGTCCACATCCACAAAGGACATCTCCAGGTCGATCTGCGTGAACTCCGGCTGTCTGTCCGCCCGCAGGTCCTCGTCGCGGAAGCATTTCGCCACCTGAAAATATCTGTCATATCCCGAGCACATCAGCAGCTGTTTGAAAATCTGAGGCGACTGTGGCAGTGCATAGAACGTTCCGGGATGTACCCGGCTGGGCACCAGATAATCTCTTGCCCCTTCGGGAGTGGATTTATTCAAAATGGGAGTCTCAATCTCCAGGAACCCTTCCTCGCTGAGGAAAGTACGGATTGTGGTAGCAATCTTGCTTCGGAGGATCAGATTCTTCTGCAAATCCGGTCTGCGCAGGTCCAGATAACGGTATTTCAGCCGCAACTCCTCCTTCGTCCGGGAGTCTGCCTCTATGGGGAAAGGCGGTGTCTCCGCCTCGGACAGGATGCGCACCTGCAAAGCCCGCACCTCAATCTCACCTGTGGCCAGATTCTCATTGGCTGCCGCAGCTCTTTTTTCCACTCTACCCGTAACCGCCGCCACGAACTCGCTGCGCAGCTTCTCCGCCTTCTCGAAATTCTCCGCGCCGCATTCCGCCTCTTCAAAAATAACCTGCAGAATCCCGGCCCGGTCCCGCAGGTCCACGAAAATGATTCCGCCCTTGTTTCTCTGCTTCTGCACCCATCCCATGACGGTGACAGTCTCTCCTATATTTGCCGCGGACAGCTCTCCGCAGCGATGCGTCCTCTTCAGTCCCTTCATTGTCTCTGCCATATTACTCTCCTTAATTATAGTTCCGTCTTTTCAACTCCATGCCCTCACGGGGAGTAATTTCCAGCTGCATAGGGCGCATCTGTAAATTCTCCCGGGCATGTTCGTTTCCAGACTGTTATAGTTCCGTCTTTTCAACTCCATGCCCTCACGGGGAGTATAGTTCCGTCTTTTTAATTCTTCAATCCCTCTTTATAAAATTCCTCGAACTCCGTGTACCCCTCTGCCGTCAGCTGTTCCTTCTGGAACTTCTTGTTCTTGTTCATACGGACTACCAGCACCTGGGCTCCGGTCTCCCGCATGGCCTGGGCTTTGGCAATCACATCGCACAGGGCCTGTCCTTCCACACCTTTTTCCACCAGGCAGGCAATCTTTTTCGGTCTGTCCGGAATCTGGAATCCGTTTTCCAGAAGAAGCATGACAATCCGTTCAAATCCAATGGAAAAACCGCAGGCCGGCACATCCTTGCCGGTGAATTTCCCCACCATTGCGTCATATCTTCCCCCGCCGCCGCAGCTGCCGCCAAATTCCGGGATGGCAATCTCGAAAATAGTCCCCGTGTAATAGGACATGCCCCGCACCAGCGTGGCATCGAACACCATCTCAAACCCGGCTGTCTTCGTGGCCTGCACACTGTCGATGATCTCCCGCAGATTGTCCGTGATGGAAGTCTCCGCCACATCTTTCAGCCTGTCGGCCAGATAAGCTACACCGTCTTCTGCTTCTTCCAGTCCCCGGTACAGCTCCAGATATCGCTCCACACAGCTTTCCTCGAAGCCATTCTCCAGAAGCTCCGCCTTCACACCCTCCAGCCCGATCTTGTCCATCTTGTCCAAAGTGATGAACACGCTGTCGTAAGCCTCTTCCGAGAATCCGCTGTAAGCGGCCATAGCCTTCAGCAGACGCCTGTCATTGATACGGATTTCAAATCCTTTGAAGCCCAGCTTCCCCAGGGTGGTGGTGGTGGCCAGGATCAGCTCAATCTCCGCCAGATTGGAGGGCTCGCCCAGAATGTCAATGTCACACTGCATAAACTGCCGGTAACGACCTCTCTGAGGGTTGTCCGCCCGCCATACATTTCCCATCTGTAATGCCTTGAAAGGAGCTGGCAGCTGGGCGGAATGCGCGGAATAGTACCGCACCAGCGGCACGGTCAGGTCATAGCGCAGACCGGAATCCACGATTTCCTCCTCTGATGCAGCTTCCGCCACATTCAGCTTCTCGCCACGTTTCAATATTTTAAATATCAGTTTCTCATTATCTCCGCCCTGCTTGCTGGTCAGGTTTGCAATGCTCTCCACACAGGGCGTCTCTATGGAGGTAAAACCGAATCTGCCGTAGGTCTCCTTGATCACGCTGATGGCGTAATCCCGTATCTGCATCTCCTCCGGCAGAATATCCTTCATGCCCTTCACGGGCTTTTTATTCAGTGCCATACTGCTTCTCCTTTGACTGTTTTCCTGTCTTATCCATGATATATTTTTTATTGTTACCTGTCAATGCCTTTTCTGTGGTCCGAATACATTACGCAGACGCCGCCGGAACAGTCACCGCAATTTATGTCAAAATTACATCGTAAACTTTTCTATTTTGCATTCATGCTTCTTATTTTTCTTTTCATAATTAATTCCAACAAGCAAAATATTTCCTTTATACTCTTTAAGGGCTGATACATATCCCTTGCTTTTAATCTGGCTTATTGCTCCTTCGGCAGTTTTATCCCATTTTAATTCCAGAACCAATGCCGGATTCAAAGAGGTACGTTTGGGAAGGAAAACCATATCGGCGAATCCTTTTCCTGCCGGCAATTCTCTTACCAGAGTATAATCTTTACAAGCGCTGTAATAGGCCAATGCAATCACACTGCTTAGCGAAATTTCGTTATTATATATCAGACTGGCAGAATTCTGCATATGCACCTCCTGTATCATCTGCGCCACAGCTTGTTCATCCATTGCCAAAGTCGCTCTGAGCAAGGCCTCCGATGCATTAATTGCCTTTATTACCTCTTCCCACCCACCATTTTTAATGGCCCGCAGAAAAGCACTCCTTACCTCATCATTCGGAATAAAAACTTTTTTCATTTTACTATCATAAGCCAGATATCCCATATGAATCAGCAGTGTAATCACATCATCTGCAGATTTAAATGATGTGATATCGTTTTGAAATGCTTCCACATCAACACTGCACCCCTGACCTCCCAGCATATCTACAATCAATTGTCTTAATCCATCAAAGTCCATTGCAATATACGCCATCAGAGACTCATATGTCTCTGTTCCAGACCAATAATTTCCAAATTCTCTGCTGTCTACGGCTTCAATTACAGAATTAGGGCTATAAATATGTCCAGCCCTTTCAAAATAATATCCATCATACCATCTCTGCATCTCTTTAAAAGGCATATCATATTCTTTACAAATCGTTTTAACCTCTGCCTCTGTAAAGCCAACATACTCCGCCATCTGTCTTGGACTGACCATTGTATGCTCCCGAAAATTATTTA
>CAQUWW010000114.1 GCA_948896875.1 uncultured Acetatifactor sp. | reverse complement strand
GGCCCGAAGGAAACATTCCGCAGCCCTTTCATAAAGCATAAGTCCCGTAAATGCAACGCCCTTATTGTGCCAGATTTTCGCCAGGCTGGAAGCCGCCGGCAGGATATCGCCCTGCCTCTCCTGCTCCTGCCATTTCTGCAGCAGCCTGTCATACTCTGCCAACGCTGTTTTATACTTTTTCTTTCGGACCAGATAGTCTATCTGGCTCTTGCGCCGCTCGATACCGCTCAGACCTGCCCCCTGCTTCAGCACACGCTCCGTCTCGTCTATCGCGTCCTCGTCATAGAACCCCACATACCGCAGAATGGCGGTCACAAACCCGCTGAGGGATCCCTGCTTATGGACAAGCGAATGCAATGCACCGGCCAGCTCCCGCAATCCGCATTCCCTCTCTATCCAGTCCAACAGTTCATCATTTAGCAGCGACAAATCCAGAAGGAATGCATTTTCCTTCATACAGCAGCACAATTCCTCCATACAGAAAACGTTCATTCCCACACCCGGAATCTGATACGGTGTTTTCGCATACTCTCCCACACAGACACTGACACGCACTTTTCCACGCTCCCGTCAATTTTCTATTTCTATGGATTCCTTCCATACACGGCCGGTGGCCGCTCTGAATTCTCCAAATCCCAGATCTTTTACTTCCACCTCCAGACAGGTCTCCCCCTTCATGGAAAGGTGGAGGCTGAGCCTGGATGTGGAACCGGGAAGTCCCTCCAACACAAGCCTAATCTCTTTACTTTTCCCGGATATGACCTGTATAAGCGTCAAAATCAGCTCATTCCCCTCCTGCAGGTAGAGTTCCAATGTCTGCTCTGCTTCATACCAGTTCATTCCCGCATCCAACAGTGCATAGTAGGAATCTTCTCCCTGCCTGAGTATTTTCATGCCGATATTGGTCTTCAGCTTTTCCCTTCCAAGAAAGACATATTCCTCTCCTGTCTGACTGACAGCCAGTCTCTCCTGCATTCCACAGCATGCTCCCTTGCTGAACAGATTATTTCCCTGAAATACCCTTCTTCCCTTACACAGAAAACGAAGAGAATCCTTCATCCATTCTCCGCCAAATCTATCTCCGATCAAAAACACACTGCCGCACGATCCACCGCACACTTCACTGGCAATGTTCATAAAATTCCTGTCCATTTCTTCGTCCTGGTCATTCTCCGGCACAGGAAAATCATATTCTGACTCCTCTATGGAGACCACGATCGGCGTTGTACGTCTGTTGCATTCCATGCGGTATACCTTGATTTTGTTCTTTCTATAATGAAACAGAACCGGTGGATTGATCCACAGTTCTTTGGGCTGCCGAAGCATATAGCTGTAAAAGCTCTCCGCATAACTCTGGAAAAATACTTTACCCGTTTTCAGGCGGATCCCTTCCACCACACATCCAAGCACTTCCAGAATCTCATGGTCCAACATGGGACAGGTCAACATCAGTGCACCGATTTTATCCGACCTCCCTGCCTGGGAATTGGCCTGCAGAAACATCCCAAGGCTTCTCTTGAGAAAAAGTGCCAGAAGGGCTACCGGGTCAAAGCTTTCCCTGTCTATGACCACAGTTTCCCCGTCCAATGCCATACCTATCAGATTCTCCACAAGAATCCCCTGCTCCTCTTCCGCACATCGCAGCGCTTCCCGTCCATACAACCACTGACTTGTGCCATACTTTTTACACAACACAGTAGGAATATTGTATATTTCTGCTCCGGCTACCTGAGAAAAAGTTTCCGTTTCCCCATTTTCGGAAACAGCAAAACTGATCTGAGAAAAATCATTGCCCAAATCATATCCCACTATCAGTTTTTCGCCGCTTAGAAATCCCATGCTGCCTCCTCAACCTGTCATTTGGTCTGCCTTTATTTTATACAAAACAATCTCTCATTCAGGAATTCTTTCTTATAATATTCCTCCAGCAGGTCATCCATGGTGTCAAAATCCTCCACAGATCTGCTGATGACGATATCATTTATCATCCGGTATCGGCTCTCCTCCTCAAATTCACCGTAATCGCTTTTCTGAAGGGTTCCACTCTCCGTCAGCTTCTCCTCTTCGCCCTCTTCCTCCGTGATATAGTACTGAAGGCTCTCGCCGAAAAACAGGATGAATTCTTTGAAAAACACCCCGCCAAATGCTTCCTTCATCTGTTCCGCCCTGTATTCTCCCGCTGTTCCGTTCTCATGAAGAAGAGAATAGTGAATACAGACCCTGCAGCGGGGATTGGTATGGTATTCCAGAATCGTCTTGTCGGCAAGCTCCTGCTGCACCGGCAGATACTTCTCAAACTTCCGGAAAAATTCCAGCTTTATTCCTTCCTCTGTCATCTCCTGCAGAAATTGTTCCGCGATAACGGCGCTGTCCTCGTCCATCTCCTCCCTGTTCTCGGCAAAATACTTCAAGTAGGCAAGCTTACAGACTTTCTGCACCGGTTCCTCTCTCCGATACATACGTCCTATCTCATAAAACACCACACTTTCCATGACTCTGTCCCGCACAAAACAGTCATAAGCGCACTGCGCCAGGAAAGCTTCCTCCACCTCTGGCTTTGGTCCCTGCGACAGATAATAGCGGAAAATTTCGATCTTCTCTCCTACAAAAGCACCGGAGTACAACATACGAACCAGAATTGTCTCACTGAGCCTGTAGCAGTCCACATCAAAGGATCTGGCAGCCTTCCAGACGTCACGCAAGTTCCTGGTCATCCCCCGATAATACAGAATCAGATATTCCAGGATTCTGCTGTTGTATTTTCCCTTCTGAAAAACATATACCGCAGCGGCTGTCAGAAGGGGATTCTCTTCCATGTCGCGTCGCTCCATCAGTACGCTGATCAGCCTCACCAGAACCTTCACATCCACAAAATAAGGCCCGTAAGTTTCCAGCCATTTTTCCGCCAGGTCATAGCTGCCCCGGAGTACCATAAATCTTATTACCGTACTTCTCTCCGCGGTACTTAACTCCTCCGCCGGAATATATTTCAGATAATCATCCAGCGCAAACATATCATCCGTATCATAATAATGCTGCAGAATATACAGATAGCTTTCTCTCTTAATTTTTTCTCCCGCATAATCGGAATCTGCAATCCGCGTCTGCCTTTTAACTCTCTCCTCCGGTTCTTCTCTGCACACACTCTCGTCTCCGCACAGATACAGGTCCAGTTCCGGACACACCTTTTCAAAGGGCAGCAGCCACCGCAGGAATTTCCCCGGGATCATCAGCTTTTCCATAGTGTACTCAACGCTTCTGATAAACCGGTTCTTCTCTCCATCCTCAAAAACAATCGTATACCGGCTTCCATACAGAGACACCCAGGTCCGTCGCTCCGTCAGTATATACTCCCGCGGACACAGGTTCCCTGGCTGGTATACATAAACCTTTCTCATTCTGGCATCTTCCACCTGAAGAAGGTGGGCAAACAGTAATCTTGAAAGAGGTTCACAGGTCTCTTCATTCACCACACCCGGCCGCAGCATCTTGTTATAAATGCCCGCCAGCTGCCTGTCTATATGCCCTTTTTTTATCTGATCCATGAGAAAATATTCCAGCCTTGGTCTGTATGACTCACAGATCTCTCCCAGCTTGTCCTGATTTTGAAGGATGTAATTGTACAGGTATGCGGTCCGCGCATGGTCCAGACTGTTCTGATAGGAAAAATAGATCAGCACCGTCTTCGGAATCTCCTGCTGACTGTCCAGATCCAGAGACATCATATAGTACTCATAGAGATTGGTAATCCGAAGCTGCGCCTCCACACCCGCCCTATACCATTCAAAGTAAGCATGCCCTGTCTTCCCGCCCTTGACCAGCAGAGAACAGATCTCCTGCAGAATCCGCACATCCCTTTTCTTCCCATACAGATGCTCCATTGTGGCAAACAATACTCTGGAATACTCTTTCACCCTGCCCACAAGATAAAGCAGCTGCTCGGTCACTTCCCGTTTTAACAGACCTCTCCCGGCACCCCAGAAGAGCAGCTGTCTCTCAAATCTACCCAGCCTGCGCAGCAGGGCCGGATTTGCATTCAGCGCGGAAAGCGCCTCTATATACAGTACGGGGCTGGTACATCCCGATGCAAAAAGATGTTCGAACAATGCCCATTTATTTCTGTCCGACTTATGATACTCATCCGACAAATACAGCAGAAGCCAGGCTACGCGCCAATTGGAATCATCCCGTCGGTAAATGCGCTCAACCTCCCCGGTCACCCTGGTAATATATTCTTCCTCTCCGTGAAGCAGCGTGGTCAGATAGAGATAATAAGCGCGCAAAGTATCCGAAGGTCTCTTCTTTTCGAACAGTTCCGACACATGATCCAGAATCCAGCCGGCCTCATTATAACGCTCCTCAGTAATCAATATCTGGGCCTGAAACAGTCTCACCGACATATCGCTGTCATTTGACTTCACCATCTTCTCCACCAGCCGGCCGGTCTCTTTCAACCATGCGGAAGTGCTGATTTTCTTCATTCGAAAGGCCACATAGGATTCCATCATTTGAATCGTATACTGTTTCTGCTCCGCTCCCACGCCACCTTCAAAGCCTTCGTCTTTCCCGAAGATCGTCACGGGAACTGTCAGCGTCACATAGGAATTGTACAGACAGATCCTGCCGAAATTCTTCCCGCGGCGGCAGAGCGCGCCGTCTATAAAGACCGGCAGACGACAGCGGTTTCCCAGAAAATCATCATCTGTCAGTACTTCCTTCTCCGTGAACAAAAAGTCACCTGTACATTTGACAGAAAGGCGTGTATATCCCCACCCATTTCTTATAATGTTCAGCTCCTGTTCCAATACGCTGCCCGAAAGTCTGGCCATGGTCTCCTTCACAGACAGCTCCTGCTCTTCTGTCAGAAATGTAATCTTCTGCTTTTTATTGACCTGAATCAGGAATTCTTCCACATTCTGTTCTCGTCCATTGTAAGCGGAAAGGGCCCTGTAATCCTCCGCATATGCCGCGTCATTTCCGGTGAAAATCAGAGAAAATTCCGGTGAGTAGAACAGTCTGACTGCTTCTTTCCAGTTGTTTTTGGCCAGATTGGCAAAATGAAACAGATTTTTGATACTTCCGATGGATGACTCCGGCATGGCATACTCTACCGATATGACAAAAGGCAGATAATACTCTCCCCGGTTGCTGATCACTTCAAAGCTGCCTTTTACCACATCCCCTTCCTCCAGGTTCTCCCCGTGGAAGCAAAACAGAATTTCCTCCTGGCTGCCGGTAAATTCTCCTGTCAGACATTCCATTCTCCAGTCCGAGGATAACACAATGCCGTTGGTATAAAGCTCCTGTGGCGCATAGATATGAAAACTGCCTTCGTACTGCTGCCCCTTTTTCACAGACAACTCTATTTTTTCGCAGGAGAAATCCAGGGAACCATTCTCATAATCAAAATCCCCCTCCAGAATCTGATCGATTATCTTCTGCATCTGCATTTATACTCACCCCAAACTAAAACTTGTTACTGCATATTCAATCGATTATTGGTCACATGCCAGGAGACAAAATAAAGTCCCACTGCAAGAAGCAGATTGATGATAAAAGTGGAATCCATGGTAGTATTCACATAATTTCCAAAACTTTGCAATCCTGACACAGTGGCAAAGCTTCGGATGATTCCCGTGACAATATTCACGGCCACCATAATACCGATATAGCACAAAATTGCCATCAGCACCCTGTGTTTGCCGAAAAGCTGCCCTATGGAAATAGCCCCGAACAGAATCGTCACTGTCACAAAGGGCGAAACAAGCGACATGAGCAGCACAATCACCAGCCAGCGAATTATGTCAAAATTCAGCTCCTCTCCCAGAAGATCTATAAATGTTCCCAGGTCCATCCCAATCTCTCTCCAGATGGAAGACAGAGAATATCCTCCCGGCAATATCCTCGATATCATGGATACTCCCAAGATACCTACGGACAGATACACAGTCAGCATCACAAGGAAAATCCAGAGTCCGCTGATCAGAATCTTGCTGAACAGGATCTGGTGCTTTGTCACCGGCAGCGTGTGAACCAGATACCCCTGGTCCGTATACATGGTCTGGTAAAAATGTACGCCCAGATAAATCATAAGTCCATAATTGATCCCTGTCAGCATCATCACATACATGATCAGGGTCAGGATGCTGAAAATATCCACCCAGCTGAACCTGCTCCCCCCTTCGGCAAGGGACTGCCACATGGGTGTCTGAAAAGCCAGCCATCCAAACAATGTGACCAATGCCACGATAAAAAGCAGAAGACAGCCTATCTTATACGTATCCTTCCATTCATGCTTTATCAGCTTCCCTAACATGCAAACACCTCCCTGAAATAAGCATCCACCGACTTCCCATGCTGTTCTCTGATATTATTTACGGATGTATAGAGCACCAGATATCCGTAACGCATAAAAATCACTTCATCCAGCACCTGTTCGATATCCCCGATCAGATGCGTGGAAATCAATATGGTGGCACCCGGATTGTAGTTGTTGACAATGGTCCGGAGAATGTAATCCCTGGCCGCAGGGTCTACTCCGGCGATAGGTTCATCCAGAATATAGAGATCCGCATTCCGGCTCATAACCAGTATCAGCTGTACTTTTTCCTTTGTTCCCTTTGAGAGTGTGTTCAGCCTGACATCCGGAGCAATATCCAGAATATGCAGCATCTCCATCGCTTTGTCTCTCGAAAAGTCTGCGTAAAAATCGCAGAAATAATCTAAAATTTCATAGATTTTCTTAGATCCGGCCAGGTACGTTCTGTCCGGCAGATAAGCCACTTTGGCTTTCGTCTCCACCCCCACAGGCTGGCCGTTGATCCGGATCGTTCCCTGGGTCGGCGTCAGAAGACCGTTCAGCATTTTGATCAGCGTGGTCTTTCCACTTCCATTCGGGCCTAAAAGACCTATAATTTTTCCCCGAGGCAAAGTAATTGAAATATTATTTACCGCAATGTTTTGGGATGTATAAGCTTTTGTCAGCCCTGTGATTTCAATCAGATTATTCATTGAAAACTCCTCCCGGCATATTTTGTCCTTCCATGGATGCTTCTATATATCATCATACACCGAAACTGCAAATTCGTCCATCCTTTTTCCTTTTTCAGCCAAAAGGACTGCTTTAGTTTTTATAAAAATATTCTCTAAGATTATTCGTTTATTAAAACACTATTTTAGAAATTATGAAATTATGTAGAATAAAGTTTATTCAGTATAAAAACTGCCTGCTTGACGCAGTATAGTAACAGTTCAGACAAGTCCTGAACTGTTATGCAGTATGTCTTTTGTGTAAGAATTGAGGAGATACAGATGTGAGAAATGTTGGTCAAATCCTTTCGCAGCTGCGTAAGGAAAGAGAGTTGGGCCAAAAGGAACTGGCCGCTCTCCTGAATATGTCCATAGGTACGATTTCCAACTATGAGAACAATGTACATGCGCCTGATCTGGCAACATTATGCAAACTGGCTGACTTCTTCCATGTCACCACCGATTATCTTCTCGGCCGCACCGATTACCGTTGCCCGCCTGAACAGCTTAACCGTTATATCACTTCCGATTACACAATACATGGTCTTACCACAACCCTATTGTCTCTGGATATGAAATCTCGGGATTCTGTAATCAATTACGTTAATTATCTGAAGGATACTCAGCCTAATCTTCGAAAAGAGGACTCGGAAGGCCGCTCTCTTCATTGATGGTTCTTCTTTGGAAAGTCTGTAGCAGTTCAGTGCCCTGTCTGAACTGCTACGAAAGTTTCAGGCAGCTTCCATATTGTAGAAATTAAGCGTGGCAATCACCATGAATATAAGAGTGAAAAACAGCAGGAAAAAGTCCATGCACACATATGCCGTCAGCACGCCTCCCGCCGCCATACCCAGAATGCCGCCCAACACAGCCATGAATATCGCCGCCCCCTGAATTAACATCTGAAGCAGTTGTTTCCCCATGATTCCCAGGTTGTTTCCACAGATGGCTTCCGCCACCGCAAGCGCATACAGCTTATTGGCAGACAATATCACATAGAAAAGGATACACAATAAAGTCTCTGTCCATCGCATCCCCATTACAATCGCTCCAGGCAAAGTGATCAGGCAGGCATTGGCCAGACTCTGTACATGATGCATCGCCGTGGCACTCATCAGTTTGTGGAAGGCGGTGTCCGGAATCAGATATGTATAGGGAGAGCGAAGTTCTTTTGCCCATTTCCCATTGACTGCGGTAAAGATAAAAATCATATATGCCGAAACCACAGGGATGATAAAAGGCCGAAACGCTTCCAGAGAACCAAAGTCTCCCTCTCTGACATACAGCCAGGCGATTCCGCATCCTCCCAGAACAGCCATTACTGTATTTGTGTCAAAAATGAAATATCTGTTCTTTTTATATTCCAGCAATTGTCTGTAGAACAGCGCCCTGGCTCCGCTTCCCTTCCAGCTGACCCTGGCCTTTCCAAACTTCTGCTTTCTGCCAAGGCGTTTCTGATTATCTCCCTGTCTTCGGCTTTTTACAACTTCCTCATAGTCTTCGGCAAATTTCATGGCATCTTCATAGAAGTCTCCCTCACACCGCATCCTCCACGCCGCTGTCACCGCCACAACCATCAGAATCACATAGCAGCAGGTCCCAACTACATTTACTGTGGTTGCTCCAATGAATAAAAGGTGCACCGCGGCAATGTACCAGCCGATCAACGGTACCAGCTGAATCATATCGCCATGCAGATAGTTCGTCACAGTCTGCATGCTCAAGCCTTCCCGGAGATACGCATAGATTCCCATCACAACCAGAATGCCAACCAGCCCATAGGCTGCTTTTACCACCAGACCACGCTGCCTTTCTCCCAGCCATTCCGAGCCGTAAAGCAGCATCATAATGCTTCCTTCCAGCAGATTTTCCAGGACAAGGGAAAACAGAAAATAAACTGCCAGCTTCCAGCCCTCTACCCGGAACAGCAGCGCTCCACATACAATTACAAACAAATTCAATAATACCTGTGCGGTCAATGTCTTCAAATGCGCATACAACAAAACCTTTTTGGGATTTACCGGCGCGGAAAACAGAAAATGCACATCACAATTTCTATACACCAGTCCTTTTCGTTTCGCATAAGCGATCAGATTGGCCGGCACAGTCCAGAAAGCAAACACAGTCAATACCGTGACCATTCCTTCCGGAGAGTCCGCCCCCATCTCTTCCACAGCCATCCGCAGGGACATGGGGAGCACGGTAAAATAAAAGAGCAGAATCACCAGATAGACATAAGTGACAGGCTTTCGCATCGCCTTTTTAAACCGGTTGATAAAGGTTCTGCAGTAGAGATATCCTATTGCGCCCATGTGGTGTTACCTCCCTTCCTGACCGGTGACAGAA